>JBCDHQ010000151.1:0-10610 GCA_038749815.1 Pseudomonadota bacterium | reverse complement strand
GTTGAGCGGGCGTTCACACGCGGCAAGCCGAAGGCCGTGGCGCTCGCCATCAACTCCCCCGGCGGGTCACCCGCGCAATCGGCGCTGATCACAGCCCGCATCCGCCGCCTCGCCGAGGAGGAGAAGGTGCCGGTCTACGCCTTTTGCGAGGATGTGGCGGCCTCAGGGGGGTACTGGCTGGCGACGGCTGCCGATGAGATCTATGTCGACGCCAATTCCATCCTCGGCTCGATCGGCGTGATCTCGGCAGGGTTCGGCCTCAATCAGTTGATCGAGCGCTGGGGGATCGAGCGTCGCGTCTACACCGCGGGCGAGGACAAGAGCATGCTCGACCCCTTCCGCCCCGAACGTCCCCGCGACATCGAGCGGCTGAAGGATCTTCAGGCGACGATCCACAAGAACTTCATCCATCAGGTGAAATCGCGCCGAGGGGCACGGCTCGGCGACGGCGATCTCTTCACAGGTGACATTTTCGTCGGGGACGCCGCCGTGGCGACCGGCCTCGCGGACGGGATCGGCCATCTCGTTCCCGTGATGAAGCAGAAATTCGGGCCGAAGACACGGTTCTCGGTCAGCCGCCCGCGGCGCGGACTTTGGTCACGCCTCGGAGGCGTGGAGCTCGCCGAGGGTATGATGTCCGCGCTCGAGACGCGGGCACACTGGGCGCGGTACGGGCTGTGATCGTCAAGGCTGTCACCCTCTTTCTGATTGCCGTGATGGTTCTCGGCATGTTCGGAAAACTGACACGGCCCAAGCGGCGCAAGCCGCCCGCGCTCCGCCGCGCGGGGGAGAAGTGTCCGGACTGCGGGGCCTTCCTTCTTGGCGACGGGGGTTGTCCATGCCGCAAAGGGACTTAACTGCCCCCCACGCGACTTGACCCCCGGGGTACCTTGTGCTCGACCTTCTGACTTCCGCCGCAGGGCTGGTTCTTCTTGTTTTTGCGGGGGATTTTCTGGTTCGGGGGGCGGTGTCTCTCTCGCTCCGCCTCGGGATACCGGCGCTGATCGTCAGCCTGACCGTCGTCGCCTTCGGGACCTCGGCCCCTGAGCTGCTGATTGCGATCAAGGCGGCGCTTTCCGGTGTGCCGGGCATCGCGTTCGGGAATGTGATCGGCTCGAACATTGCCAATGTGTGGCTGGTGATGGGCCTCCCCGCGCTTCTGGCTCCGATCGCAACGGCGGAGTGCGACACGCGGCGGAGCTACATTCAGATGGTTGTCGCGACGGCCGTCTTCATCGGTCTCTGCTTCATCGGACCGTTTGGGTTCTGGCAGGGGGTTTTGTTGCTCGGCCTGCTGACGGCCATGCTGGTGAGCGCAGCGCGCGCGGCCGGTCGGGCGCGGATCAGCGCCGAGGATCTGGACGACGGTGACCCCAACATGCCCGCCTGGAACATCGGCGCATTCCTCGCGGCAGGTCTCATCGGTCTTCCGATCGGGGCCAACCTGCTGATCGTTGGGGCAACGGCGATCGCTGAGAGCCTCGGCGTCTCGGATGCGGTGATCGGCCTCACGCTTGTCGCAGTCGGGACGTCTCTGCCGGAGCTTGCTACAACTGTGATGGCAGCGCTCCGACGCCAAGCCGATGTGGTCATCGGCAACGTGATCGGCTCCAACATGTTCAATCTGCTGGCAATCATGGGCGTTGCGTCGTTTTTCGGCCCGCTCGATGTCGATCCGGCGTTTCTTGTCTACGACCTCTGGGTGATGGCGGCGGCGTCGCTGGTCCTCATCCCGTTTGTGTTTCTCAAGTGGACGCTCGGCCGGTTCGTCGGAGCCGGGTTCCTCGTGATCTACGCAGCCTACATCTCGACACTGTTCTAACTTGGGGAGGGGCCGCCGATGGGCGCAGCACTCGTCACTGGAGGCGCCAAGCGCGTCGGCCGCGCCCTGGCGCTGGCACTTGCAGACAGGGGCCACGACGTGGCGATCCACTACGCCTCAAGCGCGGCGCCGGCGGAGGCTCTGGCCGCGGAGATCCGGGCGACCGGGCGAGCGGCCGTGGCGCTCGGTGCCGACCTTCTCGACGATGCGGCGGCTTCGGGGCTGATCCCGGCTGCGGCGGACGCGCTTGGCCGACCGCTCGACATCCTGATCAACAACGCCTCGATTTTCGAGCATGACACCATTGAAACCCTGACCCTCGAGAGTTGGGAGCGTCACCACAGGTCCAATCTCAAAGCGCCGGTGTTCCTGACACAGGCGTTCGCAGCGCAGTGCCCGAAGGGCGCGCGGGACGCGGCCGGAGAGCCTGTTGCTTCAGGTGTGGTCGTCAACATGATCGACCAACGTGTCCGGAAGCTGACGCCCGAATTTATGACCTACACACTCGCCAAAATGGGGCTCTGGGCGTTCACACAGACCGCGGCGCAAGCGCTGGCCCCGGACATCCGCGTCAATGCCATCGGGCCCGGGCCGACCCTGCAGGGCGCGCGCCAGAGCCCTGAGCACTTTGCCTCCCAGCGGGCCGCGACCGTTCTCGGCCGTGGGGCGAACCTTGCCGACATGACGGCCGCTCTCGGATTTATCCTGGACAGCCCGGCCCTCACCGGGCAACTTTTGTGCATTGATGGTGGACAACACCTCGCTTGGCAAACCCCTGATGTTCTGGGGGTGGAGTAAGGTTATCGCGATCAACTATAGCGCGAAGCGTGAACAAGCTGCTCGCCTGTGTCGAGTTGTCCACCAAGACATGCCTCAGCAACGGCCTGTCACGGATTTGCAAACAAATTCAATCTGATGCACGTGTCTCCTCAAAACGCATTGGAAAACAATGACCTAGAGGCAAGCTCAATGATTGAGCAATGTGTCTGGATCATTAGAATTAAACGGAAAACCGCGACCGCTCACGGCTCATCCACTGAGTTATCCACAGATCTCGTGGACAGTCTGGTGCGCCGGGCGGCAGCCGCGGTGTCGCATTGTCATGCAGATCAAGCGGGAATGTCATCTGAGTGACACAGAATGTTCAGGCGGAGTTTGATGAAGAGGGCCGCGCCACCGGCTCGCTGACGGGCCACCGTGTCGTGCACTCCTACCTCAAGGAGCTGTCGGGGGGGCCGGGCGTCTACCGGATGCTCGACCGGCAGGGGGCCGTCCTCTATGTCGGCAAGGCGAGGAGCCTGAAAAAGCGCGTCGCCTCCTACGCAAAGCCCACCGGGCACAGCCCGCGGATCGAACGGATGATCCAGGCGACCGCCTCGATGATGTTCCTGTCGACCGAGACCGAGATCGAGGCGCTGCTCCTCGAGCAGAACCTGATCAAGCAGCTGAAGCCGCGCTACAATGTCCTCCTCCGCGACGACAAGAGTTTTCCCAACATCGAGGTCGACACCAGCCATCCGTTTCCGCAGGTGCGAAAGCACCGGGGGGCCAAGGGAAAGTCCCGCTATTTCGGACCGTTCGCGTCGGCTGGGGCGGTGAACCGAACGCTCAATCAGCTGCAAAAGGCATTCCAGCTTCGCTCCTGCACGGATTCTGTGTTCGAGAGCCGGACGCGGCCCTGTCTTCTGCACCAAATCAAGCGGTGCAGCGCGCCCTGCGTCGGGCGGATCTCGGAGGAGCTCTACGGCCGCGACCTGGCCGACGCGATGCGATTTCTCGAAGGAAAGACGACCAAGGTGCAGGCGCAGCTTGCCGAAGAGATGACGGCGGCCTCCGAGGCGATGGAATATGAGCGCGCAGCAGCCCTCCGCGATCGGATCCGCGCGCTCACCCATGTGCAGTCGAGCCAGGGGATCAACCCCGAGACCGTGGACGAGGCCGATGTTATCGCGCTGCACATGGCGGAGGGGCAGGCCTGCGTGCAGGTCTTTTTCATCCGCGCGCACCAGAACTGGGGGAACCGGGCCTACTTTCCGCGCACGGGCGCCGGCGCCGAAGCCGGCGAGATGCTCGAGGCCTTTCTGGTCCAGTTCTACGACAACAAGATGCCGCCGCGCCGCCTCCTCCTCAGCCATCCCGTCGACAATGCCGATCTGCTGGAGGCAGCGCTGGCCCAGAAGCTCGGGCGCAAAGTCGAGGTGCTGCTGCCGCAGCGCGGCGAGAAGGCGATGCTCGTCGAGGGGGCGATGCGAAACGCGCGCGAGGCCCTCGGCCGAAAGATGGCGGAGAGCGCGAGCCAGGCGAAACTGCTCCGGGGCCTCGCCGACGCCTTCGATCTGGAGGCCGCGCCGGACCGGATCGAGGTCTACGACAACTCCCATATTCAAGGGGCGCACGCCGTGGGGGCGATGGTGGTCGCGGGGGCCGACGGGTTCCAGAAATCGGGCTACCGAAAGTTCAACATCCGCTCAAAGGACATCGCACCGGGGGATGATTTCGGGATGATGCGGGAGGTGTTGGAGCGTCGCTTTGCCCGGCTTCAGAAGGAGGATCCGGATCGGGAAACGGGGGAGTGGCCCGATCTCCTGCTGATCGATGGCGGGGCGGGTCAAGTCTCGGCCGTGCAGGGCACGCTGGCGGAAATGGGGGTGGAGGACGTCGCGATCGTGGGCGTGGCCAAGGGCGTCGACCGGGATGCCGGCAAAGAGGTCTTCCATCGCCCGGGCCTCCCCCCGAAAGCCCTGCCGCATCGCGATCCGGTGCTCTATTTTGTGCAACGGATGCGCGACGAGGTGCACCGCTTTGCCATCGGTGCGCATCGCGCAAAGCGAGCCAAGGCGGTGACGTCGACCCCTCTCGACGAAGTCACGGGCGTCGGGCCGGCGCGAAAGCGGGCGCTTCTGGCCCATTTTGGATCCGCGAAAGCGGTGAGCCGCGCCGGGCTACAGGATCTGAAGGCGGTGGAGGGGATCTCGGACGAGCTGGCCGAGCGGATCTACGGGTTTTTCAACGCAGGCAATTGAGCAAGATGCGGCGCGCCTCCGCGCGCCAAGAGATGCCCCCCACCACCGCGCTCCGCGCGATGGTGGGGCCCCGCCGCAAACGACGGGCCTGGCGCATCGCCCGCGCGCAGCGCAAAACTCAAGCGGGATAGAGCGCGTTGGTCTTGGTCGCGAGATACGTGAGCAGAGGGCCGGCATGTGGCGCTGTGCCCGTGGCGGCCTCAATCAGGGCCTCCGCGGTCAGTCGCGCGCCATGGCGGTGGACGCGTTCGCCAAGCCAGTCGAGGATGCGGGTGAGATCGCCGGAGGAGAGATCGGCGTCGAGGCCGGGCAGGTCACGCTCCACTGCGGCCCAGAGGCAGGCGGCGTAGATGTTGCCGAGCGTGTATGTGGGGAAGTAGCCAAAAATGCCGACGGACCAGTGCACGTCCTGGAGAAAGCCGTCGCCGGGCGAGGTGACGGTGCGGCCGAAGTCAACGGCGAAGCGATCGTTCCAGGCGGCTTCGAGATCGCCGACATCGAGCTCTTCCTCGATCAGCGCGCGCTCGAGATCGGTGCGCATCAGGATGTGCAGGTTGTAGTGGAGCTCATCCGCATCCGTGCGGATGAAGCCCGGCGTGACCCGGTTTGCCGCCCGCCAAAGCGCGTCGGGTCCGTCGAGGCCCGTGGGTCCGAACGCGGCTTCGAGCTCCCGGTGGAGCCACGCCGCAAAGGGTCGCGAGCGCCCGATCTGGTTCTCGAACAGGCGGGACTGGCTCTCGTGGATGCCCATTGAGGCGTAGACGCCGAGCGGTGTCCCTCGGAGCGCGGGGTCGATTCGCTGCTCATAGACCGCATGGCCCATTTCGTGGATGAGCGAGTAGAGTGAGGTCATTGGATCTTCGGGATCGATCCGGGTGGTGATGCGGACATCCCCGCCGGAGCCGGAGCAGAACGGATGGACGGAGAGGTCCACCCGACCGGCCTCGAGATCGTAGCCGAACGCCCGGGCGATGCGCGGGCCGAGCGCGAGCTGCTTTGCTTCGGGGACCGGCCGGAGCCCGGCCTCCTGAGCCCCGGTTCGGGGCAAAACCTCGGCACGGAGTGCTGTGAGACCCGCTCGCAGCTCCGCAAAAATCGGTGTCAGTTTGGCCATCGTCAGGCCCGGCTCAAAGTCGTCGAGAAGCACATCGTAGAGGGTGCCGCCATTGGCAAGGCACTGCGCCTCCGCGCGCTTCAGATCAATGATCTCGGCGAGATAGGGCAGGAAGTCCGCGGGGGCATTCTGCCGCCGCGCGTCGGCCCAGATCATCTGCGCGGTGCTGGTCTTTGCGGCGAGCGTTTCAACCAAAGTGGCCGGCAAGCGTCGGGACCGGTCGTGGCGACGCCGGAGAAGCGCCACGGCGCGGACCGTCTCTGGCGCATCTTCGGTGGCCTCCGCGGCCTCGAGCCACGCCCCAAGGCGCGGATCGGTGTCGCGGGCGTGGATCGTCGCGGCGAGAGCGGCGGCCTGCTCGGCGCGTTGGGCCGCACCGCGCTTTGGCATCATGGTCTCCTGGTCCCAGGACAGGAGGCCCGCCACCTCGCGAAGGGCGCCTGTCGCGCGGTCATGTGCCACCAAAGCATCGAATGCGGTCTCAGCCATCGCCTATCTCCTTGGTTCGGGGTATGGGTGCCGCACTGAGGCCCGAAAGGGAAGGCAGCTGCGCCGGAGGAGCGCGCCGCCGACGTAGAAAGGGCGCGAGGACGGTCTGAGGAGGCGCGCGATGGCGCTGACGGAACGCGATCTGGCTGACATTCGGTGGGGCTACGGCCTGTCGCCCTCGGGCCGCTCTCAAGGCGGGACGGAGGCTATGCTTGCCGCGCTCGCCCCCACCGATGCGGCGGAGGGTACGCCGTTTCCGGAGCGGGCACAGCTCCTCCGGGATTTTGTGGAAGCGCGGCGGAATGCGCGGCAACAGGTCGACGGCGCGGCGGACGCGCAGAAGAGCGCTCAGGCAGCGCTCCGGCGGCAGTATTTTGTCGACCTGCGCGCCGATCTCGCGCGGGCCGTTGGTGGTGGCTCGCCGTTTCGGGAACGGCTCACGGCGTTTTGGGCGGATCACTTTGCTGTGCGCGCATCCTCCGCCCGGCTCCGCGTCTTTGCCCCGGATCTTGTGGCGCGGGCGATCCGACCGCATGTCGGCGGGCGGTTTCCAGACATGCTGCTCGCCGTGGCCACGCATCCGGCGATGCTCGACTATTTGGATCAATCCACGTCCATCGGCCCTGGATCCCAGGTTGGTCAGCGCCGTGGGCGGGGGCTGAATGAGAACCTGGCGCGGGAGATACTGGAGCTCCACACGCTCGGCGTCGACGCGGACTACGCGCAAAAGGACGTGCGCGAGTTCGCGGAGCTCCTGACGGGCATGACCTTCGACGACGCGGGCTTCCGCTTCCGCGCACAGATTGCGGAGCCCGGCGCCGAGACCGTCCTTGGCACGCGCTACGGCGGCCGGCGGGCAGAGTTCGGGGCCGTGGTCGATGCGCTCGTCGATCTGGCGCTGCGTCCGGACACGGCGCGGCACCTGGCGGGCAAGCTGATCGAGCATTTTGTGGGCGGGCCGCCAGAGCGAGGACATCTCGACCGGGTCGCGGACGCCTACCTTGCCTCCGATGGCGATCTGGCGGTGACATACCGCGCCCTCCTTGCGGGCGAGGCCGCCTGGTCGCCGGAGCTCCGGAAGGTCAAGACACCGTTTGAGTTCATCGTGGCCGGTCTTCGCGCGTTTGGCGTTACGGCGGACGACGTGTCGAAGCTTCGACCGCGGGAGCTCACGCGGACCGTTCTGCGCCCGCTGGCAGCGATGGGCCAGCCCTACATGATGCCGCCGGGACCCGATGGATGGTCGGAGGATCCCGGGGACTGGATCTCGGCCTCCGGGCTCGCCGCGCGCATTCTTTGGGCGCGCGAGACCGCCGGCCGCTTCGAGGCGCGCCAGACGCCCGCACGGTTCCTTGAGACAACGCTCGGCAGCGGTGTGACCCCTGAGGTCGCGCGCGCCACCCGTCGGGCGGAGAGCCGGGCCGATGCGCTGGCGATCGTTCTCGCCTCGCCCGAGTTCAACCGCCGCTAGGAGATCCGCGATGCCAGACCTCAGCCGCCGCCGCCTCCTGACCGGATCTGTCGCCATCGGCTGTTCCGCCGCGGCGAGCCCGCTTCTGACCCCGGTCACCCTCGCCTCGGCGCCGGGCGAGAACCGCCTGGTCGTCATCGTCCTTCGCGGTGCGATGGACGGTCTCGACGTGGTCCAGCCTCTTGGCGACGCCGCGCTCACCGGTCTCCGCCCGGGGTTTGACATCGGGGAGGCCGGCGGCGCTCAGGACCTCGATGGCTATTTTGCGCTCCATGGCGAGGCAGCGGATCTGATGCCGCTTTGGCGCGCGGGGGAGCTCTCGTTTGCGCATGCGGTCTCCACGCCTTACCGCGACAAGCGCAGTCACTTCGACGGCCAGGACCTCCTCGAGAACGGCGGTGGGGATGCGACCGGGACACTGACCGAGGGACGGGACGGGTGGCTCAACCGGATGCTGACGCTCGTCCCCGGAACCCGGAGCGACACGGCCATTGCCGTCGGGCGAAGCCAGCCCCTCATCCTTTCGGGGAGCGCGCCGGCAGGGAGCTGGTCACCCGAGACCGACTTGGATCTTTCCGCACAGGCCGAGCTTCTGCTCGCCGATCTCTACGCGTCGGATCCACTCTTCGCGTCCGCCGCCGAGACGGCGATCGCGCTCTCCGCGGGCCGCGACGTGCCCGGGGGCATGTCCCCCGCGAAAGCCGGCCAAGCGGTGCCGCTCGCGTCCTTCGCAGCGGAACGGTTGAATGAGGAGGCGCGCATCGCCGCCTTCTCGATTGGTGGTTGGGACTCGCACCGACGCCAGAAAACCGTGATCCGCCGCCCGCTTCGCGAGCTGACGGCGGCGCTTTTGACGCTGAAGTCGGAGCTCGGCCGGAATTGGGAGCGGACAACGGTGCTGGCCATGACCGAGTTCGGCCGCACGGCGCGAGAGAACGGGGTGGCGGGCACCGACCACGGCACGGGCGGGGCGATGGTGATGGCAGGCGGCGCGCTGCGCGGCCGCCGCGTGCATGGCGACTGGCCGGGCCTCGGCGAGGGCGACCTCTATGAGGATCGCGACCTTCGTCCGACGGGCGACATCCGACGCTATGCGGCCTGGACTGTCCGTGGCCTTTTCGGTCTTGAACGCTCGGAGATCGAGCGAGTGGTCTTCCCCGGCGTCGATCTCGGCGCCAACCCGAAGATCCTGTCCTGAAGTTTCCAGTTTAGAAATTATGCGTGCGCAAGATCGGAATTGTTTTTGCGCGGTTCGGACGTAACTCCAATCCACACGGAGTGGAATGGAGAATGACCGATGTCCGAAACTCTACTGGTCACCGCGAGCGCTCGCGGCGCTGAAGCGACCTCCCGCGATCTTGCGGAGAGCCTCACAGCGCGACTGGGCGGCACAGTCACGCACCGCGACGTTGCGGGCGGTCTGCCGGTTGTCGACGCGGACTTCCTGAGCGGCGGTGGGGGAGAGAGCACGACCCTCTCCGCGGCGTTGATCGCGGAGCTGAAGGCGCATGACACGCTGGTCATTGCCACCCCAATGTACAACTTCGGCGTTCCGGCAGCCCTGAAGGCGTGGATCGACCTGGTTGCGCGCGCGGGCGAGACCTTCCGCTACACCGAGGCGGGGCCCGTCGGCCTTCTGGAGGGCAAGACGGCCTATGTCATCGTCACCACGGGCGGAACACCGGCCGAGGGCGACTGGGATTTCACGACGCCCTACCTCCGCCATGTGCTCGGCTTTCTGGGGATCACGGACGTTCATGTGATCGCGGCCGACGGCATGGTGGCCGATGCGGAGGCGGCGCGGGCAAAGGCCGCGGCCGAGATCGCACGGATCGCAGCCTGAGCGCTTGACCTTCGCGCGGGCTCCGGCACATCAGCGGGAGAGGAGGAGCATGATGCCTGATCCGAACCCCGCTGCCCTGGACTTTCTCGAGACGAGACGCTCGCGCCTTGCCAAGACCCTGACCGCGCCGGGACCCGACCGTGACACGCTCCGCCGGATCCTGACGGCCGCGGTGCGGGTGCCCGACCATGGCAAGCTGGAGCCCTGGCGTCTGATCGTGTTGGAAGGACGGGCCCTCGCCCGCCTGGCCGACACGGCAAGCGCCCGGGCTGAGGCGCTGGGCTTCGAGCCGGAGCGGGTGGAGAAAACGGCGGCCATGTTCCGCACCGCCCCCTTGATCGTGGCGGTCGTGTCAGCCCCGCGCGCGCACGACAAAATCCCTGACATCGAGCAGATCCTGAGTGCAGGCGCACTCTGCCTCGGGCTTTTGAATGCAGCGCAGGCACTTGGCTGGGGCGGAAACTGGCTGACGGGCCCGATGGCCGGCGACGCCGCCTTCCTCAAGGAGGCCTTGGACGTGGACACTCCGGATTTCGTTGCGGGCTTCATGGTGCTCGGGTCCGAGACCACCCCACCGAAAGAGCGTCCGCGCCCCGATCTCGATGCCATGACCGCTTGGGTCGATGCCTGACATCACGACCGCGTGAAGTCCGCGGGCAGAGTGCCCGCGGATGTCGTCTCAGCTGTCGGCGGTCTCGCCGTCATCTGTCAGCGGCGGGATTTTGCCCTCGGCGACCGTTTCAGAGTAGTTGCCCCACGAGCACTCCGCCGCGGCAGCGCCGGCGCTGAAGAGGAAGGCGGTCGCGAGAAGCATGAAGATCTTCATGGATCGGTCCTTTCGTTCAAGT
>JBCDHQ010000150.1:0-10656 GCA_038749815.1 Pseudomonadota bacterium | reverse complement strand
CGGGCCTACTCGTCCAACGCCACCGTGATCCGGACCGTTGATGAGATGCTGCAGGAAACCACGAACCTGAAGCGCTGATCCGGCGCGGCTGAGGGGACGCCATCATGACCAGTTTGACCACATCGCTCAACATCGCGCTCACCGGGCTCAACGCGGCCTCGACCCAAACCGAGATCATCGCCAACAATGTAGCGAACGCATTGACACCGGGCTATGCAGCCCAATCGGTCGAGCTGACATCGAACGTGGTCGAGGGAAACGGACGCGGTGTGGGCCTTGCCGGTGTCACGCTCGCCTCCGATCCGGTCACCACCGCCAGCCGCCGCCTGTCCGACGCAGAAACCGCGGCGGCCGACTATATGTCGACCGCCGAGACCCAACTCGCGCTCGCGATTGGAACGCCTGATGTGGACGGCTCGCTTGCAGCCTATGCGGTGGAGCTGGAGACGGCATTTGTCGCGGCCGCCAACGATCCGGCGGCCGATGTCTACCTGAACAATCTCGCCGACGCCGCCCGCGACTATGCGGAGGCGATCAACGAGGCGGCAACCGATATCCGCACCGTTCGTCAGAACGCCGATGCCGACATCAATCGGATGGTGGATGACATCAACACCATCCTGATCGAGATAGAGAGCCTCAACATCCAAATTCAGGAGCAAGAGGTTTCTGGCGGCGAAACCGCGACCCTGGTCAACGAGCGCGACCGCCAGATCGATGCTCTTTCAGTCTACTTTGAGATCAAGACGTTCCCACGCGACAACAACGCTGTGGCGATCTACACGACCTCGGGCGGCGTGTTGCTCGACATCCAGGCGAGCACGCTTGAGTTCGATCCAACGCCAATCATCACTCCGGACATGACGCTGGCCGCCGGATCGCTCTCGCCGCTGACGATCAATGGCTCCGTGGTGTCGATTGGGACCGGCAATGGCGTTGGTCAGTATGAGGGCGGTGCGCTCGCCGCGGCCTTCGAGGTGCGGGACGTCACCACGCCGGATGTCAACTCGGATCTCGACCTCCTGGCGGAGGATCTGATCCTGCGCTTCGAGGACACAGCAGTCGACCCGACACTCGCCCCGGGCGATGCCGGCCTCTTCACCGACGCGGGGGGGCCCTATGATGCGCTGGACGTGACCGGGCTTGCAGGTCGGATCGCGCTCAACGCGGCCGTCGATCCGGAGCAAGGTGGCGACACCTGGCGCCTTCGCGATGGGATCAACGCGCTGGCCCAGGGCGATGTGGGCGACAGCGCGATCCTCGACGCCCTCAACACCGCCTACACGGACCCCGTTGCACCACCGGCCGCAACGGGCATCGCAGTCGCCGTCTCTGCCACTGGTTTCGCCTCCCAGATTTCGAGCCAGCAGGCCGCGCGCCAGCTGCAAGCCGATGCGGATGCGACCTTCTCGGCCAGCTTCAACGCCACGCTCCGTCAGTCGGAAACCTCCATAACGGGCGTCAACACCGATGCCGAACTTCAATTCCTGATCTTTGTCGAGCAGCTCTACGCGGCAAACGCACAGGTTATCCGCGTCATTGATGAGCTCTTCGCCGAGCTCTTGAGGATTTGATCCATGCTAGTCGCCCCCATCACCGACCTCGCACTCGACCTCAGGCAGAGCCAGCAGGCCCTCGACATCCGCACTCGGCTGCAGGAGGCCGGGTTCGAGATGACCCTTGGGCGCACGGCGAACTACGCCGAGGCGCTCCGCGGCAATGTCTCGGAGCTCTATGAGATTGACCGATCGATCGCGCTGCTCTCTCAGCACAGCATCAGCCTGACCCTCGCCAGCAACCGCGCGGCGGCGACGCAGTTTGCGCTCGAGAATGTTCTCGGAACCGTCGGTGAGATCGGTATTCAGATCGAGGGCGCGGTGCTCACGGACGACCTCGTCCAGGCAGAGCAATTTGCGCAAGCAACAAACGAGCTCCTTGAAAGCGTCGTGGGGAGCCTCAACACCAACTATGGCGGACGCTATGTCTTTGCCGGGGCCGCCGAGACGACCAAGCCGCTCGAAGATGCCGAGACGATCATAAACGACATCATCACCATCATGGACGCGGGCCCGGACACCGCCACGGCACTCGCCAACATCGACATCTACTTCGACGATCCTGCCGGCATCACCGACACGGTCACGTTCCCTGCCGCGCCCTTCGGCTACCAGACAACGATCTACAATGGCTCGACGACGGACGCGCCGGGCGTGCTGACGCCGGATGGGGATCGGATCGACTACATGATCCGCGCCGATGACCAGGCCATCCGCGACATGATCAAAGGTCTGGCGACGGCTGCCGCCTTCAACCAGTCGACCATCAACGCGCTGCCGGGCGCCGCTGATGACATTCTTCTGACCGCATCGGCCGGGCTGCAGGCGGCAGGTGACGACCTCATTGCCCTCCGCAGCACGCTCGGCAACGCGGAGGAGAACATCGAGACCACATCGATCTTTGTCGAAGCGGAAACCGCGACGCTTGAGCTTGCGCGGTTTGATCTCGTCGGCGTCGATCAATACGAGGCAACAACCCGCTTTGCCAATCTCGAGAACCAATTGACCTCGCTCTATACGGTCACGGCTCGGCTCTCAAACCTCTCCTTCACCAACTTCCTGAGGTGACATGACCTCTACCCGTCTCGGACAGAACGTCCGGCTGCTCCTCTGCGCGCTTCTCCTCTGGCCGGTGATGGCCCTTGGCCAACAGGCCCGCATCAAAGACCTCGTCGAGTTCGACGGGGTGCGCGGCAACGATCTCGTAGGCTACGGGCTCGTGGTCGGTCTTGATGGCACCGGCGACGGCCTCCGCAACTCCCCCTTCACGGAGGAGGCGATGGTCAACCTGCTGGAACGCCTCGGCATCAACGTCACGGGCGAGCAGTTTCGCGCTCGAAACGTGGCCGCCGTGTTGGTCACCGGAGCCCTGCCACCCTTTGGGCGCGCGGGGTCCAAGATCGATGTCACTGTCTCAACGATCGGGGACGCGACGAGCCTTCTTGGCGGCACGCTGATCATGACGCCGATGAACGCGGCCGACGGTCAGATCTACGCGGTCTCCCAAGGCTCCGTCATCGCCGGAGGGGCAACGGCCGGAGGAGATGGGGCTGAGGTCACTCAGGGCGTCCCGACCTCAGGGTTCATCCCCAACGGCGCGCGCATTGAGCGCGAGATCGATTTTGCGCTGTCAGACATCACGACCATGCGACTTGCGCTCCGGAACCCGGACTTCACCACGGCGGGCCGTATTGAGCAGGCGATCAATGCGCGCGTTGGCGGGCGCGTGGCGCGGACGCTCGATTCGGGAACCGTTCAGCTCGATCTCAGCCAACCCGGTCTGCCACCGCTGCCGCAGCTCCTGGGCTTGGTTGAGAACATTGAGGTCGCGCCAGCCCAAAAGGCGCGCGTCGTGGTGGATCAGCGCTCTGGCACGATTGTTCTCGGCGCCGACGTTCGGATCAGTCGTGTCGCTGTGAGCCAAGGCAACTTGACCTTGCGGGTGGCCGAGGAGCCGCTTGTCGTTCAGCCAAACCCGTTCAATCCTGGCGGCACACCGATCGTTGTTCCGCGCACCAACGCAGCGATCGAAGAGGATCCCGGCACCCAGCTTGCCCTCGTCGAGGCCTCGGTCAGCCTGCCAGAGGTGATCGAAGGTCTGAATGCCCTCGGCGTCAGCCCGCGCGACATGATCGACATCCTGAAGGCCATCAAGGCGGCGGGAGCCCTTCATGCCGAATTCGTTGTGCAATAGATCACGGCCCCGCGCATCAGGGCGTCGCCCCAAGGAAGTGGAAGACGCTACGTGTGCCGCCCGCGACGCGGCTCCGGACACCAACGGGACCGCTGGCCAGCCAAGGGCGCAACGTGGGATGGGCCATGCTCTCGGGCGATGCCCGAGAGCTCTGCGGCAAGGCCGCAGACGCCGCGCTCTGCGCGGCGATGGCCCTTGCGCCGCACGGTATGCCAAACGGTTGCGACATTGCGTTCCCGGTCCCGACTGCTATTGCAGTGCGGATTGAACCCTCGGAGCACTGATGATGTTTTTGGATCGCGAAAGGAGCGCGCTTTACTCCGCCTTCGCGCTCAACGGCATAGGTATCGCGGTTTGGTTTCCCCGGATCCCCGATGTCAAAGCCGCACTCGACCTCGATCTTCTGACCCTCTCGCTTTGCTTCCTGATGTTGCCAACCGGGACCCTCATCGGTTTCGCCTATGCAGCCCCTCTCATCGCGAGAGTGGGCGGTCGGCGGGTGGTCGCTTGGTGCGGCGGGGCGTTCATTCTCGCATTCATCCTTCCGGCCGTCGCGTGGTCAGCAGCAACGCTTGCCATCTCCCTCTTTGTCACAGGCCTTGCCATCGCCCCAATTGAAGTCGGCATGAATGCCAAAGCCAGCGCATTTGAAGCATCGCGGGGGCGCCGCGTGATGACGCAGTGCCACGCAATGTGGAGCTTCGGGGCAATGGCGGGGGCGCTTGTCGCTGGGGCCTTTGCCGATAACGGAGTGTCGTTTCTCGTCCAACAGCTCGTGCTGGCGCCGCCCCTTGCAGCCGCAGCCATCGTCGCCGGCCTCAACCTGGCCTCCGACAGACCGGGAGTGCAGCTCGCCACGCCGCGCTTCGCCCTGCCGAGCCGTGGGCTTCTGGCCTTGGCGGCCCTGCCGATTGGCGCCCTCCTCCTCGAAGGGGCGATGATGGAGTGGTCGGCGCTCTATCTCCAAGGCGAGGTCGGCCTGACCGCGGGCCGAGCGGCTGCGGCCTTCGCGGCCTTCTCTCTCGCGATGGGCGTCGCGCGGCTCCTCGGCGACAGTCTTGCGACAGCCATCGGGCCAGTGCGCGTCATCCGCGCCTCCAGCTATCTGGCGTGCGGTGGGCTCGTGGCCTTTGCCACTGCCTTCGGGCCGATCACGGCGACTGCGGGCGCCCTGCTCCTCGGTCTTGGGGTGGCCAACATCTATCCCCTTGCGCTCTCAATGGCCGCGACGGAGGCCCCCTCGGGCCAAGTGGAGCGGAGCATCGCGGCCCTCACCTTTGCGGCCTTCTCCGCGTTTCTGATCGGCCCGCCTTTGATCGGTGCATTGGCCTCGATCGTGGGGCTCGGCGGCGCGCTCCTCCTTCTTGTGCCCCTTGCGGTCTATCCGCCAACACTCCTTAAAGAGGGCGTCCAAGCGAGACTGGAGGCTGCACGATGACCCCAAAGGCGGTCGTGTTCGACATCGGAAATGTCCTTATGGCCTGGGACCCGGGCCGCCTTTACCGTCAAGTCGCCACGGAGGCCGAATGGGCCGCGCTGAAGGCGGAGGTGGACCTCGATGCGATGAACCTCGAGGTCGATCGCGGGGCCCCCTTCCGGGAAACAGTTGAAGCAACGGCCGCCCGCCATCCCGCCCACGCCGCTCTCATCCGTCTCTGGCACACGCGGTGGCCGGAGATGTTTGGGCCGCCGATCGCGGGGAGCTGGCAGATCCTCAATCACCTGCAGGCCCGCCAGATCCCGGTCTTCGCGCTCACGAACTTCGGACGAGAGACGTTTCAGCTTGCCCGAGGTCTTTACCCCGAACTCGACCAGTTCGATCGGGCCTTCGTGTCGGGTGAGCTTGGCCTCCTGAAACCGGCGGCTGAGATTTATGCCCGATTGGAGCAGGAAACGGGGCTCTCCGGTCCCGACCTTTTCTTCACAGACGACCGGCAGGGCAACGTTGAGGCCGCGCGTCAACGCGGATGGCAAGGTCACGTCTTCGAGGGTGCGGACGGTCTTCAAGCGGCGCTGAGCCGAGTCGGTCTGGCCTGAGGAGACGCCGGCCGGGCGGCCAAAGGCCCTCGATTTGCAGATCCAAGGGACATTGGCTAGAGCGCTCGTGTCACACGCGCATCGCACAAGCGGGAGGTTCAGGGATGCCACGGCACATGATCATCGGCATATCCGCAATGGCAGCGGTGGTGCTTGCCTCCAACATTCTCGTCCAGTTTTTGCTCGGCGACTGGCTCACTTGGGGCGCGCTGACCTATCCGCTGGCCTTTCTCGTGACAGACCTCATGACCCGGCTTCACGGCGCGGCTGCGGCACGCCGGGTAGTCTTGGTGGGGTTCGCCGTCGGCGTCGCATGCTCAATGGTCGGATCTCAGATCGAGGGACCGTTCGGCCCCCTCGTCTCGGTGAGAGTGGCAATCGGGTCGGGCCTCGCCTTTCTTGCGGCTCAACTCGTGGACGTGTCGATTTTCACGAGGCTGCGGGGTCAATGGTGGCACGCCCCTCTGGTCTCCTCACTGCTCGGCGGCGCACTCGACACGCTTATCTTCTTCTCAATCGCGTTCTCCGCTGCGGCCTCACCGCTTGCACCTTCGGTGGATGTCGCGTGGGCCAACGAAATTGTGCCTGTCTTGGGGAGCGGGCCGGAAGCGCCTCTCTGGATCTCTCTTGCCATTGCAGATTACGGCGTGAAGCTCGCCGTCGCCTGTGTTGCTCTCTTCCCCTTTCGAGCGATCACGCTGAGGGTCGAAGCAAAAAGGCTTTGACTTCGGCGCGGACGGCTCGCACGCTAAGGGCAACTGAAACAGCGAAAGGAGGTGATCCAATGTCTCATGAGATTTTGGAGAGTGCGGTTGGGTTTGAACGCGAGGTGGCCCTCTGACGGGCAGCCCCGGCTGAGGCAAACCGAACGTGACGGGTGACCGACCCGGCCTAAGCCTCCAAGATTTCCAGATGATTGAAAGGGCCGCTCAATTCGCGGCCCTTTCTTTGTCGTAGCCCCCCGTGGGAGCGCGCGGCGCGACATGGCAGACCAAGGGCAATCGCCGCGCAAGGCGCGGCGCCTGCGGCAGTGCCGCAGGGCTCTCGGGCACGCCCGAGAGCATGGCCCGTTGCCCGTGGCCAGCCGATCACGGTGAGTGAGATGATCCGGATAACAGACACTGTTTCGATTGCACCCTGGGAGATCACGGAGAGTTTTGTCCGTGCGTCGGGGCCGGGTGGCCAGAACGTGAACAAAGTCGCCACCGCCGTCGAACTGCGCTTCGAGGCCGCACGCTCACCGCATCTCGATGACCGCAGCAAAGCGCGGCTCGAGAGGCTGGCCGGACAACGCTGGACCCGCGAGGGCGCTGTGGTCATCCGCGCAGAGCGCCACCGAAGCCAGGCCCGGAACCGTGAGGACGCGCTCGAGCGACTGCGGGAGCTCATCGCCCGCGCGTTGGAGCGGCCGAAGCCTCGCATCAAGACCCGCCCATCTGGCGCCGCCAAGGCCCGCCGTCTTGCTGCAAAGAAAGAGCGCAGCGAGCTGAAGAAAAAGCGCGGCCCCGTCCATCCGGACTGAGGGCCGCGCTGCCCGGCTGCCGAGGGGTGGGAGCGACGCCGGGTGTGTGGGGGCTATTCGATCCGGAGACCACGGGCGATGTCCTGCCGGCTGAAAAACCCATCACCGCTGCGATCCAAGTGAGTGATGAGGCGCGCCGTCCGGGCCTCGAACTCCGCGCTTGAAACGCCGCCATCGCCGTGTGTGTCGAGCGCGTGAAAGCGGGCGTGCAGCCGCGGGCGCAGTCTCTCAAGCCAGAGCGCCTCGAACTCGAGTGGCGACAGAACGCCATCTGCGTCGGTGTCAAAGCGCGCCAGCGTGTCCGCCCGCGTCGCGTTGATCTCCGCTTGGGTGAGTGCGCCGTCACCATCGAGGTCGAAGGAGGCGATCAATCGGTCGAGCGGATGTGCGTTGCGCACCCCTGGCGGGACCAATTCGGCGGTTCTCTGCGCTGCAGCGTGCTCCACAAGTGCTGCGAGACCCACGATCACCGCCAGGGCCGCGCCGAGGCCGAGTGCTGCTCCCTTCATCCCTGTCTCCCCATCCTCCGCAATCCGCTGGACGTTGCTGTCTCCAACGCGATCGATGGGCGCCTCCGTCGCGGCCAGTGCAAAAATCGTTGCAGGGCTTTCGCGCGGGACCCGGCGCGGGCTAGGCTGATCACAACCCGTTTCGGAAAGATCGATGGCCGCCGATATGCCACTCCTCGCCGTGTTGATTGACGGCGACAACTCATCGCCGCAATGGGCGCCGGCCATCTTCGAAGAGGTCGCGACGCTCGGCGAAGCCTCGGTGCGCCGGGTCTACGGTGACTTTTCGTCATCGCAGATGAAGGGTTGGTCTGACCGGCAGCCGAGCCTCGGGCTGATCGCCCACCACCAGCCGGCGAATACCGTCGGCAAGAATGCCTCCGACATTGCCCTTGTGATCGACGCGATGGATCTCCTCCACAGCAACCGGTTTCAGGGGTTTGTCCTGATTTCGTCCGACAGCGACTTCACGCGGCTCGCCCAGCGGATCCGCGAGCAAGGCTGCGACGTCTATGGGATCGGCCAGCAAAAGACGCCGGAGGCCTTTCGGATGGCCTGCAAGCGGTTCATTTACGTCGAGAACCTTCTGGGGGCGCAGATGGAGACGGCGAAGGTGCAGCCCGTCGATCGAGGGGCACAGCTCGTCGGTGCGGCGCTCGGAGATGTCGAGGGGGAAGACGGCTGGGCGGAGCTCGGCCAGATCGGCACGCAACTCTCCAAGCGATACCCCGATTTCGATCCGCGGAGCTACGGGTTCAAAAAGCTCTCCGATCTGGTGCGCGCCGCGCGGCGGTTCGAGCTTTCGGGCGAGGATCGCGCGCTCAAAGTGCGGGTGCGCCCGAAATGAAGATCCGCCCGGCGGTGCCGGCCGATGATGACACGATCTGGGCCATGCTGGAGCCCGTCTTTCGCGCAGGCGAGACCTATGCCCTCGATCCGGAGATCTCGAGGCCGGAGGCACTCGCCTACTGGACCGGGGGGACGCATGCGGCCTATCTGGCAGAAGCGGAGACGGCACTCGGGACCTACTACCTCTGCCCGAACCAGGACGGCGGCGGCGCCCATGTGGCCAATGCGGGGTTTGTCTCGGCCGTGCCGCGGCGCGGTGTGGCGCGCATGATGCTCGACCATGCGCTCGCGACGGCGCGGGACGAGGGCTTTCGGGCGATGCAGTTCAACTTTGTTGTGGCGACCAACACGCGGGCACTTGCGCTCTGGGCGTCGGCCGGATTTCGGGAGGTTGGACGGCTCCCGGGCGCGTTCTGCCATCCGGCCGCGGGTTTTGTGGATGCGCTCGTTCTCTGGCGGGATCTCTGAATGCTGGCGGTCTTTCTCAAAACGGTGCCGTTTTTCTTAATTATTGCAATCGGCTACAGCTCCGCCCGCGCGCGGATGTTCACGGCCGAAGGCATCGCCTATATCACGAAGTTCGTGTTCTACTTCGCGCTGTCCGCGATGCTCTTCCGGTTTGCGGCCGAGCTCTCGTTCTCCGAGATCTGGAACACGAACGTCTTTCTCGCCTATCTCTCAGCCTCAGCGGCGCTCTATGTGCTGGTAACAGCCGTTGCCCTCCTCCGCGGGACAGGCTTTGCCGAAGCGGCGGTGGAGGCGCAGTGCGGCGTCATCGGGAACACCGGGTTTCTCGGTCTGCCCATGCTTGTCATCTTGATCGGAGAGCGGGCGGCGGGACCCATCATCCTGATGCTCGCCATCGATCTGATCGTCTTCGGCTCGCTCATCGTCGTGATCATCCTCCTCGCCAGAGGCACGGGGGAGCGCGGCGTTCTGCCAACCGTGGGCCTCGGCCTCGTCCAGAATCCAATGGTGATGTCGATGTCGGCCGGGCTTCTCTGGAGCGCGTCGTCGCTGCCGCTTCCCGAAGTCGCGGCGGAGTTCCTCCTCCTCCTCGGGGCCGCCGCAACTCCGTGCGCCCTGTTCGCGATCGGGGCGTCCCTGGCCGGGCGGAGCGCGGAGCGGCTGTCAGTGGCGCTCTGGCTGTCGGTCGCCAAGCTCTTTTTGCATCCGCTCGCCGTTGGGATCGCGGCGCTCTTCTACTTTGATGTCCCGGGATCCGTCGCAGGCATCATGGTCGCAACTTCGGCGATGCCGGTCGCGGGCAACATTTTCATCATCGCGCAAACCTACGGCGTGGCACCGGCGCGGGCCTCGTCGGCGATCCTTGTCTCGACTGTCATCGCGGTCGGCTCCCTCGCCTATGTCATCAGCCTTGTCACCTGAGAGAGATCCCAATGCAGACCGTCAGCGAGACCAAATCCTTCGGCGGCGTGCAAGGCGTCTACACCCACGCCTCCGCCGCCACAGGCACGGACATGACATTCGGCCTCTACGTGCCGCCGGCCGCGGAGAATGGGCCGGTGCCGGTGCTCTGGTATCTCTCCGGGCTGACCTGCACGCATGAGAACGCGATGGTCAAAGCCTGCGCGCAGGGGGCTGCGGCAGCGCATGGGATGGCGCTCGTCTTCCCCGACACCTCACCCCGGGGCGAGGACGTGGCAAACGACGAGGCGTATGACCTCGGCCAGGGCGCGGGGTTTTACGTCGACGCGACGGAGGCACCCTGGGCGCCGCACTTTCAAATGGCGCGTTATGTGCTCGAGGATCTGCCCTCGGCGCTCTTCGAGCGTTTCCCGCTCGACCCCGCGCGGCAAGGGATCACAGGGCACTCGATGGGCGGGCACGGGGCACTGACGCTTGCAATGACGCATCCCACACAGTTCCGCAGCCTCTCGGCCTTCGCTCCGATTGCCAATCCGACCACGTCCGACTGGGGGCGGAAACAACTCAGCGCCTATCTCGGCGAGGATGAGGCCGCCTGGG
>JBCDHQ010000149.1:0-10662 GCA_038749815.1 Pseudomonadota bacterium | reverse complement strand
TTGTGGGCGATTACCTCTTTGCACGCGCGTTTCAGCTCATGGTGGAGACGGGGCAGATCCGGGTCCTGGACATTCTGTCAAACGCAGCCGCCGTCATCGCCGAGGGGGAGGTGCTGCAGCTCTCCGCGGCGCAGAACACAGCGACCGACGAGGCGGTCTATGAGCGTGTGATCCGCGGCAAGACCGCCGCACTTTTTGCCGCCGCGACCGAGGTCGGCGGTGTGATTTCCGGCGCCGCGGAGGAGGATGCGCGCGCGCTCAGGGAGTATGGCGATGCGCTCGGCATGGCGTTTCAGATCATCGACGATCTTCTCGATTACGGGGGCGTGACGGCCACGATCGGGAAGAACACCGGCGATGACTTTCGGGAGCGGAAGATGTCCCTCCCGGTGATCCGCGCGATTGCTGCCGCAAGCGCTGAGGAGCGCGCGTTCTGGGTGCGCGTGATCGAGAAGGGCGACCAGCGGAGTGGTGATTTCGAGCATGCGCTGACGTTGATGGCCCGCCACGAGGTCCTCCCCTCGGTGGCAGAAGAGGCTCGGCTCTGGCGAGACCGGGCGCGCCAGGCCCTCGCGCCTCTCCCAGATCATCCGCTGAAGACGGTGCTGCGGGAACTGGCGGAGTTCGTGGTCTCCCGCGCGGCCTGAGGGCGCTGAGGGGAGCTCCCCGCACCCCCTCTCGGCCTGGTGGCGACACATGTGGGCCAGCGACACAGCAGGAAACCTCAGCGGAGGAAATCTGCGAACCGGCGATGGTCCGCGCCTCGCGCTCTCTGCGCTGAAGCCTGTGCGCGCCCTTGCTAGCCGGTGGAGACAGCACTGGGCGTGTTTTGGGGGGGCGTCGTCCCTTGGGTGACCGGAGCGCCGAGAAGAGGCGCGGCGGCCACCCACCAGCTCGGTGCCGCGCTGCGAAGCGCCTCTGCTGCAGCAAGGGCATCGCGTGCCTCGGCAAACAGGCCGAACACGGTCCCGCCTGAGCCGGACATGCGTGCCAGCATGCAGCCAGGCTGGGTGGAGAGGGCCTCTTCAACCGCGCCGATCACGGGGAGGAGCGCTTTGGCAGGGGGCGCCAGATCGTTGCGGGTCTGCTTCAGCCAGTCGGCGAGCGCCGCGGCATCCGGGATGGCGGACGGCAGTGGCGGCGGCGGCGGGTTGTCGTGGCGTCTGAGGCCCGCAAAGACCGCGCCCGTCGAGACTGCCGGGCCGGCATTGGCAAGGACCAGATGGGCCGGCGGCAGCGGCGAAACGGGGGTCAACACCTCGCCGATCCCGCTCATTCGCGCAGGCCGCCCGGCCAGGCAAACCGGCACATCCGCGCCGAGCGTCAGAACTGCGCGCTCACTCGGCAGCGGTCGACCGGCGTCGTGGAGGGCGCGCAGAACGGCGGCAGCGTCCGCCGATCCGCCGCCGATCCCGGAGGCGACAGGGAGGTTTTTTGTCAGAAGGACACTGCCGCCCCCCATCAGCTCAGCGGCCTTGGCAGCCAGGTTATCCGCCCCGTTCGAGAGGCCGTCCGAGAACGGGCCGCGAACGGCAAGCGATGTTGTGCGCGCCGGCACCGCCTCGATCAGATCACCGACGCCCGCAAAGACGACCAGGCTGTCGAGCACATGGTAGCCATCGGGACGGCGCCCGGTGATGTGCAGGGAGAGATTGACTTTGGCGGGGGCGAGCTCAGCCCTCACTGCGCGTCGCTGGCCGTGGGGGAAACGATGGCGCTGGCCTCGTCCTCCTCCTCCAGCACGACGTCGAGGCCGACCTCGAGCTTGCGGCGGATCCGGACTGCATCCTCATCCTCGGGCTCGAAGGAGAGGGCGCGGCGCCACTGGAACTCGGCCTCAAGTTTGCGACCGACCTTCCAGAGCACGTCCCCCAAATGGTCGTTGATGATCGGATCAACGGGCGTGAGCTCGACCGCACGCTCCATGTGGGGGACGGCCTCCTCGAACCGGCCGAGGCGATAGAGCACCCAGCCGAGACTGTCGGTGATGTAGCCATCTTCGGGCCGCTGGGCGACGGCCTCCTCGATCATGGAAAGGGCTTCGTCGAGGTTGCGGCGAAGCTCAACCAACGAATATCCGAGGTAGTTGAGGACATGCGGTTGCGAGGGCTCGAGCTCCAACGCCCGCCGGAAATCGGCCTCCGCCAAATCCCACTGGTCCGAGCGCTCACGCACAATGCCCCGGTGGAAGTAGAGAAGCCAATGCGACGGACGCTCGACCTCGATCAGGTCGAATGCGCGCGTGTAGGCCTCTTCGGCATCGAGAAACTCTTCCTGGCTGCGATAGGCGTCGCCGAGCGCGGTCAGCACCGTCAACTCGTCCGGCATCTCGCGAGACAGCGAGGCCAGAACCTCGATCGCCCGCTCGGGCGCTCCCATCCGCTGGAGCGCTTCGGCGCGCCCGATCTCGGCCGAAATGTACCAGGCGCTCGTCGGCGCGATCTTTGCGAACTCCTCGATGGCCAGATCGTACTGACCCTGGCTTTGCAGCACTTCGGCGACGAGGACCCGCCCCTCTTCGTAATCCGGCCAGATCAGGGTCGATAGACGGGCGTAGATGAGGGACAAACGCTCGGACTGATCGCGGAAGAGGGCGGAGCTGATCAGACTGAAGGCTGTTGCCGCCCCCTCGGCCGGGGCGACGATCACGTCGAAGGGCACCGCCTCACCCTCTGCGAGCCGATCGCGCGCCGCCTCGAGTTCGGGATCTGAGAAGCCATCGGAGAGCGCCTGCTCGGCCACCTCAAGCGCTCGATCGATCCGGTCGGACTGAGAGAGGCTCGCGATATGCGTCATCACGGCGGAGCGGTTGACATGCGGTATCGCGCCGGTCTCCGCCTCGAACACATCCGCAGCGGCGGCATAGTCGCCGACGAGCGCCAGGGCGAGCGCCTTGTGCGCGCGGGCGTAGCTGAGGAGCGTGTCATTTTGATCGAGGGCATCGAAGGCCGACACAGCCGCATCGTAGTTGCCGCGCCCGACCTCAGCCCAGGCCGCCACAAGGCCCTGCATCAGAGGATTGAACCGAAAGTCGTCGTTGTCGGCGATCTCGGCAGCTGTCTCAAAGTCGCCGTCGCGGAGCGAGAGTGCAAGCTCGGTCAGGGCGGCGATCTGGCTCTGCGGTGCGATGCTTGCAAGACCCGCGGCAACCCGCTCGGCCTCGTTGAAATGCCCGGCGGCGACCATCGCGATCAGGGCGTTGCGCAGCAGCGTTCGGTTCTCGGGATCGCGGGCGAGGGCGCGGACGTAATAGGTCACCGCCTCCTCGTAGTCGTTGTTGATGTTCGCGCTTGTCGCGGCAAGGTACGCGCCGGCGAAGCCCTGAGCGCTGCCGGTTGTGGGGATGACGGCTATGGCGGCCGCGAGCAGGCCGGCGATTGCACGCGTCCGTAATGTCATATCGTCCTCCGAATCAAAGCTACCCGCCGACGCTAGTCGAGCGTCGGCCAAGGTTCAAACCGACGTCCGTTCCAGCGGCGCTCCGTCACATGTTGGGGTAGTTCGGGCCGTCGCCACCCTGTGGCGTCACCCATGTGATGTTTTGTGACGGGTCTTTGATGTCGCAGGTTTTGCAGTGCACACAGTTTTGTGCGTTGATTTGAAAGCGCGGCTCCTGCCCTTTCTCCCGCACGACCTCGTAGACGCCGGCGGGACAGTACCGCTCAGACGGCTCTGCGTATGTCGGCAGATTGACGCTGATCGGGATCTCAGGATCGCCGAGCGTCAGGTGGACAGGCTGGTTCTCGGCGTGGTTTGTGCCTGAAAAGGAGACATTCGTCAGGCGGTCGAAGCTCAGCACGCCATCCGGGCGCGGGTAGTCGATCGGCTTGAACTTGGAGGCTTTGCCGGTCGCCGCGGCGTCGGTCTTGCCATGAGGCATTGAACCGAGGAGCGGCCTGCCGAAGAGCGTCGCCCACCACATGTCCGCGCCACCGAGGCCGAGAGAGGCGAGGAGGCCGTTTTTCGACCAGAGCGGTTTGACGTTCTGGACCGGCCGCAAATCCTCCGCCACCGGCCCTTTGCGGATGCGCTTTTCATAGGCCGCGAGGCGGTCGCCGGCGCGTCCTGCCTTGATCGCTTCCGCCGCTGCGTCGGCCGCTGCGATGCCGGAGAGCATCGCGTTGTGGTTCCCCTTGATCCGAGGCACGTTGACCATGCCGGCTGAACAGCCGAGGAGGGCACCGCCCGGAAAGGCGAGCTGCGGCAGCGACTGCCAGCCGCCTTCGCTGATCGCCCGGGCGCCGTAGGCGACGCGTTTGGCCCCCTTCAGAAGATCTGCGATCAGCGGGTGATGCTTGAACCGCTGAAACTCCATGTAGGGGTAGAGATAGGGGTTCTCGTAGTTGAGATGCACGACAAAGCCGAGGAAAACCTGATTGTTATCCGCATGGTAGAGGAAGGATCCGCCACCGGCATTGGTGCCGAGGGGCCAGCCCATACTGTGCATCACCAAGCCCGGGCGGTGCTTTTCCGGGTCGATCTCCCAGATCTCCTTCATGCCGAGGCCGTATTTCTGCGGTTGGCTGTCGGCGTCGAGCCCGAACGCTGCGATCGCTTGTTTTGCCAGGGATCCGCGCACGCCTTCGGCCAAGAACACGTACTTGCCGCGGAGCTCGAGACCCGGTTCGTAGCCGGCTCCTTTTGTGCCGTCTTTCTCGATCCCGAACTCGCCCGCCACAACACCGGCCAGCCGGTCGCCCTCCATGACCAGTTCGGAGGCGGCCATGCCGGGGAAAATCTCAACCCCCAGCTCCTCGGCCACCTCGGCGAGCCAGCGGCACACATTGCCCATCGAGACGACGTAGCAGCCGTGGTTTGACATCAGAGGGGGCATGACGATGTTCGGGATCCGGAGAGCACCGGCTTCGCCGAACACATAGAAACGGTCCGCGCTCACGGGCACCGTGACCGGTGCGCCGCGTTTCTTCCAGTCGGGGATCAGCTTGTTCAGCCCCTTCGGATCGAGAACCGCACCTGAGAGGATATGCGCCCCGACCTCCGAGCCTTTTTCGAGCACGACGACTGACAGGTCCGGGTCGGTTTGCTTCAGTCTGATCGCGGCGCTCAGCCCAGCCGGACCGGCCCCGACAATAACAACATCGTATTCGACACTTTCGCGCGGCGTCTCGGTCATGATATCCTCCGTTTGCAGGCGAGGTAGCGGGCGCATACCGGGTGGTCAAACAAGACTCGGTAAAGCGATCAACATGACGTAACGCCATTGGCTTGAACTCGCCCCCAGCGATCATTATCGTCGTTCAAATTCTACACCAGAAGGCGCGGGACCTTGGATAAAATACCGCTGACCAAATTAGGCTATGCAAAGCTCGACGCTGAGCTGAAGCATTTAAAATCAGTTGAACGCCCGGCCGTAATCAAGGCAATTGCTGAGGCGCGAGAGCACGGCGACTTGTCCGAGAACGCAGAGTACCATGCCGCCCGCGAAGAGCAGAGCCACATTGAGGGGCGCATCAAAGAGCTCGAGGGGATCATCGGGCTGGCCGACGTGATCGACGTGACGCGGATGTCGGGTGCGATCAAATTCGGTGCGACCGTGAAGGTGGTCGATTGCGACACCGACGAAGAGAAGACATATCAGCTCGTTGGCGAGGCGGAGGCGGATATCGACGCGGGCCTCCTCAACATCAAGTCCCCACTCGCCCGTGCGTTGATCGGCAAGGAGGAGGGGGACGTGGCTGAGGTCAAGACCCCGGGCGGTGTCCGGGATTTTGAGGTTCTGAGCATCTCCTATATTTGACCCTGAGGCGGGGCGGCGACCGGGGGAGAGATGCGCACCAGTGCCGGAGCGGATCAGTCGAAGCGCCCGGCTCTGGCGGCCGCGCTCGTCTTCTGTGTGGCGGCAGCGCTCCTTGGGGCGCTTCTCGGGATCTGGGCTGTGGTGGCGCTGCTCGTCGGGGCAACGGCAACCCTTGGACTTCTCGTCAGCCAGCTTCTGGCGGAGCGGGGTCAGGACCGGGCTCGGTTGGTTGACCTTGAGGCGCAGGCCGCGTCCGTGGCAAAGCGCGCGGCGGAGGCCAGCGCAATCGGCGCCCGTCTCTCGGCGCTTGAAGCGCAGGCCGTCTTGCCCGAGCCAGCGGAGCCGCCGGTCCTGGAGGTTGAGATGGAACCTGAGCTGCCGATGCTCGCCCTGGACGAACCGGTGGAGCTCAGCAACACGCAAGTCGTCCGCGCGCTCAACTTTCCGGCGGATGCCGGAGATGCGGCGGGATTTGACATCCTGCGCCGCGCCCTCGCGCGACCCGATCTTGCCCAGCTTCTTCAGGCCGCCGAGGATTGCCTCAATTTTCTCGCGGAGGAAGGGCTTTATGCGGACGATCTCCTGGTTGCGCAGGCCTCGGCAAGCGACTGGCGCACGTTCGCCAAAGGCGGCGCAGCGCGGGCGGCGCTGATGCCCATTCAAGGGATCCACGACACTGGCGCGACCACGGCTGTGCACGCGCGGATGCGCACTGACACTGTTTTCCGGGATGCTGCGCTCGTCTTTCAGCGCCGATTTGACAGCTTCCTCTCGCGCTTCGCGCCGATGGCGGAGGATCGCGAGGTGCTGGACCTCATGGACACACGCTCGGGCCGCGCCTTCATCCTCTTTGCGCAGGTGAGCGGCACTCTCTCATGACGGGGCTGCGGCCGGCGCCCTGCCCGTGCCGAGGCCGTCCAGCATCCCGCCGTCCCAGCGGACCCTGAGCCAAAATGTGAGCGCCAGCGCAAGGGCTGCCGTTCCGGCGCCGAGGGCATAGGTCGCTCCGCCGACAAGCGGGTAGAGCGCGGCGCTGAGCGCCATCACACCCGCCTGCATGAGCCCCCAGCCAAGGCCCGCGAAGGCGCCCTGCGCCGTGCCGGAAAACCGCTCCGGCACGGCGAGGGTGAGAAAAGCGATGGCGCCGAGGTAGCTTGCCCCAAAGGTCAGCGCGTGGCTCGCCTGCACGAGCCAGAGCATTGGACCGAGCGGATCGAACATCATAACCGACCATCTGACGACTGCAGCGGCCGCGCCGATCGCCATGGTCCCGACTGCGCCGAGGCGGGCCACGACCAGCGCGCCGAGCGTCATCATCAGAACGATCTCCACCGCGACGCCCCAGGCCCACAGCATGCCGATCTGAGGTTCCGGCACGCCGAGCGCGCGCCAATGAACGGACCCGTAGGTGTAGTAGACCGCATGGCTTGCCTGGGTGAGCGACGCGGCCAGCGTGAAGAGCGCAAAGGTCGGATCGCGGAGGAGATGGCCCACATCGCGGAGCCTCGGCGGCGTGCCCCGCGGCCCGCCGCCTCCCGGGTGCCCCTCGGCCAGAAGGGCCGTCAGGAGGAGAAACCCGACCAGGTACCAGAGCACCGCATCGGCGCCGAGCATGACGATCAGAACCCCGAGCAGCATTGAGGAGGCGAGAAACCCGGCCGACCCCATCGCCCGCGCGTGCGCATAAATGAAGCCGTGCCGCGTGGCGGCCGCGGCGCCGAGCGCCTCGCCCAAGGGCGCCATCGCCGCGAGCGCGCCGCCTGCCGCGAGCGTCAGGGGCAAAAGGAGTGCGCGGCTCCCGACAAGGGCGTGGAGTGCGAAGAAAAGCGCTGCAAGCGCGGCTGCGCCGGCCATGACTTTGCGGCGGCTGTCGAAGACATCGGCCAGCACCGGCACTGTGAACCCCGTGGCGACCCGCGCCGCCATGCCGAGGCTCGTGTAGAGCCCGATCTCGCCCGGGGTCAGCCCCCACTCCTCAAGCCAAATCGGCCAGAACGGGAGGAAGGCTCCCATCGCTGCGAACATGGCCGCGTAGGTCACGGAGGTCCGGACGAGGGCACCGCGCCGGGTGGTCTCTGTCATGCGCCGTCTCTTGTTTTCTGCTCAGCGCTTTCATGCAGGCTTCGGGTGCGGCGGACCACCCCAAAGTGGTCAGAGGCCAAGGGAGGCAAAGCTGATATAACGGACCGGATCGCCGGGGCGCACGCTCTGCGCGGGTTCGAGCAGCTCGACAAAGCCGTCGGCCCAGGAGAGCCCCGAGACCCGGCCCGACCCCTCGGAGGCAAAGACCTCCGCGCGCCCCCCAACGAGGCGGGCGCGCAAAAGCTCGCGCCGCCCGGCCTTTTTGGTCTTCTCGAACGCGGCGGGGACGTCGACGACAGCGGGCTCAGGCCAGGTTGTGCCCGCGAGGACGGCGAGCGCGGGGCGGGCGAAGAGGGCCGCGCAAGTGAAGGCCGCCACCGGGTTTCCCGGAAGGCCGAAGACCGGCGTGCCCCGCCAAAGGCCGAGGGCGAGCGGACGTCCGGGTTTCATCGCGATCCGCCAGATGCCGAGGGTGCCGGCCGTGCGAAGGGCGGCCGAGATGTGGTCCTCGTCCCCCGCCGAGGCCCCGCCCGTCGTGACGATGGCGTGGGCCGTCTCGCGCCCTCTGTCGAGGGCAGCTTCGACGGCGGCGGCCTGATCGGGTGCTTGACCGAGATCGACCACCTCCGCCCCCCAGGCGGCGAGTGCCGCCGCGAGCATCGGCCGGTTGGCATCCGGGATCTCGCTGCCCGCCGCCGGTTGATCGTCGGGCGCCAGCTCGTCCCCAGTCGAGAGCAGCGCGACGCGGAGCGGTCGGTGCACGGCAACCTCCCTAAGCCCGGCGGCTGCCAAGAGCGCAAGGTCCGGTGCCCGGAGCCGATGTCCGGCCTGAAGGAGCGCCTGCCCTGCTGTGAGATCCTCGCCCGCGTCGCGTGCATTCGCGCCGCGCCGCCAGCCTGCCGGGACGTCGAGCCGGCCATCGGCGATCTGCACATCCTCCTGCAGGACGACGGTGTCGACCCCGAGAGGCAGGGGCGCGCCTGTCAGGATGCGAACTGCGTGGCCTCCGGGAACCGGTCCGTCGAAAGGGGATCCCGCGGCCGCGCGCCCCTCCAGGAGCGGGAGGGAGAGCGCGCCGCCCCGCTCTCCAGGCGCTGCAAAGGCGTATCCGTCGACCGCCGCGTTTGCAGTCGGTGGATGTGCACGGCGCGCCCTGGTCGGCGCCGCCAGGACCCGTCCAGCGGCATGCCAAAGCGGCACCTCTTCGACCTCGGTCACGGCCACCAGTCCAGCGCGGAGATGGGCCAACGCGCGCTCCACAGGCGTCCACGTGCCGCCACTCGGAGGAGAGAAGCAGTCGTCTCTGAGCGTGCTCATGGCCGCGCTCGGGGCCAGTGGTGCGGCCCGGCAGGTGATCCGGTTGAGCGGCCGCGGCCCTCCCCGCCGGTCGCCGGCCTGCTCCGGAGAGCGTCGCCGGGTCCGGGGTCTGCGGCAGTTGTGCCGCGACCGGATGCAGCACTCCGCCACTCCCGCGCGCGCCGGGCCTCGAGGGTGGGCAGCACACCCGTGGCCGGCATCATTCCGCCTCCCTAAGCGCGATCGCGGCGAGCCCGGGAATATCGTCGATCGGAAGCACCGGGACCGGGAGTGCGAACCCCGCCGCAGTCCCGGCAACGGCCCGGATCGTGGGGCGGGTGAGGGCGAGCGGCGGCTTGCCGCGGTCCTCTCGGTAGACCTCGATCTTCGGGTGCGGCGCGTCCTTGTAGCCCTCGACGACGACAAGATCGACGGTCTGCATCCGGGCAAGGAGGGTCCCGAGCGTGGGTTCGGGCGCGCTCCGCAGCTCCTCCATCACGGCGACGCGCCGCGGGGAGGCGAGCACAACCTCCCGCGCGCCGGCCTCCCGGTGGCGGAAGCTGTCCCGCCCGGGCTGATCGATGTCAAAGCCCGCATGCGCGTGCTTGATGGTAGAGACCGACAGCCCCTCGCCCGTGAAATGGCGCACCAGGGCCGCGACCAGGGTCGTCTTGCCCTGGTCCTTCCACCCGGTGACCCCGATCACGCGCACAGCAGCGCCTCCGCCGTCTCGAGGTCCTCGGGCGTGTTGATGTTGAAGAACGGATCACCCGGGAAGACCGCCGTCGCTGCGCCATGGGCGTCGGTCCAGGCGACGATTTTGCGGGTCCCGGCCGAGAGCGCCGCACGGAGGTCATGGCGGAGCGCCACGGGCCAGAGCGCCACCGTCGGGTGACGGACGACCCGCCCGTCCTCGCGGGTCGCGGCGAGTGCAATCGGGCGATCTTCCGCGCTGCGCGCCGCCTCGAGCCGCGCCACCAGGTCCGCCGGCACGAAGGGCGTGTCGCCCGCGACGGTCACGATGTGGCTGTGGCTGGCGGCGGCGTGCTCGAGACCGGCAAGCACGCCGGCGAGCGGCCCGGGATGCTCCGGCAGATCGTCGGAGATGACCTGCAGGCCGAACGGGGCAAAGCGGCTCGGATCGCCGTTGGCATTGAGCACGATGCCGTCGACCTGCGCCTCCAGGGACCGGATGATCCGCTCAAGGAGGGTCAGCCCCCCGAGCGGAAGCAAGCATTTGTCCCCGCCCCCCATGCGCCGCGCCTGGCCGCCGGCAAGGATCACGCCGAGCGGGCTCACCCGAAGACCTTGAGCGCGTCGACCTGTTGCCTGAGCGCCTCCACCGTCAGCCCATCTGGCAGCGCGGTGTCGGGCACGCCGAGACCCCAGGGCCCGCGGAAGACGAGAACCGTGCCCCCTCGAATGGGGATCCAACGGTCAAATGCCGTCCAGGGGAAGAACAACTCGGAATTGGCGTTGCGCACGCGCACGCCACTCTTGTCGATGCGCACACTTGTGTCGCCGCC
>JBCDHQ010000148.1:0-10702 GCA_038749815.1 Pseudomonadota bacterium | reverse complement strand
GCTCCAACTCGCGGAGATCCGGTCGATCTTCCTCCAGCTCCTTGCGGGGCTGGAGGCGATCCACGCCGCCGGCATCATCCACCGCGACCTTAAACCCGCGAACGTGATGCTGACCGATGACGGCGTGGTGAAGCTCACCGATTTCGGCGTCGCGCGGATCCAGTCGATGGATGCGACCGGCGCTGCGATGATCGGCACGCCCTCCTATATGTCGCCGGAGCAGTTCCTTGGTCGCCCGACAGACCGGCGCTCCGACGTTTTTGCAGCGGGCGCAATGCTCTACGAGATGCTCACCGGTGCCAAACCGTTCCGCGCCACGGGGATGGAGGAGATGATCGCCCGGATCAGTGACGGCATCTCAGAGCCACCCTCCACCTACGCGTCGGGGCTGCCCGAAGGGCTTGACGACGCCGTTCTGAAGGCGCTGGCCTCCGACCCGGACGAGCGGTTTGAAGATGTCTCCGCCTTCCGCGACGCCTTTTTTGCGGTCTTCGGGACCACCCCCGACCTCAATGCCTCGCATATTGAGCGCGTGGCGCCGCCCGGCGCGCCCCGCGGCAGCGAAAGCGAGACGATGATCCGGCGCATGTCGCCCCAGACCTTTGCCCGGATCGAGGCCCAACTCGTCGCGCGGGTCGGCCCCATCGGACGGATCCTGATGAAGCGCGCGGCCTCGACCACGTCGGACGCGCACAAGATGCTCGACCTCCTCCTGTCGGAGCTCGAGGAGGCCGAGGGAGAAACGCTGCGCGCCTCCATCCTGAAGGAGCTTTCGGGCGCGGTCGGCGGCTCGACCAACATTTTCACCGCCAGCACGCTCAGCGACCTCGCCGAACGGCTGACCCCGCATGTCGGCCCAATCGCCCCGGTCCTTGTCCGGCGCGAGGCGCAAAAGGTCGAAAGCCTGGAGGAGCTCTACACCCGCCTCGCCGCGCACATTGTCGATGCGCGTGAGCGGAAAGGATTCCTCGCGGGCCTCACGTAACCCAAGCTCTTGCGGTGCGCCGCAATTCTGCCATTGTCTCGACATCAAGCGGTCAAGGTCGGGGGGTGACGAATGTCGGAGAAGGGCGCAGATTGGGACACCCTTCCCGAAGACTACGCTCCGGAACGTGTCCTTGGCGTCAGTCGCGGCGACCGTCGCCCCACGATCTACTTCGACGACTACGCCCGCTTCATCCAAAGTCACGCGCGGCCCGAAATGCTCGGCTTCCACCTGCCGCCGCTCGAGCAGGTGCTGTTCGTCAACATGGATGCAACATCGATCCGCAAGTACCGCCTGATGCTCGACCGCTGGCCGGCGAACGACCCGCGCCGGCTCGAATACGCCCGCCAGATTGCGGGTGCGCGCGGGCGCCGCGAGAAGCTGAACGGTGCGCGCCTCTTCGAGATCCGCCGCTCCGTCTCGGATCCGGACCGGCTGATCCCCCACGTCTCGCGCGCGCACTTTGAGCGCGTGACGCTGCCCGAAGCCCAGGACCTGATCGGCCGGATCCGCCGGCGCACAGCCGCCAAGTCGCGCGAAGGCAAGGGGCGCGGCGCGATCTGGTGCTTCGCCGACGCCTGATCCCGTCAGGGGATGTCGACCACGATCAACGACACGTTGTCGGCGCCCCCGCTTGAGAGCGCAATCTCCACGAACTTGTCGCCCACCCGCTCGATCGCGGTGTCGCTCAGCACCCGGCGCAGCAGGTGGCTGTTGGCATACTTGGTCAGGCCGTCGGAGCAGAGCAGAAACCGGTCCCCGGAAATCGTGGGCCCAGAAATCGCTTCGATCTCAAGGTCTTCGCCCACTCCCACCGCACGGGTGATGGCGTTCGACTGCGGCTGATGCTCCGCCGCATCCCAGGTGAGTTTCCCCGCCCGCACCAGCTCCGCCACCAGCGAATGGTCGGAGGAGATCATCTCCAACTCGCCGGCGCGCAACCGGTAGAGCCGGCTGTCCCCGGACCAGAGCACCACATACTCTCCGCCCGTCACCACCAGCGCGACGACGGTTGCGCCCATGGTTTTGCCGCCGCGCCGCTCCGACTCGCGGAGGATCGTCTGATGCGCGAGCCCCAGCGAATCGACCACCGCGTCCACAAGGTCGCGCCCGGTCAGATCGAGCGGCAGCATTGCCACCGCCTCCACCACAGTCTGGCTCGCGAAATCACCCCCCTCATGACCGCCCATCCCGTCCGACACGATCCAAACGCCGAGCTCGGGCAACGAGAGAATGCTGTCCTCGTTGATCTGGCGCACGGCGCCGCGATGGGTGGCGGCAGAGTAGCGGAAGGTGCCCGGCATCACGCCTCCACCGCCCAGGCGGGGGCGCCGACGTCGAAGAGAATTCGCATGGACGTTGCCGCGGGTAGGCCGTCGATGGCGAGCGAACGGGATTCGCCATCGAGCCGCGCGCTCCAATACCCCATCTTCGGCGCGGCCGCCTCAAGAAGCGACGCCGCGAGGTCTGGCATCGCGCCGACCTCATCCCCGCGGAGGGCCCGGTAGAGCCGGCCCTTCTGGCCGGCCTCGGCCCGGTCCCACCCGCTGCCCGCCGGCATGTCCGCGAGCCGCGCTTCGAGCGCCGCCCGGTCGAGACCGCTCTCCAACGCGTCGAGCGCGATGTCCTCGAGCCGCTCGAAGAGACCGGCACAGCGCAAATGCGCCGCGAGCGGCCGCGTCCCGGCGGGGAGCGCGCCGACGAGCGTAAGCGGGAACTGCCGCCCGACCCGGTCAACCGATGGCGTCAGCACGCCGAGCACACACTCCGAACCCGCAACCTTCGGTGGGAGGGTGAAGCGCCAGAGCGGCGCGGAGTTGTAGCACTCATTCCAGTCGGGCCCCAACTCTGCCTTGGCGGCCAGAAGACCTTGCTGGAGCCAGCTGTCCCAGGCGTCGATGAAGCCCCGGTTGAGCCCAAAATTGAAAAAATCCCCAAGGGCGGGCACTTTGCCGAAGGCCCCGAAGCGCACCGACATCAGAGGCTCTTCGGGCAGCTGAACTGGGTCAGCGCAGGCAGGGTGAACGGGTTGAATGCCGAGCCCATGCGCAACTCGAATATCCCGATCCGTCCGCCGACATTGAAGTTGATCCGCTTCTTCTGCCCGTCCGGCGTGTCGCGGAGCGCCGCGGAGCCGAGCAGCCGGAACCACGCCCAGGGGCCGTCGCGCTCAATCGAACTCTCGACCGTGTTCGAGGGCGGCGCGAAGCTGAACCGGGCGAGCCCGAACTCCCCCGGCCAGCGCACGGCCTTCGGCGTCGGGGTCTGGCCGGTGGCGAGCGTCACCTCCTGCCCGTCGATCGAGAGGGTCATGCTCTGCGCGCTCGGGTCGAGGGCGAAAGGCGTAATTTCGAACGGGATCGAGGGCACCGCGGCACCGGCAAAGAACGTGTCGCGGATCTGGCCCGCGTTCTCGAACTGCTTCAGCACAGCGTCCGAGATCCCGAGCTCAGCCTGGTTGACGGTCTTGAAGGTCCAGGGCCGCGTGCTGGTGTCGACGAAGCGGAGCAGGTTCTCGTTGAAGAACTTGTCGATCAGACCGCCCGGCGCAAAGGCGCGGCTGAAATCCTGGATCGTCACCTCCTGGCGGGCCTGCGGGTTGAACGGATACCGCCCTTCAAGCGCCTGGGCGCAGAAGGGCGCCACCTGCGCCTGCCACCGCGCGTTGAGCTGCGCCCGCGTCCCATCGGCGGTGATCCCGGAAGAGCCGCTGGCGATCTGGTCGGCCCAACGCTTGAGCGGCCCCTCGAGCCGCGACACCGTCTCCTGGAACCGCGAGAGCGCAGAGCCTTCGTCGGACGTGAACCCGAGTGCGGAGTTGTTGATCGAGACTCGGTTGAGCTCCCGATTGACCTCCTGGAGCTGGTCGATGATCCCGTCGAGCTCCGTCGGCGCGCCGGCATCGCTCCGCACCAGATCCTGGAGGAAGGCAAAGCGGTTCTCGACATCGTAGCCTGGCACTTCGGTCACCGGATCGGCGCCGGGGTCGGAGCGGCGGACAGTCTCGAGGAAGACCTGCGCGCGCCGGCCCCGCACTTCGCGGAGCGCCTCATCGGCGAGAACGCTGCCCCCCTCCGCCGCCGCGTCGCTCGGCAGCACGGAGCGGTCCTCGGTCAGCCGGGTCTCGTCTGCGATGGCGATGAGCACGTTGCGGATCGGCGAGGTCGGGCCCGAGAGGACGTTGGTGACGGCAACCGCCTGGCTGAGGCTCTCGAGCGGCACGATGTCGATGTCGCCAAGGATGCCCTCATAGCGGTCGATGTAGTCGGTGTAGTAAAGGTCGAGGACGTCGCGGCTCATCCGAACGAGGGCCGCTTCGCTCTGCTGGCCGGCGGCGTAGTCGCCGAGGACCCAGCTCTCGTTCTGCACGCGGCGCGCGACGCCGAGCGCTTCCTCGAGAAAGACATCGTGGAAGCCGTCATAGGTGTAGATGCCCTCGATCCCATCCGAAAGCGGACGGCCGGAGGAGCGGATCAGCACCCGGCTCGCCGCCGGACCGCCGATGTCGATGATCCTCCAGGGCGCGAGGTCCGAGGCGGCGACGCTTGTCAGGATCCCTTGGTAGATGCGCTCGGCGAGCGGCAGCTCGATCAGGATCTCCTGCACCGCCAGAACCAGGGGGCCGTTGAGCTCAACCCGCGTCATCGGCTGCGCGATCAGCGCCTCGAGATGGGCCCTCAGCTCCGCCTGGAGGACTGGATCGGGATAGGTGATCTGCCAGTCGATCGCCATCCAGTCGCGAACGAGATCCTTGTCGACATAAGGCGCCTGGAGGCCCAGCGTCAGATAGACCTTCAGCGCCTCGTAGAGGAACTCGGGCTGGTTGAGATTGCCGGCGATCTGCTCTTCCAGGCGCAGGATCAGGCGCGGCAGCAGGTGCTGGTTCAGCGCGGCGCGGTAGGCCTGCGCGGCGTTGGTGCCGATCACGTCGCCCTGGTACAGCCCGAAACCGAGGGAGAGCCCCGGCGGCGGGCCTTCGACCGCGGCGTTCCCCGGCATCTCTCGCAGGAGGTTCAGCGCCGGGACAACACCGGTGAGATCGGTGTCGCTGATCGGGTTCGACGGGATCTGGGCGGCGGCGGTCTGGTAGGCGACCAAGGTCTCCTCCGCCTCGGCGACAAGCGCCCGGTTTTCGAGAAAGCTCCGCGTCCAGAGCGTGCCGAGCCCGATCGAAACCAGGAGCGCCGCCGCAATCGACAGCCGCGTCACCCAACGGAAGCGCCGCTCGACCTTGTCGTCGCGCGACACAAGGCCTGCCTCGGGGAAGATGACGTCGCGGAGCAGCCGGGTGATGAAGAACGACTTTCCAGTGCCCTTGCCGGTCCCGATCGACTGCCGACCGATCCCGAAGGTCCGCGCCATGCCCATCATCAGCCGGTCGATCGGCGTCCCCTCCTGCGTGCCGGAGGTGAGGTAGACGCCGCGCAGGGGCAGACGATCCTCAAACTTCGAGTCCTGGAACGTCTCGGCCAGGAAGTCGCGCGCCACGGTCCGAAGGCTCGCCACTTGGGACGGGAAGCCGGCGATCAGGCTTCTGCGCTGAGGATCCCGCTCCCCCTGCACCCGCTCGAGCGACTGGGCGTTCAGCCGCGCGAGCAGCGCCGCGAACTCCTCATCGAAGACGTCGAGCGGCGCGGCCTCCTTTGCCGCGGCCAGATCGAACGTGAAGCCCCAGACCTGCTCCCGCGCGTCCGCATCGAGGGGTTCGAAGAACTCCGAAAAGCCCGCGATCAGGTCCGCTTTGGTGAAGAGGACATAGATCGGATAGCGGATCCCAAGCTCCTCGCGGAGCTCCAGGATCCGGCGGCGGATGGCGCGGGCGTGGCTCATCTGCGTCTCGCTGTCCTGGTTCGACAGATCCGAGAGTGAGATCGCCACCATCACCCCGTTGATCGGCTGCCGCGTCCGGTAGCGCTTGAGGATCGACAGAAAGCCGAGCCAGGCCTTGTTGTCGGCCTCCGCGTCGCTCTCCTGCGTGGTGTAGCGCCCTGCCGTGTCGATCAGCACCGCGTCATTTGTGAACCACCAGTCGCAGTTCCGCGTGCCACCGACCCCGCCCACGGCCCCTTTGGAGGTCTCGACCGGAAACTTGAGGCCGGAGTTCACGATGGCGGTCGTTTTGCCCGCGCCGGGGGGGCCGATGATCACATACCAGGGCAACTCATGGAGCTGCGCCTGACCCGACCTGGAGCTTCTGAGCTGCTGGAGCGCGGCGCGGAACTTGCCCTTCAGCTCCTGGATTTCGGCCGAGACGGCCTCCTCCCGCGGGTCGACCTCGATGATCTCGGCGGTCAGCGCCCGTGCTTTCCGCCGCCGCACGATCGCGCGGATGATCAGGATCAGGAGGACAAAGACCCAGAGCACACCGATGGTGATCGTCCGCTCCCAAAACCCGTCGAGCGGGCGCCAATTGCCGACCGCGATCAGTGGCCCGAAAAACCAGATCACGGCCGAGAGGATCGCGGTGACGAGGCAGGTGAGAAACGGCGTCGAGATGAAGAAGCGAAGCACGGCGAGCATGGGTCAGGCGTCCTCCTCCTTGACGAGGATGACCTCGATGCGGCGGTTCCGGGCGCGGCCGTCGGCGGTGTCGTTGCCGGCGACGGGTTCCTTGTCGGCGCGCCCCTCTGCGGTCATCCGGGTGGGCTCCTGCATGAACTCCGCCATTTTGGCCATGACCGAGACCGCCCGTGCGAGGCTGAGCGCGGTGTTGTTCGGAAACCGCGCCGTCCGGATCGGGATGTTGTCGGAGTGCCCGGCGATGATCACATCGCCCGTCTCATCGTTCAGCGCACGCGCCACCCGCTCCACGGGCACGAGATACTTGTCGAGGAGCGTGTCGGAGCCCGAGGCGAACATGCCTTCGCCGACGATCGAGATTTTGATGGTGTTGCCCGTCTCCTCGACCGTGACGAGGCCGAGCTCGATCTCCTCTTTCAGGAATTCCTTCACCTTCTCGAGCCGCACCTCCTGTTGCGGCGTCGGCGGCGGTGGTGGCGGCGGCGGCGCCCGCCGCTCGAGCGAGGGGATGACGCCCACATCGACGGAGGCGAGGCGCCCCGTCACACGCTCCGTTTCCGAGGACAGCGCGACCGAAAAACTGAAGAAGCCGGCGGAGAGGATCACGGCGAGCACACCGACCGTGACCCAGACCGGCAACCAGATGTTGCGGGGCCGGAACCGGGCCACGACGCCCCGCCAGTGGGGCGAAAGCGAGGTCTCCACATCGCCGCGCTGGCGCCGGATCGTCTCCGCCAGGCTTTGGCGGATCGCGAGATGCTTGTCCGCGCCGCCCGGCTCGTGGCGGAGCCGCCCCTCGAAGCCGAGGCTGAGGCACATGTAGACGAACTCCAAAAGCTCGAGGTTCCGCCCCGGATCCTGCTGCAGCCGGGCGAGCAGGTCGAAGAACCGGTCACCGCCGACAGTCTCGCGGTGGAACGTGCCCACCATCGACTGCATCGCCCAGGAGCTCTCACCGCCCCAGGGGGTGTTGAGGACGACGTCGTCCATGGTCGCGCAGATCGCGTATCGCGCGACTTTGAGCGCCTGTCCGTCAATGCCGGCGTTGATCGCCCGCCCTTCAAAGGCGCGGATCTCGGTCACCACGCTCTCGCGCAGCCGCTCAGGATCCATGTGCTGTGCGCGGTTCCGGATCCGGCTGATCAGCGAGAAGAGCGTCGCGGCCGCCGCGTTGATCCGGTTCATCCCGGTCATGGAGAGCTCGATCGGGCTCTCGTTTGTTGGGGCCGGCTGGCGCGGCTGCCCGCCTTCGGGCACGCCGTAGCTCGGCGTGGCGGCAGCGGGCGGGGGCGGCGCGAACGGGGCCCGCTCCGCCGGGCTCTGCTGCGGCGTGCTCGCCCGCCGCCGCCCGCCGGGGTTCGGGACAATGATCGTGCGGTCGCCGTCGCTCGCCATCTCGCGTCTCCTCAGCCCTGGCGGATCGCCCAGAGCTCCATCTGAAGGCCCGGAAATTCCCCGGCCACGAAAAACGCCAGCCCGCCCGAGGTCGTGATCTTCGACCAGTACGCACTGCTTGCGTCGAGCTCAAAGTAAACCATCCCGGCGTGATAGGGAATTTGGCGCGGCGCGACCGGCAGCCCGGTCACCCCAATCCCCGGCAGTGCTGAGTTGACGAGCTTTCGAATTTCCTCAACCGGCCCGACTTTGGCCTGCGCGGGGAAGTGCCGCCTGACAGTCTCGGCCGGGATGTCGGCCTGCACGGCCAGGACGAACTGCGACGTGCCGAGGAGCTTGCGGTCCGCGATGATCCCGACGCGGACGCCGTAGTTCCGCTCCTCCAGCGCGATCGAGACGGCCGCGGTCTCGAGCACTGCGGAAAGGTATTGCCGGAGCACCCGCATCACCGCCTGGAAGACAACCGTCAGGTTGTCGTGCTGGTAGGGCGGCAGCTCCGGCGCGGCGCGGTCGGCCGCCATAAAGGCCGCAAGCTCCCCGGCGAGCGCCGCCGTCCGCTCAAAGGCCTGGATCGGGTGCACATTCTCGACCGAGAGCATGTGTCGCATCACCGGCAGCCACCGATTGACCGTGATCAGCAGCAGAAAATCCGTGATGTCCGCCACCGCCTTCGCCGGACCGACCTCCGCGAACCGGCCGGAAAGCGCGGCCATCCGGTGCCCGAGCATCCCCTCGATCTCGCGCAAAAACCCCTGGAGCGGGGGCGCGGCGCGGACATCGAGGCAGCTCGCGATGAAGCCCGTGTCGAGGATCACCTCCTTGTCGGCCCGGACCTCGATGATCCGTGCGATCGGGATCAGAAGGAGGTCCGAGAGATCGTCGACCGCAAAGGCAAACCCGAGGCGGAGGCGTGCCGTCGCCATTGTCACCGGCCGGCGGGTTTTGCCCATCGTGTCGGTGATCTCCATCTCTTCGGGCAGATACCGGGTCGTGGGCAAGTTCCGGGTGGTGAGGTCGACCTCCTCCGCCCCTTGCCGCCGCGAGGGGATGGTGAGGTAGACGACGCAGTCCTTGATCGTCTCGGGCACGTCGATCGCGGGGGGATGCGCCTCCACCTCGGGCACGCGGAAGACCGCGCCGTCGGGCGTCAGGCCGCTCGCGCTGCGGATCGCGAACTTGCCGAGCTTCAGCATGTCCGTGTCGATGTCGAGCTGGCTGACCCCCCACGCATAGGGCGCGACGCGGCGGGTGAGGCCGCTGACCAGCGCCTCGTGATAGCGGTCGGCCTGCTGGAAATGATGCGGCTGGATGAGCAGACCTTCGCTCCAGACGACTTTGCTGTCCCAGGCCATCAACGGGCCCCAGTGGCGTCAGTCACTTCAACTTCTCCAGCTGTTCCTGGTAGGCGCGCGCGAACTCGTTCTGGAACAGCTCCTGAAAGTCGTTCTCCGCCTCGCGGGCGATCTCGGCATAGGCCTTCTCATAGATCTCCCAATACTGCGCTTTCTTGGCTTTGAAAAAGCCCCCGCGCGCGCCGGTCTCTTCGAGCTTTTGGACGAGTGCCCCGGGGTCGAGGCGCGCCAAAAGACCCTTCAGCGCCGCCTGCATGCCGGTCAGCATCGCAACCTCGTGCACCCGAATGTCGTCGAGCGCCTCCGAGACGGCCTTGTCGGATTTCATGTAGCCCCGCGCGGCGGGCTTCAGCAGCATCTCGACCGCCTGCTCCTCGGTCACCGAGAACTTGAGCGGGTTGTTGCCTTCGGCCCTGAGGACCGTCTGGTTCATCCGAAACTCGCTCCGGATCGAGGCGCGGGTCATCAGGATGTCGCGGAGCCCCGCGATCATCAGCCGCGTCAGAAGCCCCATCTGGCGCATGGCGTCCGGCCGATCCCCGACAACGGAGGGGTCAATTCCCAGGCCTTCGAAGAAGTCGAGCCCGGTGTCCTCGGGCAGAGGCGACCGATCTGTCGGGGGCGTGCGGTCCTCGGCCTGTCGGGGCGGCTCAGCCCGAGAGATCTCGGTGCGCGGTGCTTGTCCTTCGCGTCGGACCAGCGGATCGCCCATTGTGGTGCGCGGAGCCTCCCGCCGCCCTTGCTCGCCGTCACGCATCCGCGTGCCCGGGTGGCGCGTCGATGCCTCCCGAGGCTGCTCGGGCGGCGGCGTCCGCGCCTCCTCGGAGCGTTCCACGAACGGACCCGACCCGCCGCCGAAGGGACCACCCGGCGCCTCGTTCTGCTGTGGCGCCCCGCCGCCGGATGAGGGTCCGAGAAGCCCCTCGTCAAAGTCGTCGGGGATGAACATCTGTTTCGCGGCTGTCGGCGTGTATTGCTCGGATGTTGCCTGGCTCGGTGCCATCGCGCCGGTCTGAGCGGGGGGCGAGAGCGGCCCGAGGATGTCATCCTCCGGGAAGTGCCCACCGCCGCCGCCGCCGAGCAAATCGCCGTCGCCCTCCTGCGGGAGGAGTTGCGCATGACCCTGCGGCGTTGCCGAACCCAGGAGATCCTCATCCGCGTCTTCGGGGATCAGGGCGTCGGTCGCGCCGCCCCTCGGCGTCCCTAGGATGTCGTCGATGCTGTCACGCTCCGGCATGTCGCTGCCGAGGGGCGGCAGATCCGCCTCCGGCGGCAACCCGACGGGCGCCGATTGTCGGGGCGGCGGCGCCTCCGGGGCGGCGGGTTCGGAGAGATCGATCAGCAGCTCGTACGGCCCCACGGACAGGATGTCCCCGTCATTCACCGGCATCGGATCGCGCCCGAGCGGCGCCTTGGCGTAGTTGAGGAACGTTCCGTTCGAGGAGATGTC
>JBCDHQ010000147.1:0-10712 GCA_038749815.1 Pseudomonadota bacterium | reverse complement strand
TCCTCGTCGAGGACATGATCCTCGCGCACATAGGCATGGGCCAGAACGTAGTCGCCGAGCGATTGGGAGTTTCTGAGCCCGGCGCAATGACCGAGCATCAGCCAGACATGCGGCCGGAGCACAGCGATATGATCGGTGATCGTTTTCGCGTTCGATGGACCGACGCCGATGTTCACCATCGTGATCCCAGCCCCGTCGGCGCGTATCAAGTGATAGGCGGGCATCTGTGGCAAGCGTCCAGGCGTCTCCCCCGACCGCCCCTCGGCCGTGACGGTCACGTTGCCGGGCAGAACCAGAGAGGAGTACCCGGAGGTCGGGTCGTTGACGGCCGCCGTCGCGAGCCTCACGAACTCATCAATGTAGAACTGGTAGTTTGTGAACAACACATGGTTCTGAAAGTACTCGGCGTCCGTCGCTGTGTAATGCGTCAGACGCGCCAATGAGTAATCGATGCGTTGAGCCGTGAAGAGTGACAAGGCCCGCACCCCGTCCTGCTCCACGCCGCCCTGCCCGTTGACGATTGCGTCGTCGGTTGAGTTCAGATCCGGAACATCAAAGAGATCGCGCAGCGGTCGCCCGATACGCTCCGCCACGGCGCCGTCGACATGGGTGTGCGTGCCAAGTGCAAAGTGGAGCGGGATCGGCGTCGTGGAGACGTCGATCTCGACCGACGTATGGTGGTTGTCGATCAGAAGGCCGATCTGCTGGCGGAGGTAGCTGCGGAACAGATCCGGGCGCGTGACCGTGGCCTCGTAGGTCCCGGGCTCCACCACATGCCCAAAGGCCAGGCGGCTGTCGATCTGGGCGAATGTGGCAGTGGTCAGCGATATCTTGGGGTAATAGGCGCGCGACAGGCTGACGGGCGGCTCACCTGCAAGAACCGCCTCGAAGCGCGCGCGCAAAAAGGCTGTCGCGGCCTCATACCGGGCAATCAGCGCAGTCACGGCGGCCTCTGCGCTGTCCACGCGCTCTGCCGGTGGGATGTCTGGGGTAACGACCGGCAAGCTCGATACGGAAAAGATCATCGGGCGCACTCCTTTGGGCCCGCGGTGAGCCCGCGCTTCCTGGTGCAGCCGTTGATCCCCAGCGTCAAGTGCCCGGATGGGTGAAAAAATCGCCGCCGCTCAGCCCCCGCCGCGGCGGCGATTCAATTTAGACCGGTATCTCGGCCCCCCCGAGACCACCGCTCAGTTTACGCAACGCACGTCATCTTTACGCGTACAAACAACCTTGTGCAGATTTTAAAATAGGATGGCATCCGTGACTTGTTTGTCGCAAACGCGACAGAAAGTGGAACTCTTGGCAGTTTTCCGCCGAACGCTCCTATGAGCGCGACACGCGAAGGGCTTTGACCCCTGTCTTTTGTTCAGCCTATGGTTGCTCGACGAGGTGAAATGGCGGCGAGGACGTCAAGGCCATGAGGATAAGCGAGCGGTTTCCCCATGTCGCGCGCTTCGATCTGCTCGACGGGTTGCCCCGAACCACTCTCCGGACAGTTCTTGATGCGGGCGTTGCGCGGGTGCTGTCCAAGGATCAGGTTCTCCTCAGCGAAGGCCACCGCGCCGACGCGGTCTCGTTGATCCTGGATGGTGTCATCGACATCACGCGCCTCGGTCCCGACAGCCAGCGCGTGCTTCTGCATCGTGCCCGCGCCGGCGCGCTCGTTGGCGACATCGAAGTCCTGGGCGAGATCCCATGCATCGCGACCTGCGAGGCGACCTGCGCGTCCACCGTCCTGGTCTTCGGCCGCGCCCATTTTCTCGAGGCGCTCGAAATCCCGCTCTTCCGGCGCAACCTGTTCCGCCTTCAGGCCCGCCGCCTCGACCGCGCCAACCAGATCCGCGTGCTCGACAGCGTTGTACCCATCCAACAGCGGGTCGCGGTCTATCTCCGCTATCTTGCGCGGGACGCGCCGGTGATCGACGCCAACCAGAGCTACCTCGCCGATCTTGTCGGATGCTCCCGGCAGACCATCAACCGGGAGCTGAGTGCCCTGCGCGCCATCGGCGTGATCGAGACGCACAACAGCCGGATCCGGATCCTCGACGCCACGGGCCTCGAAGCGCGCGCGGGCATGCACATCCCCACCTGACCCGTCAAACAGGCGTTTAGACCGCCGTTTGGTCCGGTCTTGCACGGGCTCACGGGAGTGTTAAGTCTCAAGCGCGCTGACCGAGGGGATCGCGATGGCCTATGAGACGTTGCATGTCGACACGGACGATCATGTCGGCACCATCCGGCTGAACCGACCCGAGGCCATGAATGCCCTCAACGCTCAGATGCTGGCGGAACTCGGCAAAGCCCTTGCCGCGTTCGACAAGACCGAGCGGATCCGGGCCATCGTTCTGACCGGCTCGGACAAGGCCTTCGCCGCTGGCGCCGACATCAAGGAGATGAGCGAGAAGGGGTTCGTTGAGATGTTCGGCGAAGACGCTTTCGCCGCAGAGAGCGAGGCGATCATGCGGATCCGCAAACCCATCATCGCCGCCGTGGCCGGCTACGCGCTCGGCGGCGGCTGCGAGCTGGCGATGATGTGTGACTTCATCATCGCAGCCGACACAGCCAAGTTTGGGCAACCCGAGATCAACCTCGGCGTCATAGCCGGGATCGGCGGGACGCAGCGTCTGACCCGTTTCGTCGGCAAGTCGAAGTCGATGGAGATGCACCTCACCGGCCGGATGATGGACGCAGACGAGGCTGAGCGGTCGGGTCTCGTCAGCCGAGTGGTGCCCGCAAAGGATCTGATGGCCGAAGCGGTGCGCGCGGCGGAGAAGATCGCCGAGAAGAGCCCGATCTCGGTCATGGCCGCCAAGGAATCCGTCAACCGCGCCTATGAGACGACCCTGCGTGAGGGTCTTCTGTTCGAACGCCGCCTCTTCCACGCGATGTTTGCCACCGAGGACCAGAGTGAGGGCATGTCGGCCTTCTCCGAGAAGCGGACCCCTCAGTTCCGCGGCCGCTGAGACAAGCGTTGACAGAGACCGCTGACGGGGCTAACCACGCGCCTCATTCTTAAGAGAGCGAAACAGGTTCCCGACGCAATGGCCAACACGCCCGGTTCCCGAAAGCGCGTCCGCAAAGCGATCAGGCGGACCGAAGTGAACAAGTCCCGCCGCAGCCGGATGCGGACATATGTCCGCAAAGTCGAGGAGGCCATTGCCTCCGGCGACGCCGAGGCGGCCACAGCAGCGCTGCGCGAGGCACAGCCCGAGATCATGCGATGCGTGACAAAAGGTATCCTCCACAAGAATACGGCGAGCCGAAAAATGTCGCGCTTGGCCGCCCGCGTTAACGCTGTCGCGGAACGCGCCTAACCGTCACATTTTTTTCATTCTGACGCACTTCGAAGGGCCTTCGGAGTGCGTATTCTTTTGGTAACAGTTCTGTCATGTTCCCCAATTGCCCCAGTTGTCCGAATCCAATCGGGTGCCTACGTTCGCGCAGCCGGGTGGTGCGGGGGCTCTGCTAAGCTTTAATCAGATTGTTCAACCTATAGGTGGGCTCCATTACTGCGCACTAAATGGTTAACGTGTGTTAATACTTTAGAATTCACGAATCTCGCATCATTTTGATTAAATGTCCGTCAAGCGTTTCTTGTTGTTGAAAGCGGATCGGACGGCCGATTAATATCGCATTAAGAAGAGACGCCGGGGGTGGTTTTGACGATGACAGCCGACGCGACGATCGCGACGATGACGCCTGTGACGGCGTTTGCCGCGCTCGAGGGGGATCAAAACGCGGTTCTTGTGGATGTGCGCACGCGCGCAGAATGGGGCTTTGTCGGCGTCCCGGATCTTTCGTCGATTGGCCGCGAAGCTCTCTTTGTCGAGTGGCAGAGCTTCCCCTCTATGGTCGTAAACTCCGACTTTTGTGAGGCAGTCGTCGACGCGGCGGGCGGAACGTTGCCCGAGCAGATCCTGTTTATCTGCCGGTCGGGCGCACGCTCTCTCGCAGCAGCAGAATCGGTGAGTGCGTTTGCGCGGAGCCAAGGCCTCACGGCCGTCTGTATAAATGTGGTCGAAGGCTTCGAGGGCGACCTCGATGCCGAACGTCACCGGGGCAAAAAAAACGGGTGGAAGGCGCACGGGCTGCCCTGGCGCCAGACCTAGACCAAAACGCCTTAAAATGAAGAACGCCATCCGCAGGAACGCGGGCGGCGCATGGTAATGAAACGCCCGGTTCGGGCACACACAGCGGGGGCATCATGACGGCGGATCTTTGGGGACGCGTGCGCGATGAATTGCGCGACAGCATTGGCAGCGACGCGTTTAAGAACTGGATCGATCCGCTTGAGTTTCGGGGTATGGACGATGGTGTGGCGCACCTCGCGGCGCCAACGAGCTTTATCGGCAACTGGGTGTCGCAGCACTATGGCGAGACCATCGAGCGCAAGATCGCGCTTCTCAGCAACCGCAATGTCAGGCTCGATTTTTCGGTGAAGCATCGCGCCAAGGCCAACGGCCATCGATTTGCCCCCGCAAAGCCGGTCGCCGCGGAGCCGAGCCCCGCGGAGCCGAGCGCGCTTGATGCCTCGGGCTCACGCCTCGATCCGCGGTTCAAATTCGACAGCTTCGTTGTCGGCAAGCCAAACGAACTCGCCCACGCGGCCGCGCGCCGCGTCGCGGCGGGCGGCCCCGTCACGTTCAACCCGCTCTTTCTTCATGGCGGCGTGGGCCTCGGCAAAACGCACCTGATGCACGCCATCGCCTGGCACATCGCCGAGACGCAACCCGAAGCCCGGGTTCTCTACGTGACCGCAGAGCAGTTCTTCAACCGGTTCCTGCAGGCCCTTCAAAGCCACGATTCGCAAAGCTTCAAGCAGCTCTTCCGGTCGGTCGACGTGCTCATGGTCGACGATGTCCAGTTCATCGCCGGCAAGAACTCAACCCAGGACGAGTTCTTCCACACGTTCAACGCGCTCATCGAGCAGCAAAAGCAGATTGTCATCTCGGCAGATCGCGCCCCCGGCCAAATCGAGAAAATGGAGGAGCGGATCATCTCGCGCCTCCAATGCGGCCTTGTGGTCGACGTGCATCCGACCGATTTCGAGCTCCGCCTCGGGATCTTGCAGTCGAAAGCGGAGGGCCAGTCCGCCCTCCACCCGGGAATCGCCGTGGATGGCGGGATCTTCTCCTATCTCGCGCACCGGATCAGCTCCAACGTGCGCGTGCTTGAGGGGGCGCTGACCCGGCTCTATGCGTTCGCCTCGCTTGTGGGCCGTCCGATCGACATGGACATGGTGCAGGAGTGTCTGTCCGACATCCTCCGCCAGTCCGAGCGCAAGGTGACCGTCGACGAGATCATCCGGAAGGTCTCGGAGCACTACAATGTGCGCATGGCCGACATGCTCGGCCCCCGGCGCTCGCGCAACGTGGCCCGTCCGCGCCAGGTGGCGATGTATCTCGCCAAGACGCTGACCACCAAATCGCTGCCCGAAATCGGCCGGCGCTTCGGCGGGCGCGACCACACCACCGTCATCCACGCCGTGCGCAAGATCGAGGAGCTGTCGGCGATTGACAGCCAGATTGCGGATGACGTCGAGCTTCTCCGCCGCATCCTGGAAGCCTGAGGAGAGTCGGCCAAGCGCCTCAGTTTCCCATTGATCTCCGGGGCCTCTCGGGTACGGTCAAGCTCCGCGACGGAGCCTATGGGGAGCAGAGGCATGAAGATCAGCATCGAGCGATCGGCGCTTCTGAAGGCCATGAACCGCGCGCAATCCGTTGTCGAGCGGCGCAACACGATCCCTATTCTCGCAAATGTCCTGATCGACGCAGAGGGCGAGGGCATCAGCCTCCGCGCCACCGATCTCGACATCGAAGTGATTGACCGCACCGCCGCCATGGTCCTCCAGCCAGGGGCCGTGACGGTCGGGGCCCACACGCTCCACGACATTGTCCGCAAACTGCCCGACGGTGCGATGGTCGAGCTCGCCGACGATCCGGGCTCGGGCCGTCTGTCGATTCGCGCCGGACGCGCCCAGTTCGCGCTTGCAACGCTCCCGCGCGAGGACTTCCCTGTGATGGCGAGCGCGGAGTACGACTGCAACTTCGCGGTCGACGTCCAGACACTCAAGCGCCTCTTCGACAAGTCCAAATTCGCGATCTCGACCGAGGAAACGCGCTACTACCTCAATGGCGTCTATATGCATGTCGGTGCCGGGGCGGATGGCCCGACGCTCCGCTGTGTTGCAACCGACGGGCACCGCCTCGCGCGAATCGAGGCCGAGTTGCCCTCGGGCGCCGATGCCCTGCCGGGTGTGATCGTGCCCCGAAAAACCGTCCTCGAACTCGCGCGCCTCCTTGAGGGCGACACACCGATCGCGGTTTCGGTGTCGGAGACCAAAATCCGGTTCGCCACGCCCGAGGTCACACTGACCTCCAAGGTGATCGATGGCTCTTTCCCAGACTACGCCCGCGTGATCCCGCAGGCGAACGCCAAGCGCCTCGAGGTTGACGCGACCGAGTTTGCCCGCGCCGTCGATCGCGTCGCGACGATCTCGTCTGAGCGTTCACGCGCCGTCAAACTCGCCCTCGACGAGGACCGACTCATCCTTTCGGTCAACGCGCCCGACAGCGGGGCCGCCGAGGAGGAGCTCGCGGTGGCCTATGGCGACGAGCCGCTCGAGATCGGCTTCAACGCCAAATACCTCCAGGAAATCGCGGATCAAGTGGATCGCGAGAACGCTGTTTTCCTGTTCAACTCCCCCGCCGATCCGACGCTGATGCGCGAGGGAAACGACGAAAGCGCGGTCTACGTCGTCATGCCGATGCGCGTCTGACCAAGCGCGCCCGCCCTCGGGGACGCGGGTGGGTGGGTGGGGCGGCCCCGAGGGCGGGCCAGCCTCCGCCACAAAGACCAACCCCCAAGGAGAGCGAGTGAGCCCGCGCCCCATGCCCCTCGCTCTCACACGTCTCCGCCTCAGCCACTTCCGCTCGCACAAAAGCGCGGATCTCACGCCGGGACCGGGCGCGGTTGCGATGTTCGGCCCAAACGGCGCCGGCAAGACGAACCTCCTTGAGGCCGTCTCTCTCCTCTCCCCCGGCCGCGGCCTCCGGCGGGCCACAGCCGAGGAGATCATCCGCCGACCCGAAGCGCTCGGATGGGTCGTCCGCGCAGACCTCAGCACGCCAACCGGCGCTCACGAGATCGAACTTCGGGCGGAGCCCGACCAGCCCCGCAAAACGCTGATCGATGGCAAACCTGCCGCGCAGACCGATCTCGCCCGCCGCCTCCGGGTGCTCTGGCTGACGCCCACGATGGACCGGCTCTGGCTCGAGGGCGCCACCGAGCGGCGGCGGTTCCTCGACCGCATCGCCATGAGCTTCGCACCGGAGCATGCCGACGCAGCGCTGGCCTATGAGAAAGCGATGCGCGAACGGAACCGGTTGCTGAAGGACCGCATCAGCGACGATGGCTGGTTCCGGAGCCTCGAGACACAGCTCGCCCAGCACGGCCAGTCGATCAAACGGGGGCGAGAGGCCGCCGTCATCCGGTTGACGAAGGCCCAAGCGGCCGCCCAGACGGCCTTTCCGACCGCGGCCCTGACCATTGAGGACCAGGACACCCCCGAGGGCGAGGAGGCTCATCTTGACGCACTCGCCCGCGGCCGCGCGCGCGACTTTGCCGCCGGGAGAACTCTGACCGGCCCCCACCGCTCCGACCTGATCGCGGCGTTCGCGGCAAAGGGCACCCCGGCACGCCAATCCTCGACGGGGGAGCAAAAGGCCCTGCTGATCTCCCTCATTCTCGCGAACGCGCGTGCCTTGGCCGAGGATTTGCGCGCGCCGCCGATCCTCCTCCTCGATGAAGTGGCCGCTCATCTTGACAGCGACAGGCGCGCTGCTCTCTATGACGAGGTTGCGGCTCTCGGCGCCCAGACCTGGATGACGGGCACCGGTCGCGATCTGTTCTCGGACCTCGGGTCGGATGCGGTGCGCTACGCGGTGTCAGAGACCGGCGGCCTCTCCACCGTCCGGCCCGTGCCGCCAAACTGAGCGCGCGAAGGAGCCCGCGATGACGACGCAGGACGGTGCTCCGGAGCCGCGGATCACCACGACCACACTCGGCCTCGTCCATGCCGCGGGCGCGCCCGACGGTCGCGGCGCACCCGGATGGACGCAGAACCCGAAATCCAACACCACGGCACCGCCAGGGCACGCGCTCGGCCGACTTGACGCCACCGCCCACACCGCAGATCGGTCCGCACTTGGCGCCGAACGGACCACCTTTGCACAGGACCTCGCCTCAGATGGCGCGGCCGCCTCGCCACTCCGCGCGGCCTCCATCGCCTCTCCCGCCAAGGCCCACGGGGGCAAACGGGCCGATGCCGACGGGCCTGCGTGGGGACAGGTCGACACCTCGGTCCGGCCACTCGAGCCGGAGGGGGGACTGCGCCTCCGATGACCGTCTCCGCCGCAGACCTCGCGCTTTATGCCGGCGCGCTCTTCATCCTTTTCATGACACCCGGCCCGGTGTGGATCGCGTTGGTGGCGCGCGCGCTCTCCGGAGGGTTCGCCGCCGCGTGGCCGCTTGCCCTTGGCGTCGCGATCGGCGACGTGTTCTGGCCCCTTCTCGCGATCTTCGGCGTCACGCTTCTTGCGAGTGTCTACGAGGATGTCCTGACCGTGCTCCGGATTGGGGGCGCCATCCTCTTCACGGTCATGGGCGTCCTTCTGATCCGCCACGCCGACAGCTCCATCGCCGAAAACCCGCGCCTCACGCGCCCTGGTCTTTGGGCGGGCTTTTCGGCCGGGCTCCTCGTCATCCTTGGCAACCCTAAGGCGATCCTCTTCTACATGGGTCTCCTGCCGACCTTCTTCGACATGACCGCGCTGACCACCGCCGACATTGTGGCGGTCTGCCTTCTCTCCGCGATCGTGCCCTTTGTCGGGAACGTTTTGCTCGCCCTTCTCGTCGGCAGGATTCGTGCCCTTTTGCAGAGCCCGAAGGCGCTGAGGCGCGCCAATCAGTCCGCCGGCGGCCTCCTCATCGGGGTCGGCGCGCTGATCCTGTTGTCCTAAGACTTATCCACATCAGAGGGGGACAAGTGCCGATCTCGCGGCCCTTCGGCAGAGCACCGTCTAACCAATTGGAAAAATGAGAGATTCGGTGGCGCAATACCCTTTTCTGGAGCGTGACAATTCCGTCGCAAATCAGTAGGATCTCCTCCAAAAGAGGGAATGTTCAACATGACCGAAAAAGAGCAGCCAAGCGGCGACTACGGCGCCGATTCGATCAAGGTTCTAAAGGGACTGGAGGCAGTCCGTAAACGTCCCGGCATGTACATCGGGGACACCGATGACGGCTCCGGTCTGCACCACATGGTCTATGAGGTTGTGGACAACGGGATCGACGAAGCGCTGGCCGGTCACGCGGACACTGTGACGGTCACAATCCACTCTGACGAGAGTGTCAGCGTCAGCGACAACGGACGCGGGATCCCGGTCGGCATCCACGAGGAAGAGGGGATCTCGGCGGCGGAGGTCATCATGACCCAGCTCCACGCTGGCGGGAAATTCGACCAGAACTCCTACAAGGTGTCGGGTGGCCTCCACGGCGTCGGTGTCTCAGTGGTCAACGCGCTCTCCAACTGGTTGGAGCTCAGGATCTGGCGCGACGGGAAGGCGCATTTCGCCCGGTTCGAGGGCGGCGTGACGAGCGAGCCCTTGCGCGTCACAGGCGACGCGGAGGGCAAGCGCGGGACCGAAGTGCGCTTCCTCGCCTCGACCGACACGTTCTCCGACCGCAACTACCTTTGGAAAACGCTCGAGCATCGTCTGCGGGAGCTTGCCTTCCTCAACTCCGGCGTCCGCATCGCGCTGCGCGACGAACGGGGGGCGGAGCCGCAAGAGACAGAGATGATCTATGACGGCGGCGTGCGGGAGTTCGTGCGCTTCCTCGATCGCTCCAAACAGCCGCTCTTTGCCGAGCCGATCTATGTCGAGGGGGAGCGGGACGGGATCCAGATTGAAGTCGCGATGTGGTGGAACGACACCTATCACGAGAACGTCCTGCCCTTCACCAACAACATCCCGCAGCCGGATGGGGGCACGCATATCGCGGGGTTTCGCGGCGCGCTGACCCGCACGATCAACAACTACGTGGGCTCTTCGGGTCTTGCCCGCAAAGAAAAGGTCTCCCTCACCGGCGATGATGCGCGGGAGGGGCTGACCTGCGTTCTCTCCGTCAAAGTGCCGGACCCGAAATTCTCGTCGCAGAACAAATACAAGCTGGTCTCCTCCGAAGTGCGGCCGGCGGTTGAGGGGCTGCTGAACGAAAAGCTCGCCGAGTGGTTCGACGAGAACCCGGGCGAAGCGCGGATCATCGTCACCAAAATCGTCGAGGCAGCCCAAGCGCGCGAGGCGGCGCGGAAGGCGCGGGAGCTGACGCGCAAGAAGGTGGCCAACGACATCAACTATCTTGCGGGCAAACTGAAGGAGTGCTCCGAGAAGGATCCCGAGAAGCGGGAACTCTTCCTGGTGGAGGGCGACAGTGCCGGCGGCTCGGCCTCGCAGGGACGCTCGCGCCACAACCAGGCCGTCCTGCCGCTCCGCGGAAAGATCCTGAATGTGGAACGAGCGCGGTTCGATCGAATGCTCTCCAGTCAGGAGATCGGGAACCTGGTCGTGGCGCTCGGAACTGGGATCGGGCGGGACGAGTTCGACATCTCGAAGCTCCGCTACCACAAGATCATCATAATGACGGATGCCGAT
>JBCDHQ010000146.1:0-10732 GCA_038749815.1 Pseudomonadota bacterium | reverse complement strand
CGCGCCCCCGCGGCCCGCCCATCTCCCCACGCCAAACCGCACGCCCTGTTCAGCCTTGCGCCACACCAACCGCAAAACGGGACGCCGCCTCAACCCCCAAATCTGCGTGTCGCTTGGCATTGGCTACCCGAAAACGATCCGGGTCGACCAGGGCACCGAGTTCGTCTCTCGCGATCTCGACCTTCGGGCGTGCCATCGTGGTCTCACGCTGGCTTTCTCACGACCTGGCAAACCGACAGACAACGCCTTCATCGAGGCGTTCAACGGCACGTTCCGGCAGGAATGCCTCGACGCCCACCGGATCATGAGCCTTGCCGACGCCCGGCAAAAGATGGGAACTTGGCGCAGATACTACAACGAAGACCGACCCCAGAGGGCAATCGGGTACAACGTCCCGTTATCGCTCATTAAGCCAGCGGGCGCGTCCGGCCCGCCAGCGTGACAGAGCCCGGAGTTTCCAAACTCGGGCGGCCCAAAGTTGGGGGCAAGTGCAAGCTCCCTCTCAACTCTGGTCCCGAATAGCTCAGGTCTAGGGGGCAGGGACAAACACTCGAAACCGGGCTCTCGGGACCGAATGGGTGTCCGCAGATGCCACCCGTAAACCCCGAAGACAGTGCGACTGTCCTCAGGTCAGGGAAAAGCCCCGAAACCTTAGGACTGAGTGGTAGGCCCGGAGGGATTTGAACCCCCAACCAAAGCGTTATGAGCGCTCTGCTCTAACCGTTGAGCTACAGGCCCGCCGCCTTTCGCGTAGGTGGCTCTGTGCTCCGGGTCAAGCGTGTGTTTTCTTCAGCCACCGCCTGCGCTAAGCCCCAGGACGGAAGGGGACGGACGCGTGGCGAAACTGACCTACACTTCGGCCGGCGTTGACATCGCCGCTGGGGCCGAGCTCGTGGAGCGGATTGGACCGCTGGCCGCGCAGACCGCACGGCCGGGCGTAGCGTCCGGGATCGGCGGGTTCGGCGCGCTCTTCGATGTCGGTGCGGCCGGATACAAGGATCCGGTGCTCGTGGCCGCGACCGACGGGGTTGGCACAAAACTCGCGCTGGCTGTGGAGGCTGGACGGCTTGAGGGCGTGGGCATCGACTTGGTCGCGATGTGCGTCAACGATCTGATCTGCCAGGGGGCGGAGCCGCTCTTCTTCCTCGATTACTTTGCGACCGGTGTTCTCGATGTTGAGGCTGCGGCAACGGTGATTGCGGGGATCGCCGAAGGCTGCCGCCTCGCGGGTGCGGCGCTCATCGGGGGCGAGACGGCGGAGATGCCGGGGATGTACCGCGCGGGTGAGTTCGACTTGGCGGGCTTTGCGGTCGGTGCGATGGAGCGGGGCGCGGGACTGCCGCGCGCCGCGGCGGCGGGCGATGTGCTGCTCGGTCTCGGATCGGACGGTGTGCATTCCAACGGGTTTTCGCTTGTGCGCGCCGTGCTCCGGGCAGAGAGCCTCGCGGCAGATGACGCTTCCCCTTTTGGGACCGGAACGGTGGGTGCGGCACTCCTGCGTCCGACCCGGATCTATGTCCCGGCTGCGCGCGCTGTGATGTCTCTGCCGGGTGTCCGCGGGATCGCGCACATCACCGGGGGCGGCTTGCCTGAGAATGTGCCACGGATGCTCGGGTCTTGCGGGGCCGAGATCGACTTGGCCGCCTGGTCCCTGCCGCCCGTCTTCGCCTGGCTGATCGAGGCCGGTGGGCTCGACCGCGCCGAAGCGCTCAAGACCTTCAACTGCGGGATTGGCCTCGTCCTGGCTGTGGCGCCGGAGGCTCAGGATGCCGTTGGCGCAGCGCTCACAGCGGCAGGCGAGACGGTCATCCGGATCGGCAAGGTGACCGACACGCCGGGCGTCGCGTTTCAAGGGGACTGGGCCCGGTGACGGTGATGCGTCGGCGGGTTGCGGTTTTGATCTCGGGCACGGGCAGCAATATGCTCCGCCTGATTGAGGACATGGATGAGCCCGACCATCCGGGCAAACCGGTTCTGGTGCTCGCTGACCGGACAGAGGCCGCCGGTCTTGCCAAAGCAGCCGCCAGCGGGGTGCCGCAGGCAGCAGTCCCTTTCGCCGGCGGGAAGGAGCGCTTCGAGCGCGCGCTGACAGAGCATCTCGAGGCGGCGGGGACCGAGTTCATTTGCCTCGCGGGTTTCATGCGGATCCTGAGCCCGGCCTTCGTGGCCGCCTGGCCCGGGCGCATCCTGAACATCCATCCCTCGCTCTTGCCGGCCTTTCGCGGGCTCCACACACATGCGCGCGTGCTCGCGGCGGGGGCCGCGGTCCACGGTGCGACAGTGCATGAGGTCACTTCGGACCTCGATGGCGGACCGATCCTCGGGCAGGCGGTCGTCGAGGTGATGCCCGATGACACGCCCGAGAGCCTCGCCGAGCGGGTGCAAGCGGTTGAGCATCGGCTCTATCCCGCCGTGCTCCGCCGCCATCTCAGAGGGGATCTCCGGCCGATTGCGCTCCTCCCATGACGGAGGCGCCGGCACCGCCCAATCTCGGGCCAAAGACCGCTGCGGCCTTTGCCCGTATGGGTCTCACCAGTGCAGAAGAGATCCATGCACTCGTAGCAGAACGCGCCTGAGCCAAGCTCCTCGCTGCACTGGAGCCGCCGCACTCCATGGTCTGTCTTGGGCTGGTGCTAGGCCCGCAGGGGCGGCATCCCTCGGATTTGCTAGCGGCGGAGCAGACGGTCCTTCGCGCGCAGTTCGATGCGATCACCTCTGAAGCCGGCGCCGAGAGGTCGGCAATCTAGGCCGTGCCATCAGACAACGGCCACCTTGGGAGCGCGTGCCATTTGGAGTGGTGTGATGTATTGCTTTGTCGATGATGGTGGCGGAGTGGGGCCGGGGCGTCGGGTGATTGTCGGCGTTAACGGGCGCCGGCGTTGGTCGGTTGACCAAAAGCAGTCGATCTTTATTGAGGTTGGGGGCACATGGGGCGGAGGTTGCGCGCCGGTTTTTCTGCCGGGTGCCGGGGCGAACGTCGTTGCAAGAGGCTCTGAGCGGGCTTGGGGGACACGGTTCCCTCCGGCGCTGGACCAACCTGCCGCCGCTGAGGCGTGCGCCTAGGATGGCGCAAGCGTTGAGATCGTGTTGAGGAACCGGCGGGGCCAGCGATGGGAATCCCGACCGTCGGATCCGGATTGTCGAGGCGGGTGATCGGGAGCGGGGTGGGGGTGTCCCTTGCGGAGCGCCAATGTCTGTCGGGCCATTGGCCTTCGCCTGGCTCGCCACCACTGGCCCGAGGAGGGGCATTGCTGGCCTGGCCGCGCTGGCCCAGGAGGTGGTGCGACGGACGCCGAAGGTGCTCTGGTCGGGGTCCGGGGCCGGCGCGGCGATCGGATGGAGTTGTTCGACTGGGATGGGCAGTGGGTCTGTGTCTCCGACAAGGTGGTTTAGCCGGCTCCTGATCGTCGGTGGCCGAAGGGACCGCCCGTCTGACGTCTACGCAGCTTGCGATGCTCTGGGAGGATGCGGAGGATCGGGAAACCGATCCGGGTGCTGGTTTCCCGGACAAACGACTGGCTCCGGCCAAACTGGTCTGAGACACCGTTCTAGACCGGTTGATTTACCTGACTGATCGCGCCTGCCTGTGCGGCGATCGAGCGACGTGCATGGGCGCCATGGGCATGTCCGGTTTGCCCGCGAAGCTCCCCGATGAGCGCGCTGGTCTGACGTGTTCACCGCCCTGGAGGCGGAGAACGACGGGAGGTCGGCGACGCTCCGCGCCCATGAGCCGTTGGATCCAGTCGTCGCGTGGGAGGCGCGCCTCTGGCGCGACGTATGCGGATCGCCAGGCTCTCGAAGCGGGCGTTCGGAGTGACCCTCTCCGCGAAAGCACTGCAGGCTGGACCTCTCCATCTTTGAAAGCGCAGCCGATCCAGAGTGGAGCAGACCATCGCCGTCCTCTGAGAGAACCAGGCAGGAGCGTGTGTCGACGCGTTGTGTCGCCGGCACTTCATCTCGAGCGCCGGTGTCTGTGCCTGGCGGAAGGAGGTCGGTGGCATGGAAGCGTCGGATGCAAAGACGCTCCGCGATCTTGAGGCCGAGAACGCGCGCTGAAAGCGGGTCGTCGCCGGTCCGGTGCTCGATACGACGGCGGAGGAACCCTTGCAAAAACACTGGTGAGCCCATGGCGAGGCGCGCAGCGGTAAGCTTCCTGATGGCCGAGGTCGGCCCGAGCAGTCGGCGCAGTTGCGGGATCATCGTTCGCGCTCGATCGGTGACCTTAATCCACGGAAAGGGAAGAAGCGCGCTCGGGGACGATTGAGCCGCTGGAACGGGCGTTTGAGGAGCTGCAGGTCGCTGGGGCCGAGGGTGGCAACGCCATCAGCGGGGCGTCGAAAGACACGGTGGCCAACACGCCTAAGCAGAAGAGACTTCGCCGCCGGGGACGGGTCTCGGAGGGCAGTCTGCTTGCGCACCGCGCACTGGACCCGGGCAAGACCTGCCCTGATTGCGGCGGTGCGTTGTGCATCGCGCCGAAGGCACGCCTACGGCATGACCGCGCCGAAGGCACGCCTACGTCATGACCGCGCCAGAGGCACGCCTACGGCATGACCGCGCCAGAGTCTCGCCTACGGCATGACCGCGCCAGAGGCACGCCTACGGCATGACCGTGCCAGAGGCACGCCTACGGCATGACCGTGCCAAAGGCACGCCTTCGACAAGAAGGTGAGCACATGGGCGCGCCCCCAGACAGGATCGCTGCCGAGCACGGGGTCATCGAGATCGCCCGGGGAGGACGTCCTGGCGCTCATGCAAGAGGGAGCAGGAGATCGTGACCCGTCCGAGAGAGCCTGCGACCAGGGCAGGTGCCTGCGCCGGGCGGGCCGGTCCCGGGCGGCATGGTCGTTCCCGGTCCGCTGTCTAGCGGCCTCACCTCAACGAGATCTTCGTCCGCATCTGGGCGCTCGCCAATGTCCCCGCACCACGGGCGGACAAGGCTCGCTCCCGGACACCAGTTTGGTGGACTGAGGCGGGTGCGGAGAAGACCCTGCATCCGCCGATCGAGGCGGAGATCATGGTGACCGCCCTCGTGCAGGCGGCCGACACGCCGGAGCCTCGCGGACGCCGCGGAGCGGACCCACCCTCCCAAGCAGCATCCCCGACCTCGCAACCGTCCTCGTCCATGATCGAAGCCACAGTGGCGCACGGGCAGTTGTGGCTCAACTGGCTGGGCGTGCCCCGCTCTGGCTGATCCCTCGCACCTTGGTCAGGGTTGAGGCATACTGCCGCTGGGAGGTGCATCATGCTGACCATCGAACGGAAAGGTCCGGGACGGATCGACGTGTCAGTTGCCGGCAGGATTGGAACGCTGGAGATGGAGGCCGGTCTCGAGCGGCTGATTGCGGAGACGGGCGACATGAGTGCTGCGGATATGCTGACCCGCGTGAGCGGGCGGTCCTGGCCGAGCGTCGGCGCCCTCACGGTCAAGCTCCGCAAACTCCCAGAGCTCTTGGAGCTCCGCCGGCGGTTTCGGCGCGTCGCGCTGGTGGCGGATGCGGGCTGGCTCCGCTCTGCGGCGGAGCTGGAGGGTGCGCTCCTGCCCGGCATCCAAGTCCGTGGGTTTCGGCCGGCCGATGCCGGCGCGGCCGAAGACTGGTTGCGGTCCTAGACGTCAGCCGACGAGCTCGATCCCGGCGAAGAAATACGCAATCTCCTCGGCGGCCGTCTCCTCGGCGTCGGAGCCGTGGACCGAGTTCTCGCCGATGGAGAGCGCGAACGCCTTGCGGATGGTGCCCTCCGCAGCTTCGGCAGGGTTGGTCGCGCCCATCACGTCGCGGTTTTTCGCAACGGCGTCGTCCCCCTCAAGGACCTGAACGATCACCGGCGCCGAGGCCATGAACGTGCACAGCTCGTCGTAGAACGGGCGTTCCTTGTGGACGGCGTAGAAGGCGCCGGCCTGCGCCTTGGTGAGATGGATCCGCTTCTGCGCGATGATGCGCAGGCCCGCTGCCTCGAACTTGGCGTTGATCTGGCCGGTCAGATTGCGGGTCGTTGCATCTGGTTTGATGATCGAGAAAGTGCGCTGGATCGCCATCGGTCTGTCCTTTGAAAAAGAAGGGGCCGACGGGCCCCTTCACGGTCGCGCGCCCTCTAACACGGGTTTCGCGGGCACGGAAGACCCGGGGCGGGAGGGACGCTCGCCTGCTGCAAAGACACTGGACCGACGGGGGCGCACCCCGTGTCCCCTCACTCAGCCGCGAGCGGCAGCGCAGGCTCGACCCGCACGGCGGAGAACTTGAACTCCGGGATCTTGCCGTAGGGATCGATGGCCGAGTTCGTGAGGATGTTGGCGGCCGCCTCGACAAAGGCGAAGGGCAGGAACACGTTGTCCTCGGCCACTGCACGATCCGCGCGAGCCATCACTGTGACCGTGCCCCGCCGCGTGGTGAGGCGGATCGTGTCGCCGGGGCGCACCCCGAGCGCGCGAAGGGTTTTCGGGTGGAGCGAGCAGTTTGCCTCGGGTTCAACGGCATCGAGGACCGTCGCACGGCGGGTCATTGAGCCTGTGTGCCAGTGCTCGAGCTGGCGCCCGGTGATCAGAACGAAGGGATACTCCGCATCCGGCAGCTCATCGGGCGGCACCACATTGGCCGGCGTGAACCGCGCGCGTCCGCTCGACCGCGGAAAGCCGTCGCCGAACACGATGGGCTGCCCCGGATCTTCGGGCGAGAGCGAGGGATAGGTGACCGCTTCCGCCTCCAACCGCTCCCACGTGATATTCGAGAGAGAGTTCATGTTGAGCTTCATCTCGGCGAACACCTCGGACGGGTGGGTGTAGGTCCAGTTGAGACCGAGGCGTTTGGCGAGCTCAACCTCGATCCACCAATCCTCCTTCGCGTCACCGGGCGGGGGGAGCACCGGCCGGCCCATTTGCACCTGACGGTTTGTGTTCGTCACGGTCCCCGACTTCTCGGTCCATGCACTCGAGGGCAGGATCACGTCGGCGTAGTTGGCGGTCTCCGTCAGAAAAATGTCTTGAACCACCAGGTGGTCCAGCTTGGCGAGCGCGTCGCGCGCATGTTCCACGTCCGGATCGGACATCGCCGGGTTTTCCCCCAGGATGTACATGCCCCGAATGTCGCCCGCGTAGATTGCGTCAATGATCTCCGTGACCGTGAGCCCCTTTTCGCTCGAGAAATCGCCGGACTGCCAGACCTCGGTGAAGGCGCTCCTCACGCCGTCATCTGTCACTGTTTGATAGTCGGGCAAGAACATCGGGATCAGACCCGCATCCGATGCCCCCTGCACGTTGTTCTGCCCGCGGAGGGGATGGAGGCCGGCGCCGGGCCGACCAACATGGCCGCACATCAGCGCAAGTGAGATCAGACAGCGGGAGTTGTCGGTGCCGTGGATGTGCTGCGACACACCCATGCCCCAGAAGATCATACCCGCCTGCGCCGTGGCAAAGGTGCGCGCCACATCGCGCAGGACATCCGCCTCGATCCCGCAGACCGGGGCCATTTTCTCGGGCGGGAAGGCCGCGAGATGCGCCTTCATCTCATCCCAGTTCTCGGTGTACCCCTCGATGTACTGCTGGTCGTAAAGACCCTCTTCGACGATCACATGCATGATCGCGTTCAACATCGAGACATCGGCCCCCGGCTTGAACTGGAGCATATGGCTGGCGAAGCGCTTCAGCCCCTGGCCACGGGGATCCATCACAATCAGCTTGCCGCCGCGCTTGGTGAACTGCTTGAAATAGGTCGCGGCGACGGGGTGGTTCTCCGTCGGGTTGGCACCGATCACGATGGCGACGTCCGCGTTCTCGATCTCGTTGAATGTCGCGGTCACGGCGCCGGACCCCACATTCTCGAGGAGTGCAGCAACCGACGACGCGTGGCAAAGCCGCGTGCAGTGATCTACGTTGTTGTGCCCGAAGCCCTGGCGGATCAGCTTCTGGAAAAGATAGGCCTCCTCGTTCGAGCACTTGGCCGAGCCAAAGCCCGCAACCCTCCGCCCACCGTCGTCGCGCAGCGTCGCGAGGCCGCCCGCCGCGACGTCCAGCGCTTCGTCCCAACTCGCCTCCCGGAAGTGGAGGTGCCAGTTGTCTGGATCGACATTGAGGCCCTTGGGCGGGGCGTCCTCGCGCCGGATGAGCGGTTTGGTCAGCCGGTGGGGGTGGGCGATATAGTCGAAGCCGAAGCGGCCCTTGACGCAAAGCCGGTTCTCGTTCGCCGGTCCGTCGATCCCCTCAACATACTTGATCTTGTCGTCCTTGACTTTGAACGAGATCTGGCAGCCGACGCCGCAATAGGGGCAGACGCTCGAGACTTCGCGGTCGATATCGCCGCTGTCGCCCACTTGCGCATCGTCGAGGACTGTCGCAGGCATCAGCGCGCCCGTCGGGCAGGCCTGCACGCACTCGCCACAGGCAACACAGGTCGACGCGCCCATCGGGTCGTTGAAGTCAAACACGGGATAAGAGGTGTGGCCGCGTCCGGCCATGCCGATCACATCGTTGACCTGGACGTCTCGGCAGGCCCGAACGCAGAGGTTGCACTGGATGCAGGCGTCCATGTTGACCCGCATCGCCACGTGGCTGTCATCGAGGAGTGGGATCGTCGTGGGCTCAAGCGCCGGGAACCGGCTTTCCTCAACGCCCGTGGCCTCGACCATGTCCCAGAAATGCGAGGACGCGTCATGCGCCCGGTCTCGCGCGGGCTGATCCGCGACGAGAAGCTCGATCACCGTGGCGCGGGCCTTCTCGGCCCGATCGGTGTCGGTGCGAACGACCATACCCTCCCGCACGTCCCGGATACAGGAGGCGGCGAGTGTGCGCTCTCCTTCGATCTCAACCATGCAGGCCCGGCAATTGCCATCCGGGCGGTAGCCCGGGGCCGGCTTGTGGCAGAGATGGGGGATCCTGAGCCCTGTCCCGTGGGCCGCATCCCATATCGAGGTTCCCTCGGGCACGGTCACTTCGGCTCCATCGAGGGTGAAGGTGACAGTCTTGGGTGTGCCGGCGTCTAGCATGGCTCTTCTCTCTTTGAGGCTACCCGAGTGTGCTCAGCACCACTGCATCGGGACGGCGAGTATTCTGGGTCTGCGGTCCTCTGCTTGCGATCCGGACCGGGACCGGCGCACGATCGGCGGCGTCACGCATCCCCGTGGTTGGCCGTCGCAGTGTCAGCGGAGCGGTGCGGGCGTCAGCCTCCGCCCGGCAGAAGCCGGCCTTGGGCCTCGCCATTCGCGACGACTGGACTGCCCGCGACGTCACACTTCATCTCCGAAGTGCTCCATCGTCAGGCGGATCGGGTTCGGAGCCGCCTGGCCGAGGCCGCAGATCGACGCGTCCTGCATCGCGTCGCAGAGGTCGGTGAGGAGGGCGCGGTCCCATTCCTCTTCCTGCATCAGCTTCACGGCCTTCTCGCAGCCGACGCGGCAGGGCGTGCATTGCCCGCAGCTCTCATCCTCGAAGAAGCGCAGCATGTTGAGTGCGGCGTCCCGTGCTCTGTCTTGGTCCGACAGGACAACGATGGCAGCTGAGCCTATGAACGTCCCGTGCTGTTGCAACACATCGAAGTCGAGCGGCACGTCGCCAAGGGAAGCCGGCAACAGGCCGGCAGATGGGCCGCCCGGTTGGAAGGCTTTGAACGCATGTCCCTCAAGCATGCCGCCCGCTGCGTCGATGAGATCCAACATTGTGGAGCCTGCGGGAAGAAGGTAGACCCCCGGCCGTTTGACCCGCCCCGAAAGGGAGTAGGAGCGGAGGCCCTTTCGGCCGTTCCGCTCGACGCCGGACAGGATGTCGCCGCCTTCGCGGAGAACGCGGGCAACCCAGTAGAGCGTTTCGATGTTGTTCACGAGCGTCGGTCGGCCAAAGATCCCGACCTGCGCGACGAAGGGCGGGCGGTGGCGGGGGAGGCCGCGCTTGCCCTCGATCGACTCGATCATCGCGCTTTCTTCGCCGCAGATATAGGCGCCGGCGCCGCGGCGGAGGTCGATGTAGCCCGGCGCGACAATCCCCGCCTCCTCGAGCGCCCGGATCTCGCGGCGGAGGATGTCGAGGACGGCGGGGTACTCATCCCGCATGTAGATGAAGCACGTCTCAGCGTCGACCGCCCAGGCCGCGATCAGCATGCCTTCGAGGAAGAGATGCGGCGTCCGCTCGAGATAGTAGCGATCCTTGAACGTTCCGGGCTCACCCTCATCGCCGTTGACGGCCAGATACCGCGGTCCCGCCTCGGCCCGCACAAAGCCCCACTTGCGCCCAGTGGGAAACCCGGCCCCCCCAAGGCCCCGAATGCCGGCATCCAGGAGCGTTTGCTGCACCTCTTCGAAGACGCCCGTGGCCCGGATCCGGGCCAGCGTCTCGTAGCCGCCGGCGTCTCGATAGGCCGCGAAGCGCTCGTAATCCGGCAGATGTGCATGCGTGTCGTCCGCGGCGATCGCGGCGGCGACCTTCTCGGTCGTTGCGTGGTCGATGTGGTTGTGGCCGATCTCGAGGACCGGCGCCGTGTCGCATCGCCCCATGCAGGGCGCGCGGAGGACCCGGACCTCGGATGGATCGAGCCCCTCTTCCAGCGCGGCCTTGAGGGTCTGGGCTCCGGCGAGCTCGCAGGAGAGTGAATCGCACACCCGGATCGTGAGGGCAGGGGGCGGGGTCTCGCCCTCCCGCACGACATCGAAATGGGCGTAGAAGGTGGCGACTTCATAGACCTCCGCCATGGCCATGCGCATCTCCTCGGCCAGCGCACGGAGATGCGCCGCGGAGAGGTGCCCGTAGCGG
>JBCDHQ010000145.1:0-10741 GCA_038749815.1 Pseudomonadota bacterium | reverse complement strand
GCGGCCAAGCGCATCGCGCGAGCCGTGGGACAGAAGCGTGAGCCACGGCGCCTCGTTGTCCGTCATGCCGCCCGGGGCCGGAACCAGTTTGGCAGGCGCCGCCCGGCCCGGGTCGCAGATCGGGCGCACCCATTCCACAAGTCGATCTCCGTCGGTTTCGGGATCAACGGTGATCTCAGGGCGCTCCGGATGGGTGAGGCGGAGCCCCTCGGGTGTTGTCTCGGCACTCACCGCCATGAGCGATGCGGATTTGGCGCCCCGCACGAAATTCGCGCAGGGTGCCCAGGCCTCAACCGGGCGTGCGCCCTCGTGCGCCACGGCCCAGATCCGATCTCCGGGCATGCGGGCACGCGGGGTCAGCACAACCTCCCCCAATCGCTCGTGGCCGATCGCCTTGATCGGGTGACGGTAGAGGGAGGCGACATGCATCATTCGGCCGGCTTCTTTCGTCGGAAACTGGAGAGGATGTTGCCGAAAATGTCGGGCTTCACCCCTTGGCTGCGCATTATTATGTATTGTTGCGAGAAGGTGATGACGTTGTTGGCGCTCCAGTAGAGGACGAGCCCGCTCGCGACTGTGCCGAGCATGAACATGAAGATCCAGGGCATCCAGGCAAAGACCATCGCCTGGGTCGGGTCCGTCGGCGCCGGGTTCAACTTCATCTGGATCCACATGGTGAAGCCCATGAGAATTGGCAGCACGCCGATCGAGAAGATCGCAAAGAGGCTCTCGGGCCCCGGCGTGCCCCAGGGCATCAGTCCGAAGAGATTCATGAAGCTCGACGGATCGGGCGCAGACAAATCGGTGACCCAGCCGAACCAAGGCGCGTGGCGGAGCTCGATCGTCACGAAGATGACTTTGTAGAGCGAAAAGAAGATCGGGATCTGCACGAGGATCGGCAGACACCCGGCGGCAGGATTGACCTTCTTGTCCTTGTAAAGCTGCATCATCTCCTGCTGCAGCTTCTGCCGGTCATCGCCCACGCGCTCTTTGATCTTCTCCATCTCGGGCTGGAGTTCCTTCATCCGCGCCATCGAGACGTAGGATTTCCAGGCAAGCGGAAAGAGGATGGTTTTGATCACCAGCGTCAGCGCCAGGATCGCCCAGCCCATGTTGCCGATCCAAAGGTTGAGATAGTGGAGCGCGATGAAGATCGGCTTGGTCAGAAACGCAAACCAGCCCCAGTCGATCGCATCGACGAATTGCCCGATCCCAAGCTGGTTCTGATAGGCACGGATCTGCTCCCACTCCTTGGCGCCGGCAAAGACGTAGGAGACCTGGCTGGCCACCGCCCCAGGCTCCACCTCAATGGCCGGGTAGCGGAGTTCCGTCTGATAGGTGTCGATCTGGGGCACGTATTTTGCCACCGTCTCGACCGTCGTGGCGTTCGGTGCGACGAGCGTCGTCATCCAGTAGTGATCGGTGAAGCCGATCCAAGCGGTCTCGACCGCGCTGACCGTCTCGGCCGGCGTGCCCTCGCGGGCTTGCACGGGGAAGTCGCGCATCGCGCCGTAGCCCTCCTCGCTCAGCTCGCCATCGGCGGCGCGGATCAGGCCCTCATGGAGGATGAAGAATCTGCGGAGCTCCGGTTCGCCCCGTCGGGCCAGGATCGCGTAGGGATAGAGGCGCTGCGCAGTGTCTCCGCTGTTCTCGACGGTCTGGGTGACGGTGAACATGTAGTTCGCGTCGACCTCGATCGTTTTCGTGAAGAGAAGGCCGGCGCCGTTGTCCCAGGTGAGCTCCAGCGGCTGGCCGATTGAAAGCGCGGCACCCGGGGCGGCGGACCACTCCGTCAGGGCGCCAGGAACGAGGTCTGCGCTGAGGCCGCCGCCCGCACCGGGCGCCCAGCCATGCACCGCATAGTAGGGGTCGGCTGTTCGAGACGGCGACAGGAGGGTGACGATTTCGGCGTCGTCTGCGAGGGACACGCGATAGTCAGTGAGGCGCAGGTCGTCGATCCGGCCGCCGCGGAGCGAGACGGAGCCGATCAGCCGTGGCGTCTCAATCGCGACGCGCGCGCTCTCGTCGAGGGCGTCCTCACGGGGCTGAAGCTCCACGACATCTGAGGGGGCAGCGGCGGGCGGGGTGAGCGTGCCGTCCTCGGCCACAGGCAGGTCGGCCGGCGCTGGGCCTGGCGGCGGCGGTGGGAACAGGATGAACCACACGAAGATGACGAGAAAGCTTAGGGCGGTCGCAAGAATCAGGTTCTTTTGCTGATCGTCCATAACTCCCCTCCGCCGCACCGTCCCCGGGTTTCAACAAGGCCCGCGGCGAAAGGTCAAGGCCGGAAGGAGTGCAGGATCAGACCGCGACCGAGCGTCCCGCCTCGCGTCGCTCTTGCCATTTGCGCGTATGTTCGGCCAGCCATGAGTGTGTGGCGTCAAGCGGCATGGGCTTTGCGATGAAATAGCCTTGGACCAGGTTGCAGCCGAGACGGCGCAGCATGGTCGCCTCCTCCTTCGTCTCCACACCTTCGGCCAGCACGTCCAGGCGAAGGCCCTTGGCCAGATTGACCATCACGGTGACCATTTTCTGGTTGTCGGTGTTGTAGTGGAGGTCGGTGACAAAGGAGCGGTCGATCTTGATCCGGTCCGCATTGAACCGGCGAAGCCCCGAGATGGAGGCGAATCCGGTGCCGAAATCGTCGAGATCGATGCGGCATCCAAGGGCTGACAGGCGTTTGAGACTGCCGAGGACTGGGTCGTTGTCGCCGTCGACGGTGATGCTCTCCAGCACTTCGACGGCAAAGCGCTGCGGCGCGATGTCGCCCTCATCAAGGGACCATTTCATCAGATCCACGAGTTTCGGGTTCGAAAGCTGCGAGGCCGAGAAGTTGACGCCCACTTGTGCTACGCCGAACCCCGCGTCATCCCAAGAGCGGAGCGCGCGGATTGCCTGCCCAGTGACGATGCGCCCGAGCATGTCTTCGAGACCATGGGTCTCGGCAATTGGCAGGAACACACCGGGTGAGACCATGCCGCGGGTCGGGTGGTGCCAGCGCGCGAGGGTCTCAAAACCTTGGACGCGGCCGGTGCCGAGGTGGACCTGGGGTTGGAAGTACCCTTCGATCTCGCCGCGCTCAAGGGCGGCCACAAGATCGCGCGCCAGCGTCTCGCGCTCCTCGCTCGCAAAGCCGATTTCGGGCGTGTAGGTCACTGGGGCTTCCGCATCGGCCTCGAATGCGTGGTCCAGCGCCTTTCGGGCACGGGCCAGCACACGCGCGGTTGTGTCGTCCGCTTCGACATGGGCGAGGCCGTAGCGCAGGCGGAGGGCGAAGCGCGCGGACCCGACGGGCACGGCATCTGCAAACTGATCGGAGATTTTGGCGATCAGTTTGTCGGCGCTGTCGGGCTCCGCCCGCTTTTGCACGAAGCAAAAGATCCCCTGACCGCAAAAGGCGAGGGCGGCCGTGTCGCCAACACTCGCCGAGAGGCGCTTGCCGATCTCCCGCATCAACTCCCGGAAGACCGTGTCGTCGAGCGTGACAATCGCGCGCCCGACCGGGACGAACTTGAGCATGACGGCCACACTCGTTGGCCTGTGTTCGGTCAGCGACGGCATGTCCGGGTCGAGGCGCAGCGCCAAGGCTTCGGCCGTCGGCAGGCCGGTGAACCGGTCGACTTCTGGTTGCGTGGCTGTGTGCGCCCCTCTGGGCGCGTGATGCGCACGGTGCACCATCAGCGCGGCAAGTCCGGTCAGCAGGACACTCAGCGCGAAAGCCGATGCCTGCACCAGCCAGATCCGGTCAGAAAGTGCGGCGCGGTCGGCCCTAAGGTCCGAGGCAAGGGCTGCAATCGCGCTGTTGAAGCGCGTCGTGGGTCCCACCAGCTGCTCGCCTCGGAGGGCCGCGGCGTAGGCCGGAAAGGCGCTCGAGACATCGGGCGAAGCCATCTCCCGCGCGGCCCAGACGCCGAAGCCTTCGAGTGTCGCAAGGGCCGTTTCGAGCTCGCTCTCAATCCCGCTGCGGATCGGCCCACTCTCGGAGCTGCGCGCCGCGGCAAGGGTTGTCGCAAGCTCGGTCAGACCTGCCGCCTGCGCCACCTGAACACGCGCATCGGCGTGGCGCTCCATCGCATCGAACAACGCGCCCTGCACGAGATAAAGGGCCACAACGCCCGCAAAAACACCTAACAAAAGCGCGCGAACGCCGACCCTCACTAAAAAGTCATGGCTTCGCACAAAACAGCTCCCGCCAAAACGCCCCCGCGCAGCAGTGCATTGCAATCCCTAAATCGGCGTTAAAAGTCGGAGGGTTCGCTCAATCCGCGTCGGGGGTGAGCGGCGCCAGCGCCTCGAAGTCAAAGAGGCGCGGGTCGAGGAGGTGGCTCGGGTTCGCATTCGAAAGTGCGCGGAACATCTTCTGGCGCCGCCCCGGATGCGCCCGTTCCCACCCGTCGAGCAGCGCTTTGATCTGCTGGCGCTGGAGCCCGTCCTGGCTGCCACAAAGGTCGCACGGAATGATCGGGTATGCCATTGCCCGGGCAAACCGCTCGCAGTCGTCCTCGGCGACATTGGCAAGCGGGCGAAGGACCAAGAGATCGCCTTCGTCGTTCAAGAGCTTCGGGGGCATCGCGGCGAGCTTTGAGCCGTGGAAGAGGTTCATCAGGAACGTCTCGAGAATGTCGTCGCGGTGATGGCCGAGGACGATCGCCTGACACCCCTCCTCCCGCGCGACGCGGTAGAGGTGGCCGCGCCGGAGCCGCGAGCAGAGCGCGCAATACGTGCGCCCTGCGGGCACTTTGTCGGTCACAATAGAGTACGTGTCGCGATACTCGATCCGATGAGGCACGCCCCGCTCCGCCAAAAAGGCGGGCAGGACCCCGGCCGGAAAGCCGGGCTGGCCCTGGTCGAGATTGCACGCCAGGAGATCGACAGGCAAAAGCCCGCGCCACTTGAGCTCATAGAGCACCGCGAGCAGTGTATAGCTGTCTTTGCCGCCCGAGAGGCACACGAGCCAGCGTGCCCCAGGCGTGACCATGCCATAGGCCTCGATGGCAGCGCGCGTCTCCCGCACGAGGCGCTTCCGGAGCTTTTTGTACTCCACCGTCTGCGGAGCGCCGCGGAAGAGCGGATGGATCTCGTCGGTCGCGTCGAGCATGGGGCTGGCCTACCGCGTTCAACCCGTCCCGACAACCACGCTCACTCCGTGGCTGGCATGATCACTCCGGACGTGCGACATCTGTGGGCGTGGCGGTGGGCCAAGAAGCGCCGCGATCCCGCATCCGCTGCGCGCGGGCCGCTTGCCATCCGCGCCGGCCGACTGCCCGGCGATCAGAGCGCCGCCCACGGTGGCATCGTGTCTCCCCCCGCCAGGTTGGTCAGAGGGAGAATGGAAGACCCTTGCGTCAGTCTCAAGGGGAGCACACGCCGCAAGAGGTGGGCTTCGAAGGCTCACTTATCGACGCCCCCTTGAGTGTTTGAAGTGGGAGGATGTGTCGGGTCGGCCTATGGGACTCGTGGTTGCGGAAACGACGCAGCAGGCCGGTCCACGGGGGCTTCTCGGAGGGGGGTGGTCCTCGGGGGTGTCGGATCCGGGGGGGTGATGGTCGTATTGATCTGACCGGCATCTCTGGTCTGCCGCCTCGACCGGGGCGCGGGGCGCTCGAAGGTGGTCAAGGGCTGGGCCCGTCCGCGAGGCGGAGCGGCGGCGGCGCCGGCTCAAGACAATGGTGGCGTGCGTCCTCTCGGGGAGCCCGTTGGCGGATGGCGGTCAAGGTCCGTCGAGGCGGGTGCATACGAACCGACCGTCGCTCCGACAGAAGATCGGGCCGCGGCGAGGCCCGGCCGATCTGCCCAGCGCCGGCCATGTGTGTCTGGAGGCGGTCGATGAGGCTGCCGCCAGCGCAGCGCACGGGCCAGCCTATGATCGCCTTCCGGGCAGCTCCCACCAGCCAACGGGTGGCGGCACGCAAGGACCCCGCGGTCTTCGGGCGTTCGGGCAACGACCTGCCCGATGCGGATCTTGGTGTCCCGGTCGATGGGGACGCCGGCCGCTTGACCCGGCGGGCGGAGGTCGGTTCGACGCCGCCGACGCTGGAGCGCAGGGAGGAGAGGTCGGATCCGCACCCCATGCGCCTGATCGCGGACACCGCTTTCCTCTTGGTATGGCTGGTCGAGCGAAAGACCGCGACGCGTGGTCCGGTTTTGGGCATGTCCGAACGCCCTGGGGGCACGCAGAGAGCGACCAGTGCATCTGTCCCGTGGGGCATGTGCGCAGGTCCGTCGCCACCGCTTCGCCTCCCAGAGAGCCGTCGGGTGCGAGCCAGGTGCGCTGCCGGGCTCTGACAGAGGTCGGCGCGTGTGCCGGTCCAACGCCATGTGCTGCCCAACCGCCGACCCACGCGAGATCACATGTGAAGACCGGCCAGATCGCCTGAGACCGCCAGCTTGAGTGCGCTCCGGAAATGGTGGGCGCGTGTCGCCCTCCTCCGGAGCCGATTGCCTGGGCCTTGCGGCGCATCCCCACCCCAGCCCAGACCCTCCGAGAACGGGAGGAGACCTGCTTCGCATCGCAGCGGACGAGAAACGCCTGCTCACACTCTGTTCGGAAGACCTTCTGCTGCGCGGGCAGGACGACGGTTCTCCGAAGAGTGGGGCGAGGTGGGAGGCACAGCCCCTTGCGGAGCTGGGGAGAGACGCTTCGGCTCAAACGGATGCGATCACGAAGCGGCCACAGGGGATGGGTGGTTCCCTGGGGCGTGCGACGGGCGCACGCGCCTGGTCGCTTTGACGGCGAACGCAGATCTATAGAGCGTCTGAGGACGTATAGAGTGCAAATCAGGGGCGACGACATGCGATGGATTGTTCTCGGCATCATTTTGCTTCTCGGGGCGTGCGGCCGGCCGGGCCTTGATGATCCGTCGCTCGGCGGCCCGAAACTCGACCTTGAGACCTTCTTTGAGGGCGAGGTGCGCGGTTATGGTCAGTTCCAGGACCTCTTCGGCACGGTGCGGCGGCGCTTTGTGGTCGACATTGTCGGGACGTTCGACGGCGAGACCCTGACCCTCGTGGAGGACTTCGTCTACGAGGACGGCTCGGAGGAACGGCGCGTTTGGACGCTCCAAAAGACGGGACCCGACAGCTGGGTCGGAACTGCGCCAGGGGTGATCGGCACCGCGTCCGGGGCCGAGCAAGGCGACGTCTTCAATTGGCAGTATGAGATCGACCTGCCAGTGCCCGACGGTACACTCCGCGTCAGCTTCGACGACTGGATGTGGCAGCTGACGGAGGACCGTGTTCTCAATCGCGCCTACATGGAGCGGTTCGGCGTCGGGATCGGCGATGTGATCATCATCTTCGAGAAACTCTAGCTCGCGTCGAAGAGGCGGACAGCGCTCTCGGGCCAGCCGAGCGAACGGTAGAAGGCGCGCGCCGCACCGTTCCCGGTCTCGGTCAAGACAAAGACGCCCACTGCGCCCCACCCTTCGGCGACCGCGCGCGCCGCGGTCACAAGATCCGTCGCAACCCGTCGCCGGTGCCAGGCGGGGGTGACGCCGAGGTTCTCGATCATCATCTCAGGTGCCTTGTCGGGATGGCGGACGCGGAGCGCGCGGAGCTGGCCAATGACCTCGCCCTCCACTTCAGCGATCAAAAGCGCGTGACCGGGATCCGCGAGAAACGCCTCGAGACAGTCGGGTTTCAGAGTGTGATCGAACACATTGCGCGCGATCCGGGCGGGGTCCAGGGCGTCCCCGGAGCGGAGGCGCCTGATCCCGATCACTGGGGCACGTTGTCGATGCCCGAGCCGCCCCAGGGGTGGCAGCGCAGGAGCCTGCGGATCGTCAGCCAAGAGCCGCGGACCACGCCGTGGCGCGCAAGCGCTTCGAGCGCATAGGCCGAACAGGTGGGATGGAAGCGGCAGCCCTGACCGACCCAGGGACTGCCGAGAAAACGGTAGGCGAGGATTGGCAGCGACACGAGCCAGGCGAGCGGTTTGCTGGGCGCGGGGCGGGCGCTCATCCGTGGACCCTGGAGAGCGCGCCCGACAGATCGGAGAGGAGGAGGGGGTAGGGCCGCGACACTGTCACATCGCGCCGGCCGATCAGCACGTAGTCCCAGCCCGGCCTTCCCTCAAAGGCCAGAACCTCCGTGGCCGCCGCGCGCAACCGACGTTTCGCCCGGTTCCGGACAACGGCGTTCCCGACTTTCTTCGAGCACGTGAAGCCCACGCGGATCTCGCACGGTGCCTCCTCGGCACCGCGGCGCCACCCCTGCAGGATCAAGCCGGGCGCCGCTTTGCTCCGCCCGCGCGCCGCGCGCAGAAACTCGCGCCGCGTCTTGAGGCGGGCGAGCCCGACGGGCTCAGGCCGAGAGCGATTTGCGACCGCGGACACGGCGGCGGTTGAGAATTTTGCGGCCGTTTTTCGTGGCCATGCGCGCGCGGAAGCCATGCCGGTTCTTGCGCACACGGTTGCTCGGCTGGAACGTGCGTTTCATGTCGGGGCTCCCCCTCGGGCGCGGGCGCCATATGCGCCCTACAACTAACGAGCCGTTCGCGTACGCTCTGCCGAGGTTTATGTCAATCCGCTCACGGCGCGGCAGGGGCGTATCAATGCAGCGTGAACCCCCCTGTGCGAACTCACCCGGACCGGGCATGTGAGATCGGACACCACCGAAAGGAGCCGGATATGTTGGCTGAGACCAAGGACGCGCCGCGCACAAGCACCCTGCGCCGGCTGTTGCCGCTCGGGCTGATTGCAACCGCCGCCGCAATCGGCTTTGCCTATCGCGACAGCTTCAGCTTCGAGACGCTGGCGGCCAATCGCGAAGCGCTGATTGCGTGGCGGGACGGGTCCTACCTTCTGGCAGCGCTCGGGTATCTCGGCGCCTACGTGCTCTTGGTCGCGTTCTCGCTGCCTGGCGCGCTGATCATGACGCTGACGGGCGGGTTTCTCTTCGGCCTCGTGATGGGATCCGTGCTGACTGTCACGGGCGCCACGATTGGCGCCGTCGCGATCTTCTTCGCGGCCCGCTTCGGTCTGGGCGACACGCTCGCGGCTCGGATGGATGCCACGACCGGCACGATGGCGAAGATCCGTGACGGGCTCCGCGACAATGAGGTGAGCTATCTCCTCTTGATGCGGCTCGTCCCTGCGATTCCTTTCTTCGTGGCGAACCTCGCCCCGGCGCTCTTGGGCGTGAAGACCCGCAACTATGTGCTGACGACGTTTTTCGGGATCATGCCGGGGACTGTCGTCTACACCTGGGTCGGCGCGGGCCTTGGCGATGTGTTTGCCAAAGGTGAGACACCGGATCTCGGGATCTTCTTTGAATGGCACATCCTCGGGCCGATCCTGGGTCTCTGTGCGCTCTCGGCGCTGCCGATCGTCCTGAAGCGCCTCCGTCGGCAGGAGCAGGTTTGATGGCCGCCATCAAGACCGACCTCCTCGTGATCGGCGCGGGCAGTGGCGGGCTCTCTGTTGCCGCGGGCGCGGTGCAGATGGGGGCGGATGTGACGCTTCTCGAGAAGGGGAAGATGGGGGGCGACTGCCTCAACTATGGGTGCGTGCCGTCGAAGGCGCTGCTGGCATCGGCCAAACAGGCGCACAGCCAGACCACGGGTGAGATCTTCGGGGTCTCGGCCCAGGAGCCCACGGTGGATTACGCAGCCGCGAAGGCGCATGTGGCCGATGTCATTGCCGGTATTGCGCCCCACGACAGTCAGGAGCGCTTCGAAGGTCTCGGAGTGCGGGTGATCCGGGCGCATGGCCGGTTCACGGGACCGCAGACAGTGGTGGCGGAGGATGATGAGATCACGGCGCGGCGGATTGTGATCGCCACCGGCTCCACTCCGTTCGTGCCGCCGATCCCGGGTCTCGATCAGGTCGACTACCACACCAACGAGACGATCTTCGACCTGCTCGAGCGGCCTGAACACCTTCTGATCATCGGCGGTGGGCCGATCGGGCTCGAGATGGCGCAGGCGCATGTGCGTCTCGGGAGCCGCGTGACCGTTCTGGAAGGGGCGAAGGCGCTCGGGCGGGATGACCCCGAACTCGCCGCGGTGGTGATCGATCGGCTTCGGACGGAGGGGGTCGAGATCATCGAGGCGGCCAAAGTGACTTCGGTGGCGGCAACGCCGATGGGCGTTGCGGTCGAGACGGAGAGCGGCCGCCACGAGGGCACGCATATTTTGGTGGCGGTGGGGCGGAAGGCGACCACGTCGGATCTCGATCTCAAAAAGGCGGGCGTGGAGGTGACCTCACGTGGGGTGAAAGTCGATGCCCGGCTTCGGACCACAAACCCAAAGATCTTTGCCATCGGAGATGCTGCGGGCGGGCTCCAGTTTACGCATGTCGCCGGGTATCATGCCGGCATCGTGATCCGGCAGTCGCTCTTTGGGCTTCCTGCGAAAGCGGCGACACACCATATCCCGTGGGTCACCTTCACCGATCCGGAGATGGCGCAGGTGGGGCTGACCGAGGCGGAGGCGCGGGCGACGCATGGAACCAAGCTCGAAGTCCTCCGTTTTCCCTACGCCGAGAACGATCGGGCACGGGCTGACCGCGCGACGGAGGGTCTTGTCAAAGTGATGGTTGTGGGGGGGCGCCCGGTCGGTGCGTCGATTGTCGGGCGGCAGGCGGGTGAGTTGATCAACCTTTGGGCGCTGGTGCTGGCCAATCGGCTGAAGATCTCGGCCGTCGCCAATATGGTCGCGCCCTATCCAACGCTTGGAGAGCTGAACAAAAGGGCGGCCGGTCAGTACTATGTCCCGCGCCTTTTCCAAAGTGACACGGTCAAG
>JBCDHQ010000144.1:0-10757 GCA_038749815.1 Pseudomonadota bacterium | reverse complement strand
CGCTCCTGTCGCGCACAAACTACTTCGACGGCCGACTTCTGCGCGCCTCAGACCTGATCCGCGATCAGCTCTACCTGTATGAGCGACTGAGGGAGGTCGGTCGGGTGATGGTCTCGGGCGTGGTCCAGGGGTTTGAGGTCTCGCTCGGCCTCGACGGGCGGATCACGGTGGGACCGGGTCTCGCCGTCGCCCGCTCCGGCCGGGTGCTGGAGCTCTCGCTCGATGACGAGACGACAGCGGGACGGCTTGAGGTCAATCTCTTCGACATGGCCGAGATCCGGGCGCTGAACCCAGATCTCACCGACCGGCTGGAAACCGGGCTCTATGTCGTGGCCGTCGGACATGCAGTCCGGGGCGAGGGCGTCTCGGAGGTCTTTCCAACGGACCTCGCCGGCGCGCGGGGCTTTCACTTCAACGCGTTCGAGGAGGGGGTCGAGCTGGCGCTCATCCCGCTCGACCGGTCGCTGCCGGCCACAACGCGTCTTGCGCAAAACGGTCAGGTTGTCCGCCGCTCGGCCTATGTGACGGGGCGCGCAGCACTGGTCCGCGACTTGATCGCCAATCCAGGTCAGCCGGCCGAGATCGGCGACGACATGGTCGCGCTCGGCCTTCTGGCGGTAGAGCAGGGCCAGCCGATCTGGCTGGATGAGTGGCTGGTGCGTCGCGTGCACCGCGCACCGACCGCGCCCTACAAATGGCAGCAGGACCTGACCCTCCACTACGAGGCCTTGCTCGCGGATGTGGTGGAGGACCGGGCGCTCACCGGGCGGGCGGGGAGCTTCCGCGCGAGCTCTTTTTTCGAGCTTCTGCCGCCAGCCGGACGGCTGCCGGTCGATGGTGTCGACCCGCAGGCGGGCCTCCAATCCTTCTTCCCCGATCATTTCGAGGTGGAGATCGCGCCGGTGCGCCAGGATGACCTGTCTGTCCTCTTCGAGGAGGCGCAGGGCCTCGACCCGATTGACCTCAGCTCACCGAACGGAGCCTCAATCCTGGTGCTCGCACCGCTCGGCGATGTCGCGTTCGGGCATTTCGCACGCCAGCTCGAGGATCAACCGGCCGCGCTGACGGAGCGGGTCGGCATCCTCAGCCGCGAGGGCGAGCGCGCGCTCGACGCGGCGCGGAGCCTCGGTGCCTCGAGCCAGCAACTGATGCCGGTCGCCGATGCGCTCGACCAGATGGTCGCCTACTTCATCGAAAATGCCGCCGAGCTGCCCGAGCGGTTGCCGAGCCTCGATCCCCTGACGCTCCGCCTTCGGCCCAGCACGGCTGGGGCGGCGCTCGACACGGACGCCGTGGTTTGGGCGGGGATCCACGCCGCCGTGCAGGAGAGCGGCGGGTACTGGTACATGCGCCGCCCGCCGCGGACGGCGGAGACCGGTGTCTCGTCGATTGTGATCGCGCGCGGCTACGCCCCGCCTGAGCCCGGCACCGATCCCGCGACGGACACCCAAGAGCTCGAGGACGCGCTGAGCGCCGCTGAGGCAGCGCGCGATGCGGCGGAAGCGCAAGTCACGACGCTCGAGACCCAGATCGAGACCCTCGAAGAGACCATCGCCGCGGGAAGCGAAGCGGACATCGCGGCCCTTGAGGCGCGCCTCGCGGCGTTGACCGCGCAACTCGCCGCGGCTCAGGCGACTGCGGGCCTCGTGCCGGGGCTCCAGGACGCGCTCGCAGGGGCTCAGGCCGAGATCGCGGAGCTTCGCGCCAGGATCGCGGCACTGGAGGGCCAGCTCGACGACAGCTCGGAGGCCGATGCCCTCAGGGCCCAGATCTCGACACTCGAGGGGCGGCTCGCGTCCGCGCAGAGCACCATCAGCCGGCTCGAGGGGCAGCTTCGGGGGCGGGAGATCGACCTCGACCGCGTCATCCTCAGCCGCCGCATCGCTACCGACGAAGCGCAGGACCCCGCACTGCGCCTCGCGGACACGCTTCGCGACGAGACCGAGCAGAAAATCCAGCTCGTCGACGCCATATCCGTTGTGCCCGATGGCTTTGAGAGCGCACTCTGGCCGACGCTCCTGGAGCTCGTGCGGGCAGAGACGCTGCGCGACTTCACCGAGACGATGCTGGGGGAAGCGGAGAACGACGACTTCCCGGCCTTCGTGTCGGACCTCCTGCCAAGCCTTGGCGTCAGCCCAGGCGCGGCCGGCCTCTGGCGGCGTCAAGGTGCGCCCGGGCGGGACACGCAGTTCGGGACGGACCTGGTCTTTGGCGGTGGGCGCACGCGGATCGTTGACACGTCCCGCCTGGAGATCCGTCCGGTCGAGGAGCTGGTCAGCGCCCGCGACGTCGATGAGCGCACGGTCGAGGCGTTGGCGGAGGCTGTGGGCGACGATGAGGAGGCGCTCCGCCTCGTCAATGTCGCCGCGGCACTGGTGCCGGACACCTACGATCCGGTTCTCTGGCAGACGCTCCAACGTGCCATCGGTCGCGACACGCTTCCGGCGATGGTCGAGCTTCTGGAGGAAGGTGCAGCGCGCGGACAGGAGCCTGGGCTCGTCCTCGCCGCACAATCCACTCAGCTTGGTCTCACCGGGCGCCAGCGCACGCTCTGGACCGACATCGCTCTCGGGCGGCCGTAGGCGAGAGGGCTGAGCTATGGATCGCGACCACCCCCGATCACCATCCACCACCGGCCGTGCGGTGTTGAGCGAAAGGAGTGTGCCATGCCCCGTCGCCTTTTGATCGCGGCCGCCAGCGGGGACGGTCCGCGACGCCTCAACCACTTCGCCGGCCGCGCTCTTGGGGAGGCGGAGTTTGCGCTGATGCAGGGCTATGTCGCTGACCGGGTGACACAGCTTCTGACGGGGCATCCACCGGGGATCCTCTGGGGTCTCAGCGTCACGCAGGACGGTGCGGGCGACGCGCTCCGCGTGAGCGTGCAACCGGGTCTCGCGCTCGGGGCCGACGGCCGCGGCATCCGGCTGCACCAACCGCTTGTCGTCGACTGGCCTGCAGTGGTCGAGGCGCACAAGACCCGCACGGCCCCGCCCGGCGCACCCGACACGCCCCTGACGGGTTGGTACCTTCTGACGCTCCGGCGCTCGGTCGCGATCATCGACCCGATCACGGACGCACCGCCCTGCACGCGGACCGAGCTCGACATCCTCCGTGACAGCCGGATTGAGACGCTGGCAACGCTCGACCTGCAACTCGTCTCCGCCGCGGCCGATGTACTCGCGCTTGACACCCTCCGCGCGGTGAACCGCCTCGGGGCGAGCTTCATGAGCACCGCGCCTTTCGACGCGGACACGGGCGCAGTTCCCATCGCCTTTGTCAAACTGGCCAACGATCTGGTTGAGATGGACGACGATGGTCCGGTCATAGACGCAACGGCCGGACGGCTCCTGGCGGTTGAGAACGCGGCGCATCTCGCGCTCCGCCTCCGGTGGGCGGAAGCGGTGGAGCGGCTTGGCCGCGGCGGGCGGCCCGGTCGTCCACTGCCCTCCGAGCCGACGGGCAGCGCGGCCTTCGCGCCCCGCGCTTTCACCTCGCGCTCGGGCGAGACACGGCTGAAACCGCTCGCCCAAATGCTTGAGGCAAGCCTCCGCTTCGATCCTGCCCTCCGCCTCTCTCAGCAGATCGGTGTCGACTTTCTGCCCGCCGCGGGCCCGCTGCCCGAAGGTCTTTTGACCCGCATCGCAGGGCGTCCCTTGGGTGAAGGCTGGGCGCTGCCGGAGATCAATTTCGACCCTCTCGATCTACAGATCGAGATGGCGCCGATCCGCAGCAGCCAGGTTGAAGAAGCGCTAGAGCGCGAGATGGCCCGCGGCGTGGTCGACCTGGTCCACACTCAGAACGACCGGATCCGCGTGCTCGTGGCGGTGCCCGACCAGCGCTTCCGTCCGGATTTGATGGATCTGCCGGAGACGGATGCGATCCTTGATGCGGGCGTCTACACGCGGGCGCAGGCGGCGCGTGCGGCCTGGCAAAGCTGGGCCGATCTCTACGATCAGCTTTTCGGCGATCTAGACGAGACTGCGCTCAACCCCGACGGCACCGTGACCGACGAGGCGCGCGCCCTCTTTCGGGCGATCCGGATCCCGGCGCCGCCCCTCGGCATCTTTCCAACGCTCGACGCGCTTGGCGGAGAGGCCGCGCTCGCCGCGCGCTCGGCGCTCGGCGTCGGCCGGCCGGTCTCGGCCCCGGCCTCGGGCAGTGCCTTTTTCTCGGGCCTGATCGCCACTCGCGCCACACGTGCGACTGCCGAGGGCACGCCCCTGCCCCGCCCCTATGCCGGAGGGCCACCGACACCGCCCGACGACCTCGCCCCCGACCCGATCACGGCGCTGCCCGCGCGCGAGGGTCTCTACCGCCGCCGCGCGGATCTTCAGGCCGAAATAGCGCTTCTCGAAGAGGAGCTCGACGCGAACGACCGGCTGATTGCAGATTTCGACGTGTTCATCCGGGCCCAGCGCCAACAGGTCGATTCAATCACCGTCTCCTTCACGGCACTTGCCGGCGGTGTTCCCGGCGACGGCAGCGGCCTGCAGCTCGCCCGCTGGACCCCTTTCACCACGATCGCCGCCGCCGCGGCCGACCCAGGTTGACGGAGCCCGCCCATGTCCGATCTGTTCGCCACCAACACTCTGGCCCTTCAGGCCGACAGCCTGAGCGTCGCCGACCAGAGGCTGTTCTTCACATCCGGCCAGACCATCGACACCGCAGAGTTTCTGATCGATCCGAACATCATCTCGCAATTCACGTTCACTGGATCGGCGAGCTTCTCAGACTCTGTCATCGCTCCGCCCGCTGTGCAGCAAACCAACGTCTTCTCGTCGATCAGCGTCATCGACAGCTACGTCCTGAATGCAATCAGCGGCATCGACAGTCTGAGAGGCATCCTACGGAACCAGAACCCGGCCGAGGAGGACCCGGAGGGCGCCCTCTACGCGGCGCTTGAAAACTACATTGCGACCTACCTGACCGGCGACATCAACGAGACGTTCCCAGGTCGTGCGGCCCAGATCACGCGGTACTTTCCAGCGGACGCCAATCCCGCGACGCTCAGCTTCACGCGTCCTGAGTTCACGACGACCGACACCAATCTCGAAGAGCTTTCGAGGTCGATCGAGGACGGCGAGGCGTCGGCGACGGACCTCCACCCGCGCCTCTTCGACATGGGCCGCGTGATGCTCGAGGACAGCCGCACAGCGCAACGCTTGCGCAGCGGCCTCGTCCGGATCCGGAAGGACCGAATCGCGGAGCTTGAGCGGCGACGCCGTGAGCTCGCCACGGTCGAACAAGAGATCGTCACCGCGAGGCGCGAGCTCGACGCGCTGCAGAGCGCCCGCCTTCAGAGCCTCAGCGACGCGCAATCCGTCCAACGCCTCGCCAGCGAAAACTGGGCCGCGACGGAGGATGCCTATGCCGAGCGTCGCGCCGTGCTCGAGAACAATGACGGGCTCTACTATGTGCGGGTTCGTGAGACGCCGCTCAGCCTGCCGCCTCCCGATCCGCTGCCCCTCCGGCCCGATCGCGCGGGCGATCTCGTGCCGGGGTGCAGCGGGCGCAGAGATCAGCGCGTGCCGGAGGAGTTGGAGCCGTTCCTCGAAGCGCTTCTCGAAGTGCCGATCGAGGCCTGGACGGCGCTCCGCGGGAGGGCGGCGGAGCTGCCGGAGCGGCGGCGGATCGACCGTCTCGTCCATGACCGGCGGGCCCGGTTCACAGGCCGACGGAGCGCCCCATCCCCAAGCCTGCAAAGCGCAGGCGCGATCCGGATCGCGCCCCTTGGCCTTCAGATGCAGGCAACGATCGCGGACCTCTCGGTCTTCACGCTTGCAGCACCCGCCTCGCTCATCGCCTACCAGGCGGAGGCGGCGGAAGTGCTGTCCCTCGCCGATCTCCTCTCGGGCCCCGCGGGGCGCCTTCGCAGCGATGCGGAGACGCTGCGCGCGCAACTCGAGCAGGCGCTCGTCTGTGCCCTCGAGCGGCTGGACGCGCTTCCCTCGAGCCTTCGCCTTCTCTGGGCCGAGGCGGCGGAAGTGGACCGGCTGGCGATCGACGACCCGGCGCTCTGGCCCGGGATCGACCGGGTGGACGACGCGCGCTTCAACGATGTCCGGACCCTGTTCGAGCTTGTGGCATGGTGGTTTGCGCGCCTTCACCCCGGGGCGAGCAGCGTCGCTGAGACCGCGATGCGCGCGACCCTTCGCGCCGCGCTGATGCTCGCCGGTGGCGAGGATCCGCAGGACCTCCTCCACGGTGCGGTCGCGGCCCCACCGGGACGGCTGAAGCCCGGCAAACAAGTGCGCCTGACGCTCAACCGCGCGGCCGTGCCGGGCGCTCTCCTTCAGCTTCTCGACCCTAGCTCCGCTGTGGTCGGCCAGTTGCGGCTCGAGGACGAGGATGGCGAAGGGGCGCGGGCCGTCGTTGTTTCGGCGGACGAGAACGTGCTGCCCGACACCCGCTACTCCGTCATCGGCCGCCGCATCGGGCCTGGCTGAGCGTGCCTGCGCGCGCGGCACCGGTTCGTATCGGCCGGCTCGATCTCGATGCGCCCGCGGGCGCGCGGGGTCCGGCCCTCGCCGCGCTCGACCACGCGACCTGGCCCGAGGCCTCGACCCAGGCCTGGCTCCTGATCCGGCGCCTCGAGGTCGCCGCCAACGCACCTGGCCTCGGACGCGCGGCCGGCGCGGCCGCCGCTCGCGTCGCGGCCGACGCGATCAGCGGCTGGTCCCCCTTCGCCGCCACTGCGGGCGCCGTCCGCTTCACAGACCTCGCGGACCTCTTGGCCTGCCTCAGCCGAGACATGTCTGACGGGCGGGCCCAGGGTCTTTGGTTCTGGGATGGTTGGGAGGGTCCAACGGAACGCGCGCCGGTCACATCGCTCTGGTGCCAAAACATCCTCGAGCTTCCGCGCATCTTCGTGCGGCTCGCGGCATCGGACGATCTCGGCCGGGTCCTCGCCACGCTCTCAATCGAAGAGATCGAGACGATCCGCGGCGCCGTGGCGCGGCACACAGGGTGGCGAGAGCCCGAGAGACGCCAGCCCAGCACCGCGCCCGTCAGCGACGCCGTGCGCGAACTCCTCCGGGAGCGCGCGTTCATTCACTATCGGCGCGCCCTGGTCGGCGTGCCGCGGAGCGTCACGGCACCCGCCGCGCACCTTCTGGCCATCGTCTTTCTCTGGCATGTCCGCCCGCATGCGCTGGCCGCACCGTCGCCGTCGGGGGTGGACGTGATCGCACTCGCCGAAGCGCTCGCAGCCCCCTCCGGCACAGGTGAGAGCCGCGCCCCGGCCGCGACCGCCGACGACGCACTCACGGCCGCCCCCGAGGCGGCCGCCATCGACCGAGCGTCGGACAGGGTGGAGGAAGACCGGCAGACGCCGTCGCCCGCGCCACCCCTCAAAGATCCCAACACCCAGACCCGCGCGGCTGGGCGCACCCCCGCTGATCGGGAGGCGCCTGCCCTGACTGGCGCACCACCCGCCGCAACGCCCGAGCCTGTCGATCAGCTTCGACCCTCGGATATGGAGCACGTCACAATGGCCGGCGGGGTGTTCTACCTCATCAACGCGCTGGAGACGCCGGAGGTTGTCGCGGATGTCACCCAGTCCGGGGCAAGCGGGTGGGCCTGGCTCTGGAGCCTGGCAGCGGCTCTTGACGGGCCGCTCGACGCGGGTCTCGGTCGGTTCGTCTCGGCAATGCTGAACTGCGCGCCCGAGGCTCTCGCGGAGTTGCCGCCCCCCGAGGGGTTCCAGCGGGTGGCAGCGCGGCTGGAGCGGCGATACGGCGCGCTCAACCTGTGGAATGCGGAGCTCCTCACCGTGCCGGCGGCCTTTCGATGCACGGAAACCCATCTCGACGTTGATCTTCCGCTCAAGGCGGCGCGCGTCGACGTACGGCGGGCGGGCCTCGACCGCGACCCCGGCTGGGTGCGGTGGCTCGGGCGCGTCGTTGCGTTCCACTTCGTGCCCGACCCTCCATGGCTGACGGCCGTGGGGGAGGCCCATGACTAGGCCCGCGCAGATCCTGACCGAGGGGCCTCACCCGGAGGAGATCGTGCGCGCCGGTCTCGAGGTTTTTGCCGCGCGCCGAGGCTCGGCACATGCCGCGATCGCGGAGGACTGGGACGCCATGGTGGCCGCGCTCCGCTCAGGGCCGCTGCCACCAGCACTCGGACGGCTTGCGGCGGAGGCCGACCTCGACGCCGCGGATGTCTTTCTGCTGTCGCTGGTGGGCGGTGTGGAAGCCGATCTCGAGATCGCGCTGGCCGTGCGCGCGCTGCAAGGCGACGGCGCACCGGCCGCAGCGCAGTTCCATCTCGCGGCAGCGCTGAGGCACACGCTCTTCGGCCGGCACGAGGGGCCGCTCGATCTCTTGGCGCATCCGCTTCTTCGAGCGGGCCTTCTGACCATTGGGCCGGGCGATGCGCCGACACCGTTCCGCACGCTCGCCACGCGCCCGGCGCTCTGGGCCGTCCTGACCTGCCGCGCGGCGGAGTGGCCCAACCTGCGCGCGATCCCAGGGCCCGATCAGCCGGTGCTCGGAAGCGCGGCAGAGACTGAGATCGCCAGACGCGCCGCAGCCCTGGCCGAGGGCGAGGTGCGCGCGCTCCTGTTCCGGGGTGGCGCCGAGGCGGCGGATGCCGCGGCAATCGCTGTCGCGGACGCGCTGGGCCTGCAGGCCGTCCGTGCGCCTTTTGCCGAGTGGAAAGGCGATCCGGCCCTCGCCGCGGCCTGCCGGTATGGCGGTTGGATGCCGCTGGTCTCGCTCTCCCTGTCGCCGGGGGAGCAGGTGCGGCTCGAGCCTCATCCCTTCTCGCCGCCGGTCCTCTTCCATGCGGGGCGGGACGGTGCCCTGTCGCTCGATGGACTGGTGGAACTCCGATTGCCCTGTCCAAGCGCCATCGAACGCGTCGCGCTCTGGGCCGAGACGCTGGACGGGGATGCGGCGGAGCGCCTCGGGCGGACGGCGATCCTCGACGGTGCTCAAATCCATGCACTTGGCGCAGATGCCAAGCGTCTGTCCGGCAGCCGGCCCCCGGGTGTCGCCGACACGATCCGCGCGCGCCAGAGCCGGGGGACCGAGGCCCTTCTGCGGATCGCCGCCCCGGTGGAACGGACAGCGCCCGAGACGGCGCTTGTCCTCACGCCCGCAATCAGGGACGCGTTCGACCGTCTGACACGCCGCGCGCTCTCCCGCGAGGCGGCATGGGGCGGTCTCGGTCCCGCTGCAGCCGACGAAAACCGCGGCGTTCATGCGCTCTTCACCGGGCCCTCGGGCACTGGCAAAACCCTTGCCGCCAGCGCCCTCGCCGCACGGCTCGGCATGCCGCTCTATCGCCTGGATCTCTCGAACGTTCTGAACAAATACATCGGCGAGACCGAGAAAAGCCTCTCAGCCGCCCTCGATGCGGCGGCGGAGCTCGACGTCCTCCTTCTCCTTGATGAGGCGGACGCGCTCTTCGGGCGGCGGACCGATGGCGAGGGGGAGGGGGAGCGGTTCGGCAACATTTTAACCAACTTCCTCCTCACTCGGATCGAAAGCCATCCGGGCCTCGTCGTGCTGACCTCGAACGCACGTGCCCGGATCGACACGGCCTTCACCCGCCGCCTTCATGCGATCATTGAGTTCCCGGAGCCCGGCTTTGAAGAGCGCGTGGCGCTTTGGAGCGCGCATCTCGGCGCGCGCAGTCCAGGGCCGGAGGCCGTCCGCCACCTCGCGGCGCAGTGCGACCTCGCAGGCGGCTTCGTGCGCACGGCCGTGCTCGCCGCGGCTTCGGAAGCGCCCGGAGGGGCCGGCGTGCCGATCCCGACGGCGGATCTCGCGGCGGCGGCGTTGGTGGAGTACCGGAAGCTCGGGCGCACGGTGCCGGCCGGTCTGGTGGAGCTCGCCGGCTGATGCCGGGCAACACCCAAATGCGCCGACCGGTCTCGCTCTCGACGCCCGAGACGCCGGCGCCGATGTCGACGCCCCTGGTCACGACGCCTGCCTATATGAGCCCGGCGCCACCCCTGATGTCCGCGATGCCGGAGGCCGATGCCGGTGCCCTCGGCCTCTGTCCGATCCCCGGGCATGAGGACCGCGCCGCCCCTGACACACCGCCCCTGACCGAGGAGCCGGCCGCCCGGAGCGAGGCAGAGCCGCCTCCGACGCAGTCCACAACACCCGCGGTTCAGTCCTCCGTGCCGGAGGCGCAGTCCTCGCCCGCGCCGCCCCTTGAGACGGCCGGCCCTGAGGCAGACGACACGGCCGAGCGTCACGCGCCGCGCTCCGCCGGACGGCCCGCTCGGGAGGCTCCGGCGGACCGACGGCGGGCACCGCGGCGGAGCGCGCGCCGCCCCGAGGACAACGGGGAGGCTCTGGTCATTCCGCCCCTGGCATTGGCGCCCATGGCCGCGCTTCCGCCCGCCCCGTTTCTGCCATTGGCCCTGCCGCCGCCGCTCCGCGCGGTGGCGCGCCCGTCCGCGGGGCTCGGCAAGATCGAGGCGGATGACCCGGAGAGCCTCCGCCAGGCGGAGGCCGCCCGCGCCGAGGCCGATCGCCGCTTCGAGGGTGTGGCGCTCGCCACCCGGCAACGCGCAGCCGATCAGGCGCGCGCCGCCACTGCCGCGGGACGTCGGATTGCGGCCGCGGCCGAACAAGCGATTGCCACCCTGCGTCGCGACACAGCGACCTCGGACATGGAGGTCGAACAGGCAGCGCGCGCCGCCGACGACCGCCTCACCGCGCTCGCCGAGGAGCGTAAGACCCACATCCGTCGGCGCCACTTCCTCGCCCGCCGCTCCCTCGCGGCCGCAAAAAAGGCGG
>JBCDHQ010000143.1:0-10772 GCA_038749815.1 Pseudomonadota bacterium | reverse complement strand
CGTGCTCAAACGTCTCGATCTGCGCATCGACCAAGACGACCGGATCGCGCTTCTCGGGGCCAACGGTCAGGGCAAGTCAACGCTGTCGAAACTGCTCGCCGAGCGTCTTCGCCCGATGACGGGCCGGCGCGTTGCGTCCTCAAAACTCCGGATCGGCTACTTCGCGCAGCATCAAGTCGACGAGTTGGAGCTGCAGGAAACGCCGATTGACCACATCCGGAGGTTGCGACCAAACGAAACACCTGCCAAGATCCGTGCACGTCTTGCGGGCGGCGGGATCGGCGCGGCCATAGCAGACACCCGAGTTGGCCAATTGTCCGGCGGACAAAAGGCGCGCCTTTCGCTGTTGATTGCCACCCTGGACGCGCCGCATATGATCATCCTCGACGAGCCCACGAACCACCTCGACATCGAGAGCCGCGAAGCGCTCGTCCAGGCGCTGAACGCCTACGACGGCGCAGTAATCCTCGTCAGCCACGACCCGCACTTGATCGGCTGCGTCGCCGACCGCCTGTGGCTCGTGAAGGACGGCGCGGTTCAACCCTGGGAGGACGACCTCGACGCCTATCAGCGGCTCCTCCTCGGCCAAAAACAGCCAACAGACAAAAAGGCGCCCCATAAGGCCAAACGCCCGCCACAAAACTTGATTAAGACTTTGCGCGCGGAAGTTGAAAAATGTGAAGCGCGCATCCAGAAGCTCGAGGATATGCGCCGCACGATAGACAGCCGCCTCGCCAATCCGCTGCTCTACGAGCGCGGCGACACCGAGGAGATTGCGAAGTGGCAGAAGAAGCGCGGCGAGGTCGAAGATGGCCTCACCCGAGCGGAGGGGCTCTGGGCCGAGGCGCAGGACAAGTTGGACCGCGCGGAGGGCAACACGTGAGCCCCAACATCCGCGCGGCCCCACGAGTTTTCTCTCTCGTTGTCACCCATGCAGACGGCGGAATGTCGCTTCTTCGGCACCCGGCGCAAATGCGCTTTGGTCACGCGGCACCCTGGTGTGCCAAGAGCGCCTTAGGGTGCGGCGATAGTGTCGCATCGATGTGCCAATGCGCTCGCCCGAAACGGTCGGAGCCACGATGTTTTTTCCGACGAGACACACACCGCGGCGCGTGGGTCTTAAGGCTTCTTGAACTTGTGTCTGAGCATTTAAGTATTGAGAGGCGGACGCGTTTTTCCAGTGTGCTCCTGGCAGCACGCTCCGCGGAGGTCGACTGGTGCGGGTTGCGCAGCCGCGGTTTCTTGGCAGGATAGGACTATGACGTCAGACCAAACGGCCAACCTGATCTATCTCGTCTTGCTGGGTCTCTTTGCTGGCAGCTACTTCCTGTTCGACGCCGGTCGCCGGTTCTCCGAGAATCTGAAGCTCGTCGTCGTGTGGCTCGGCATCTTCGTTGCCGTCATTGCGGGCTACAACCTTCTGGAACAAAGCGACGCCCGCCAAATCGCCGAACCCCGCGTTACGACATTCGTCAATGACGAGGTCGTGTTGCGACGCGCGCGCGACGGGCACTTCTACGTCACGATCGACATCAACGACGCGCCGGTGAAGTTCGTCGTGGACACGGGGGCCTCGCTGGTCGTGCTGAACGAAGAGGACGCGTCTCGGGTGGGATACCACAACCGAGACTTGCACTTCTCCGGTCAGGCGAGCACCGCAAACGGCCGCGTCCGCATTGCGCCGATCACCATCGAAGAGGTCACGCTCGCCGGTTTCACGGACCGTCATGTCCGGGGTGCGGTCAATGGCGGTCGTCTCGACACCTCGCTTTTGGGCATGAGCTATCTCAATCGGTTTGAGAAGATCGAGATCTCGGGCGCGGAGATGAAGCTCATTCGGTGAGCCGCGGGGCTCACCTCGATCAGCTCCGCGCTTTTTCGGTCCACCGCCCGTTTTCGTCCGCCCAGTAGACCGCGGGCAACCCCGCCCCGGTCACAGCCCGCCAGTCCGAGCGGGCCAGTGCGACCGCATCGGAATCGTGCCCGTCAAAAAGAAGGCAGGTCCGCTCCAGCACCGCGGCCTCATCCGGGTCGACCCGAGCCCCTGCCACCAGAAAGACGAGCGACGCACCATTTGGTCGCTCCACCCCGGTGGTGAGGTAAATCGGCTGGTCCGCCCCACGGTCTCGACCATGCGGCAGGAAACTCGCCGGATCGAACGTCCAGAGATGATCGTCAAGCGTGGTGAGATCCGCCTCCCGCCCTGACCGCACCACCGCGCGCCACCCGCGGGCGAGCGTCCGGGTCAGAAGCTCCGGCAGCGTCCGCTCAAGCGGACGCGCGGTCAGATGGTAGAAGAGCACCTCCGCCATCGTCTCACGTCTCGAGCATGTCCCGGATCAGACGATCGAGGGACCGCACGCCCCACCCCGTTGCCCCCTTTGGCGCGAAGGCCGTCTCAGACTTGGTCGAGGCCGTCCCGGCGATGTCGAGGTGGATCCAGGGCGTCTCGTCCTTGATGAAGCGGTGGAGGAACTCGGCCGCCGTCACAGAGCCGCCCCAGCGCCCTCCCACATTCGCCACATCGGCCACCCGGCTGTCGAGGAGCTTTGCGTAGCCCGGACCGAGAGGCATGCGCCACGCCCCCTCCCCCTCAGCCCGAGCGGCGGAAAGGAAGGTATCCACAAACGCATCATCGTTCGAAAACACGCCGGCATTCTCGTGGCCAAGCGCGACAATGATCGCGCCTGTGAGCGTCGCGAGATCCACAATCGCGCGGGGTTCGAACCGATCCTGCGTGTACCAGAGCACATCGGCGAGGACGAGCCTGCCCTCCGCATCGGTGTTGATGATCTCGACCGTGTCGCCCTTCATCGAGGCCACGACGTCGCCTGGGCGCGTCGCGCGGCCGGAGGGCATGTTTTCGACGAGGCCAATCAGGCCCACGACATTGGCCTTCGCCTTGCGCGCCGCGATGGCGTGCATCACACCCGCGACGACGCCTGCGCCCCCCATGTCCATCGTCATGTCTTCCATGCCGCCGGCGGGCTTCAGGCTGATCCCGCCCGTATCGAACACGACCCCCTTTCCCACAAGGGCAAGGGGAGCGCCCTCGCCGCCTTCCCAGCGCATGACGACCACTTTGGACGGGCTTTCGGAGCCTTGTCCGACGGAGAGGAGGAGCCGCATGCCGAGCCTCTCGAGCTCCGCCTCCTCCAGAACCTCCACTTGCACACCGAGATCGCCGAGCGCGGTCATCTGCTCCGCGAAACTCTCGGTCGTCAGGACGTTTGCCGGCGCATTGATCAGATCGCGCGTGAGGAAGACGCCCGACGCGACCGCGCGAAGATCCGCCACTGCGCTGTCGAGTGCGTCAGGCTTCGTCACCATGACCTGCACCGCACCGCGTGGGACCGAGGCCGCATCTCCGGTCCGCTGTGCGCGGTAGGCGTAGTCTCGGAGCAGCACCCCCTCGACCACCTCGGCCGCGCGCCGATGGCTGCCGAGACAGAGCGTCAGCGCCTCCTTGCCCTTGGCTTTCGCCAGCGCCGCGCCGACCTTCCGCGCATCTTCGATGGAGGCCGCCTTGCCGAGCTTCGCGACGAGCACCTCCTCGGCGGTCAAACCAGCGGGCAGGGCAAGGGTCTTTACGGTCCCGGTTTTCATGTCCGAGAAGCCGGAGCTTTCACCGAGACGGGCGAGCGCGCCGCGCGTCAGGCGGTTGACGCGCCGCCCCGCGGGGTCGAGCCCGCCCTCCTCGGTGATCAGAACGGCGACCTTGCCTGTGACGTCGGCAAGCGCGTCGAGATCTGTCTCGACAAGGGAGAGGTCGATGATGTCGGTCATGGGAAATCCTTGCTGGGGCGCTGCCCTTGGAATTAGACGCTTTGGCGAAGGTTGACCAGATTGGGGTGACGCCACGGGGCAGCGGGGCTAAGATCCGGATCTGACCCCAGACGGGGGTGCACGCAGGGAACCGGACGCACCCGAGATGCGACGCCTCGACATCTATGTCCTCCGCCAGCTTTTGTCGGCTTTCGCGTTCTTCACGCTGATCCTGACCGGCGTGATCTGGCTCGGTCAGGCGGTGCCGCTGATCGACACTGTCGTCTCCTCCGGAAACTCGCTTCTCCTGTTTCTCCTCTTCTCGCTCTATGTGCTGCCGCTCGTTCTGATGATCGTCCTCCCGCTCGCGGCCTTTGCGGGGGCGCTCTACTCGCTCAACAAGCTCTATACCGACAGCGAGCTTGTCGTGATGATGGCCGCGGGGGAGAGCCCGTGGGGCCTCGCCCGTCCGATCCTCGTCTACGGGCTGGTGGCGGCTGCGCTGACCTCCCTCGTCACAGTCCAGATGATCCCCTGGGGGGAGCGCCGGCTCTCCGAGGGCCGGGCCGAGATCCAGTCGGAGCTGGCGGGTGCGCTGATACGGGAGGGGCAGTTTCTCCATCCCACGCCGGGTCTCACGCTTTTCCTCCACGACGCGTCCACGCGAGGCCAGATGGAGGGGCTCTTTCTCCACGACGAACGCGATCCAGAGAACCCGGTGACGTATTCCGCGGCGCGCGCGGTCTTTCTGCGCGACGGCGATGTTGCGCGGCTGGTGATGTCGGACGGCGTGGCGCTCAGCTACACGCGGCGCCAGAGCCTGCTCTCGCGGGTGCAATTCGACGAGTTCACGTACGATCTGTCGGAGCTCGTCAACGCAGCACCCGAGATCCGGGTACGCCCCGAATCCTATGGGCTGCTGCAGCTCCTGCGCCCGACCGCGGAGATGCTCACCAATGAGCGCTACGACTTGGCCGACTTCCTGGCGGTCGGTCACGAGAAGATCGTGCTTGCGCTCAACGCCCTTCTGATGCCGATGCTCGCGCTCGCGGTGATGCTGACAGGCAGCTATCAGCGCCGGGGCTTTGCCAACCGAATGGGGGTCGCGATCGTGATGGGCGCGTCGCTCGCCGCCGCCGGCGTTGTGGCGAAATCCACGGTTCAGGGCACCGCCGCGGCTTGGCCCGCCTTCTACGCAGCCCCGGCGATCGCCATTGCCGTGATCATCTTCCTCCTCCGGCGGGCCAGTGTTTCCCAACGGCCGCGATCCGCATGACGCTGTCGCGCTACCTCCTCCGCGTGTTTCTCGGCCGTGTTCTCATCGTTGCGGCAATTCTGACGGGGATTGTTGCGCTCATCATGTTCATTGAGAGCCTTCGCCGCGCAGGCCGGAGCGATCAGGGCCTGGATTTCGCCATGCAACTTACCCTCTTCGAGATCCCGGCGACCCTCGCCCTCGTGTTTCCGCTGATCCTGATGCTCGGCGCGCTGACGACGTTCCAAAGTCTCGCCCGCGGGTCGGAGCTTGTGATCATCCGGGCGGCCGGTGTGTCTGCCCTCCGGGTCCTTGTGGTTCCAATGATCGCCGCCGGCGCAATAGGCGTTCTCTTCATCCTGTTTTTCAACCCGATCGTTGCAATCACCAAAGAGGCCGCAACCAACATGCGCGCTGAAGCGTCGCGCGCGGCCTCCAATGTGCTCTCCGTCAGTGAGAACACGGTCTGGCTGCGCCAGGGGGAGGCGGTCGGACAAACAGTGATCCAGGCCGACCGGGTCAGTGCCGATGGGCGCATCCTTTTTGGCGTGCGCATGCACCGGTTTGACGCGGACAACCTGCTGACGCAGCGCCTCGAGGCGAGCTCGGCGACGCTTGAGGGCGCGCGCTGGCTCCTCCGGAATGTGCAGCGCTGGCAAGTCGCGGCCGACGGCTCGCTCGGGAAGGCGGAGGCGCTGGTGCAATTGACGCTGCCCACAGATCTTTTGACGGAGCAGATCCTCGACAGCTTTTCGCCCCCCGAGACGGTCTCGATCTGGGCGCTGCCGGGCTTTATCGAGCGATTGGAGCGGGCGGGCTTCTCCGCCATCCGCCACCGCGTCTACCTGCAAAGCCAGCTCGCCGTCCCGGCGCTCTTTGCAGCCATGGTGCTGATCGGGGCGGGCTTCTCGCTCCGCCACGCGCGGTTCGGGCAGAGCGGTGTCATGATCCTCTTCTCGATCTTTGCAGGCTTCCTCCTCTATTTTTTCAAGGACCTCGCCGAAAGCCTCGGCAACACAGGGGAAATCCCGATCTGGCTTGCCGCATGGAGCCCACCTGCGGTTGCAATCCTCCTCGCGCTTGGCCTCCTCCTTCACTTGGAGGATGGATGAGGGGGCTCGCAGTGGCGCTCCTCCTGTTGGTGGCAACTGCCGCCGCGGCGCAGGATGTGACACTCGAAGCGGATCGCGTGGACGTGCGCGCAAATGGCGATGTGATCATCGCCGAGGGCAACGTCACCGTCAGTTATGACAGTCAGACGCTTGAGGCGCGGCGCATAACCTATGACCGCCGCGCCGACAGGATCCTGGCGGAGGGCCCGCTCCGCCTGCGCTCGGCCGAGGGTGTTGTCCTCCTGGCCTCGCTGGCGGAAGTCTCAGCGGATCTTCGGAACGGCCTGATCGAGGGCGCGCGGCTGATCCTGAACGAAGAGCTCCAGATCGCCGCGACAGGGGGCGAGCGTATCGATGGGCGCTACAACGGCCTCGACCGCGTGGTGGCAACGAGCTGCGTTGTCTGCGCCATTCGCCCGGTCCCGCTTTGGCGGATCAGGGCCGCCCGCGTGATCCATGACGAAGAGGCGGAGCGGATCTGGTTCCGGAACGCGTTCTTCGATGTGCTCGGTGTGCCTGTGGCCTACACCCCTGCCCTTCGGATTCCAGCGCCAGGCGTGCGGCGCGCCACGGGCGCGCTGGTGCCGCAGGCATCCCGCTCAGGCATTTACGGATATGGGCTCAAGCTGCCCTACTACATCACGCTCGGAGACCATGCCGATGCCACCCTCACACCGTTCATAACGACGGATGCTGGTACGCTTCTGGAGGGGGAGTATCGCCAGAATTTCCAGGCCGGTGCGCTCCGCGCAGCTGGGGCGTTCCTGATCGATCCGGACGAGGAGGGTGGCCTGCGCGGGTTTCTTGACGCCGAGGCGGCGTTTGCCCTCCCCGCGTCGTTCCGGCTCGATGCTGAGTTCAACACGGTCACCGACAGCGAGTTCTTGCAGGAGTTCAACTTTTCGGACCGCGATCGCCTTACAAGTTTCGTCAGCATCAATCGCGTGCGCTCGCGGGAGTATGTCGACGCTCGGATCGTGTCATACCAGTCCCTCCGGGATGACGAGCCAGAGGACGAGATCCCGCTCGTCCTGCCGCGGATCGACTACCGACAGAGCTGGATCGCCGGCCCCGGTGGCGGGCGGCTCACACTCGAAGCCGACGCGCTGTCGCTTGTGCGCGCCGATGGGCGGGACGTGTTTCGCATCGGGTCCGGTCTTGGTTGGCGAGGGGCGGAGACGCTTCCCTTTGGGGTGCAGGGCGCCGTGATCGGAGATGTCCGCGGCGATGCCTACGTCACCACCGATGCCGACGAGGACCGTGACGTTGCGACCCGGTTTGTCCCCTCGGCCGGCGTTGAGCTCAGGTGGCCCCTCGTCCGCGGGGGCCCGCGCGGCGAGACCCACGTGATTGAACCGGTTGCTCAACTCATCGCCTCGACCGAGATCGAGAACGGCGAAATCGTCAACGAAGACAGCCTCCTGCCCGAGCTTGATGAAACCTCCCTCTTTCTCTTCAACCGCTTCCCCGGCCGCGATGCCATCGAGACCGGGGCGCGCGCAAATCTGGGCTTCACCTACAGCCGGTACGATCCCTCGGGGTGGAGCGTCTCAGTGACCGGCGGGCAGATCCTCCGGGAGGAGGCAGGCGATCGGTTCACACTCGCCTCAGGTCTGAGCGGCGTCACCTCGGACTTTGTCGCTGCGGTGAATTTCGATCTGCCGCCCGCCCTGGAACTGACGGGGAGGAGCCTCTTTGCGCCGGACGATTTCGCGTTCCGGCGCGGCGAAGTCGAGATTGGCTACCGGGCCCCCCGGTTCGACGCGAGCTCCCGCTATCTGTTCCTCGCCGAGGATTTGGATCTGGACCTGCCCGAGCGGCAGGAGGCCACGGTCGGCGGGCGGTTTCGCTTTGCGCCGAACTGGGAGGTGTCGGGCCAGCTTCGTTACGATTTTGTGTCCGGCCTGGCGCTCGACCGCGAAGCCGTTCTCCGCTACGGAAACGAATGCGCGGAAATCGAGCTTTCGGTCTCGCGCAAGGTGACGACTTCGAATAACGTCCCGACATCGACCAATATTGGTCTGACCGTGAACCTTGCCGGCCTCGGGGGGACGCGGTCACGCGATTGGCCAACGGGCCGGTGCGACCTCAGATCCTGATGCGCGGTGCCCATGACCCTCCGCTTCCTCCTCCTCCTTGTCTCCCTTGCAACGCCGCTGCTCGCGCAGGAGCGCTCCAGCTTTGCGCCTGTTCTGGTCGTGAACGAACGGGCCATCACCGCCTTTGAAATCTCGCAGCGGGTTCGGTTGCTGACCGTGTTCGGCGCAGCGGGCGACCTGGAGGCTCTGGCCCGCGAGCAGCTGATCATCGACCGCTTGCAGCTCGACATTGCCGCCCGTTTTGAGGTCCAGCCGAGCGAGGAGGAGATCGCCGCCGGTGTCCTGGAGTTTCTGGAGCGGCGCAACATCGAGCCGGATCAGTTTTCCGCGGCCCTCCGCCAGGCCGGTGTGGCGCCCGAGACCATGGACAGCTTTATCAGCGCGGGCCTCGGCTGGCGGCGCGTGGTGCAGGGTCGGTTCCGACGGATCGCAACCCCCACCGAAGGGGATCTCGATGCCGCCTTGGCACTGACCAACCGCGGCCTCCGGGAGAGCGTCCGTCTGCAGGAGCTCGGCATCCCGTTTGAGGAGCGGGGCGAAGAAGCGGCCTTCGAGATTGCGCGGCGCCTGTCTCGGGAGCTGAACGGGCAAGGCAACTTCTCCGCGGCGGTGCAGCGATACTCCCGAATGCCGTCCGCATCCAACGGGGGGCGCATGGGGTGGGTCCCGATCGAGCGTCTGCCCCCGGGCCTCGCGAGCCAGCTCCTCGCGCTCGAGGTGGGGGAGGTCACCGCGCCTGTCGAGATCCAGCAAGGCGTTGCCATCCTGAAGCTCCTGGAGCGTCGGCGCGAGCCGATCCCCGAGGACCAGGCGGGCCCGATCACCGTGAGCTACAGCCAGCTCATCTGGCCGATCGCCGAGGGCGGCGAGGAGGCGGCGCGCCAAGCGGAGGGCGAGGCCCGCCGCATTCAGAGGGAGACCGAGCTCTGCTCGGATCTCGATGCAAGGGCAGCGGATTTCGGCATTGGCAGCGGGCGAAGCGAACCGACGCCCGTGCGTGCGCTGCCCGCAGAGGTCGCGCCATCGCTTGCCGAGATGGATCCGGGCGATTTGGTGACCATTCGCGACGGCCGCGGCGTGGTTCTCCTGATGCTCTGCGATCGCTCCGACCAAGTTTCGCCGGAGGAGCGGGAGGCGATCCGCCAACGTCTCTTCGCGCAGCGCCTGACCACCCTCGGGCAAGGCTACCTCGCCGACTTACGCGGCAGCGCTGTCATCGAGGAGCGGTGAAACCGATCCTCCTCACCCAAGGGGATCCGGCGGGGATCGGACCCGAGATTGCGCTGCGTGCTTTTGCCGAGGGCGATGTGCCCTTTGTCTATCTCGGCTCTGGCGACCATCTCTCCGCGCTGGCTCACCCGATGGGCATCGCCGTCCACCGCATGACCGCGCTGGACGAGAGCCACGGCGGTGCCCTCTGCGTTCTCGATCACCCTCTCGCGGCCCCCGTCATCCCGGGCCGTCCGGACCCGGCAAACGCGGCCGCAACAGTCGAGATCATCGCACGGTCCGTCGAGATCGCCCGATCCGGCACCGCAGCGGGCGTTGTGACGAACCCGATCAACAAGAAGGCGCTGAAAGACGGTGCGGGGTTCAAGTTCCCTGGCCACACCGAATACCTGGGAGAGCTCTGTGGCGTCGCACGACCTGTCATGATGCTTGCCTCACCCGAGCTGCGCGTCGTGCCGGTGACGATCCACATCGCGCTCACCGAGGTGCCGGCGGCCCTGACCCCCACCCTCCTCGAGGAGACGTTGCGCACAACCGCCGATGCGCTGCGGGACGATTTCGGAATCGCGGCACCGCGGATCTGCGTGGCGGGCCTGAACCCACATGCCGGCGAGAGCGGCGCGATGGGCCGCGAGGAGCTTGAGGTCATCGCTCCGGTCCTCGACCGTTTGCGGGCGGAGGGAATGACACTCGACGGGCCTCGATCGGCGGACACGATGTTCCACCCAGCCGCGCGCGCGCAGTATGACGCCGCGGTCTGCATGTTCCACGACCAGGCCCTGATCCCAATCAAGACGGTCGACTTTGCCGGCGGCGTGAACGTGACCCTCGGCCTGCCCATCGTGCGCACATCCCCCGATCACGGCACGGCCTACGACATCGCCGGCAAGGGCGTCGCTGACCCGAGAAGCCTGATCGCTGCTCTGCGCCTCGCCCGCGAGATCGCCGCGACCCGCGCCGCGTGACCGACCCGCTGCCGCCCCTCCGCGAGGTGATCCGGACCCATGGCCTCGTGGCGCGGAAGTCTCTTGGCCAGAATTACCTCCTCGACCTCAATCTGACGCGCAAAATCGCGCGGCAGGCGGGTGATCTTGAGACCGCGGATGTGCTGGAGGTGGGACCCGGGCCCGGAGGGCTGACGCGGGCGCTTCTGATGGAGGGCGCGCGGCATGTGACGGCGATCGAGCGCGACCCGCGATGCCTGCCCGCTCTGGCCGACATAGCCGACGCATTTCCCGGGCGGTTGACCGTGCTCGAAGGGGATGCGCTCCGGCTCGACCCGGGTCCAACGTTGACGCCGCCCGTTCGGGT
>JBCDHQ010000142.1:0-10817 GCA_038749815.1 Pseudomonadota bacterium | reverse complement strand
GGAGAATGGCGCGCTCGGATACACCGTTGCCCTCGGGCTTCCCGCCTTGCGTCGTGGGATCGCGGAGCTCTATGGCCGCTGGTACGACCTCGATCTCAATCCTGAGCGGGTGGTGATCACCGCCGGATCTTCCGCCGCATTCACGCTCGCCTTCGTGTCGCTTTTTGAGGCCGGCGGTCGGGTCGGGATCGGTGAGCCGGGTTACCCCTCCTACCGCAACATTCTGAAATCGCTTGGCTGTACTCCTGTCGGGCTCCGCACGGAGGCGGTGCACAGGTTCCAGCCGACACCCGATCAGATTGCGCCGGATCTCGACGGTCTTCTGGTCGCAAGCCCCGCCAATCCGTCCGGCACCATGCTCGACCGTGCGGCGCTCGCGGGTCTGCTCGAGGCTGCGCGCGCGCGCGACGTTGCGTTCATCTCGGACGAGATCTACCATGGTCTGCACTATGGCGACCGCGCGGTCTCGGCGCTTGAGCTCTCGGATGACGTCTACGTCATCAACTCCTTCTCGAAGTACTTTTCGATGACCGGATGGCGGATCGGCTGGATGGTCGTGCCCGAGGCGCATATTCGCCGGGTGGAGCGCTTGGCGCAGAACCTGTTCATCTGCGCCCCGCATGCGAGCCAGATTGCCGCGCTTGCAGCCCTCGATGCGACAGAGGAGCTCGACGCGAACCGCACCGTCTACACGGCCAACCGTGCGCTCCTCAGCAAGGGCCTCGCCACAGCCGGCTTCCCCGATATCGCCCCGCCGGACGGTGCGTTCTATCTCTACGCCGACACGCGCCACTTTGAGGTCGAGAGTTCGGCCTTGGCAGACGAGATCCTGCGCGAGGCGGGTGTGTCGGTGACGCCCGGGCTCGACTTTGATCCCGGGCGCGGTCGCCACACGCTCCGCTTTTCCTATGCCGGGGCAACAGAGCGCATGGAGGAGGGGCTGGCCCGCCTCCGCGCGTGGTACCAGGCCCGCGGCGCTGCGTCCGGGGCTTAGACGTCGCCCGCCATCAGCCGTTTAGGGCGCGCGACCACCAGCCACGGCGCTTTGGTGCGTCCGGTTCATCCTCCGGGGGCGCCGTCGCGACCACGACCTCCGCATCCGAACCGGCCTTCGGTTCCGGCTCGGTGGGTGTGCTCGACGTGGCGGCCGCGATGGCCTCTTTGGCGGACACGCGCACGCGCGGCTTCGGCCCTTTGCGGGCCGGCGGCTCTGGCGCGGGGTCTTCCGACACAACAACAGGTTCCGGCGGCGCGTCTTCTTCCAAAGCGGCCTCGGGAGCGTCCACGTCCGGGGCGGCCGCCACCTCCCCGTCCGGGGCTAAGGGCTCCTCCTCCGGACTGGGGGCCGTGGCGGGCTCGGCGGCGGATACGTCCTCCGTCACTGGTGGCTGATCGGTCTCACCGCTGGCCTCGACCTCGAGGGGTTCGGCCACGCCTTCCGCATCGGGTCCCGCCTCGGACGCCGCCTCCGGCTCGGACTTGCGCGAACGGCCACGCGAGCGCGAGCGGGAGCGTTTGGGCTTTGCCTCCGGCAGCGGCGCATCCTCGGCGGCTCCGTCGCCGTCGCCCTCTGCGCTGGCCTCGACCTCGACGGCCTGATCGGTCTCGTCCTCTGCACCCGATCCGCCCCGCCGGCGGCGACGGCGGCGACGGCGCTTTTTCGGTTGAGCCTCCTCGGCGCCGGCTTCCACGGCCTCGACCTCGGCGTCCACCTCGTCTTCCTCATCGACCAGATCGGGGAGGTCGACCTCCGGTTCGGGCTCCGCCATTGGGATCGGCAGCGCGAGCTGCGTCACGGAACGCGTCGCGACTTTCAGCCGCTCGATCTTGAAGTCGGGGCTCACGAGGGTCGGGTCGCCCTCAACCCTCACCGAAAGGCCAAACCGCGCCTCGATCATCGCGACGTGGTCGCGCTTGGCGTTGAGGATGTAGTTGGCAATGGCGACCGGGCAGGAGACCACGACCTCCTTGCAGCGCTTGCGGACACCCTCCTCCACGAGCTCGCGGAGGATCGCGAGGGCCATACTGTCGTCTGAGCGGACCCGTCCGGTGCCATGGCATGCGGGGCAGGGCGCGGTCGTCGCCTCCAGCATGCCCGGGCGGAGGCGCTGCCGGCTCATCTCCAAAAGCCCGAAGGAGGAGATCTTACCGACCTGGATCCGAGCCCGATCGCTCTTCAGCTTTTCCTTGAGGCGCTTCTCGACGGCGGCATTGTTCCGCCGATCCTCCATGTCGATGAAGTCGATCACGATCAGACCGGCGAGGTCGCGAAGCCGCGCCTGCCGCGCCGCTTCCTCCGCCGCCTCGAGATTGGTCTTGAGCGCCGTCTCTTCGATTGAGCCTTCCTTGGTCGACCGACCGGAGTTCACATCGACCGCAACCAGCGCCTCTGTCACATCAATGACGATGTACCCGCCCGATTTGAGCTGGACCGTCGGATTGAACATGGCCGTCAGGTAGTTCTCCACCTGGTAGCGCGAGTATAGCGGCATCGCGTCCGTATAGGCCTGCACGTTCTTTGCATGGCTCGGCATGAGCATGCGCATGTAGTCCTTGGCTTCGCGGTAGCCCCGCTCGCCCTCGACGAAAATCTCGTCGATGTCGCGATTGTAGAGGTCGCGGATCGAGCGCTTGATCAGGCTCCCTTCCTCGTAGATCGGCGCAGGCGCGATGGAGCGAAGCGTCAGATCTCGGATTTGCTCCCACTGGCGGAGCAGAAACTCGTAGTCGCGCCTGATCTCGGACTTGGTGCGCTTGGCGCCGGCTGTCCGGATGATCAGCCCGGCCCCCTGCGGCACTGTCAGTTCGGAGGCGATTTCCTTCAGCTTCTTTCGGTCTGTGGCGGAGGTGATCTTGCGGCTGATGCCGCCACCGCGGGCCGTGTTGGGCATCAGCACGCAGTACCGCCCCGCAAGGCTCAAATACGTGGTCAGCGCAGCGCCTTTGTTGCCACGCTCCTCCTTGACCACTTGGACGAGGAGGATCTGGCGAACTTTGATCACTTCCTGGATGCGGTACCGCTTGGGGCGGGGTTTGCGCGGCGTGATCTCCGCCTTGACCTCGTCATCCGCGACCGATCCGTACTCGTCATCAAGCCCCGCATCGGCGGCCTCTTCCGACGCCTCAACGGCAAGCTCGGGGTCTGAGGGTGCGCTCTCCTCTGAGGCAGGTTCGGCCAATGCCTCGGGATCGGCTTCCGGTCCGGCGTCGCTCACCTCCGTCTCATCGACGGCCACGGGCGCGTCGCCGTCCGCAGAGGCGTCCTCCTCCGCTGGGAGCGCATCGGCCGTGACGGGGTCGTCGACATCGTCGGCACCGGCGGGCGCATGCTCACCCGCTTCGGCGTCGGCGTCCACGGCGGTCGCAGCGTCCGCCGTCCCCGTCGCCTCCGGGAGATCTTCGATGAGGGTCGACACGTCGTCATTGGTGTCGAGCTCCGTCGTCGTGACAGCATCAACGGGCGCCGCGGCGGCCGGAGCGGTCTGGCGACGCCCGCGCTGCGCCTCGGCCTCTGCGGCCGCTTCCGCTTCGGCGTTGAGACGCGCCTCCTCCGCCAGGAGGGCGTCGCGATCAGCCTTTGGGATCTGGTAATAGTCGGGGTGGATTTCGGCAAACGCCAGAAAGCCGTGGCGGTTGCCGCCGTAATCCACAAACGCCGCCTGCAAAGACGGTTCGACGCGCGTCACTTTTGCGAGGTAGATGTTTCCGGCGAGCTGCCGGCGGTTCAAAGATTCAAAGTCGAAATCCTCAACTTTGTTTCCGTCGACGACCACGACGCGGGTTTCCTCCGCGTGGGTCGCATCGATAAGCATTTTCATTGGCATGAAGGGGGATGGTCTTTCGCGCCGGCGTCCCAACCCGGGCGACAGTGTCGCGGCGCGGGGGGGCGGCTCGGCATGTGGGGGTCAGGAGCGCTGGCCGTGTTCCGTCTCCAAACCCACCAGAAGGCGGTTTAGACGGAAGCCGTGCGGTCGAGGGTCGCTCCATCGCGGTTGTCACTCCAGCGCCGGCAAACGGCGCCTATCACGGATGCCCGAAACCTTCGGGCCGGCTGGCGCCGCAGCGCCGTGAGAGCGCAGTGACTGGAGCGTCCATGAGGATGTCGGACCAGACCCGCGCACCAAATGCATATTTCAGGCGAGCGCCCGAACCTCTCTACCCTAGCCTGTGGGCGCGAAGGATGACAATCGGTTTTTCGGCATCCGTGACAGGGACACATGTCCGCCACGCGACACCGCTCCCGGCGGGCAGGAGTTGGAATCCGTTAACCCAGCTGTCATAATCGAGTTTGAGCAGTGGACAAAAGGATGGGACCTTTGCGCGGCATCCTGAACTTTTTTGGGTTTCTCTTCGCCTGGGCGAGCCTCGGAGCGGTGACCGCCATCGCGGTCGTTGCGGGCGTGTTCTATTACTACAGTCGTGATCTGCCGGACCACGAGCAGCTGGCCCAATATGAGCCTGCGACGATCTCGCGGGTCTACTCGGCGCGCGGCCTCGTGATGGACGAGTTTGCGCGCGAGCGTCGGATCTACACGCCAACCGACGAAATCCCGGACTTGATCAAGAACGCCTTCATCTCGGCCGAGGACAAGAATTTCTATGTCCATTCCGGGTTTGACGCTCTTGGAATGGTGAAGGCCGCTGTTGACGCAGCCCGCGGGGGGCGTCTGCGCGGCGCGTCGACCATCACGCAGCAGGTCATGAAGAACTTCCTTCTCGACGGCTCACGGTCCGTTGAGCGGAAAATCAAAGAGCTGATCCTCGCTGTCCGAGTGGAGCAGGCCCTCTCCAAGGAGGACATTCTGGGGCTCTACTTGAACGAGATCTATCTCGGCCAGAACTCCTACGGCGTGACAGCCGCGACTCAGACGTATTTTGCAAAGACGATCGAAGAGCTGACTGTCGCCGAGGCCGCCTATCTGGCCGCGTTGCCGCAGCGGCCTGCACGTCTCCACCCCGTGCGCGACTATGATGACGCAATATGGCGGCGCAATTTCGTTCTGAAGGAGATGTTCGAGAACGGCTATATCACCCGTGAGGTCTACGAAGCTGCGCGCGCCGAGGATCTGAACACGGTCCAATCCGGGGATATCCTGTCGTCCCGCGATGCTCTGCCACCGCGAGACTACTTCACCGATGAGATCCGGCGGCAGCTGTCCGAGCGTCTTCCCGGCGGCGAGGAGCAGCTCTTCGGGGGCGGCCTCACCATTCGAGCGACCGTTGATCCGGAGTTGCAAAGCGCCGCGTCCAACGCGCTCCGCCGCGGGCTCGAGCAGTATGACCGCTCCCGCGGGGTGTATCTCGGCCCGTTTGAAGAGTTGGATCCGGACCTCCTGACCACGGAGGAGGGATGGCGCACCGCACTCGCGGAGAGCCGCGTGCCCCGGGATGTCGTCGGGTGGATCCCCGCCGTCGTGCTCGATGTCAGCGACAGCTCCGCACGGATTGGCGTCGAGGGCGTGGAGGACGATGCGGACGGGCACTTCCTGACACTCTCAGAGGCCAGTTGGATCAACAGCATCCGCTTCAGCGGCCGCCATGCTGGCCGGCCAGGCGATGCGCGGGATCTCTACCGGGTCGGCGATGTGGTTCTCGTGCTGGCCATCGTCGAGAATGGGGCGTTTGTGCGATGGTCGCTCCGCCAGATCCCCGAGGTCCAGGGCGCCTTCATGGCAATGGATGTCCAGAACGGCCGCGTGCTCGCCATGCAAGGCGGGTTCTCGTATCAGCACTCGGTCTTCAACCGGGCGACCCAGGCCACGCGGCAACCGGGCTCCAGCTTCAAGCCCTTCGTTTATGCAGCTGCGCTCGATTCGGGCTACGGCCCCAACACGATCGTCGTCGACGCCCCGGTCGAAGTGGACACAGCGGCGGGCATTTGGCGTCCGACCAACGCCTCCAACCGCTTCTACGGCCCGGCACCGCTGCGCACCGGGATCGAGCAATCGCGCAACCTGATGACGGTTCGCATCGCGCAGGACATTGGCATGGGGCGCGTCAGTCAATACGCCGAGCGCTTTGGCGTCTATGACGACATGCCTGAGTTTCTGTCCTACTCGCTCGGCGCAGGCGAGACGACTCTCTACAAAATGGTCGCCGCCTATTCGATGTTCGCCAATGGCGGGAAGTACATCGAGCCCTCGGTCGTTGATCGCGTGCAGGACCGCAACGGCAACACAATCGTCCGCCAGGACCCGCAGGAGTGTCGCCATTGCGACGGAGACACCGCGCGCCCGGGCAAGCTGCCCTGGATCTGGAACGACGCACGCCAGATCATGGATCCGGTCACGGCCTACCAACTCTCGGGAATGATGCAGGGCGTGGTCAGCCGCGGCACGGCGGCGAGCACGGTGGGCAAGCCGCTCGGGGTGCCGATCGCCGGCAAGACCGGCACGACCAACGACAGCAAGGACGTCTGGTTCATAGGGTTTACCCCGCAGATTGCCGCCGGCTGCTACATGGGCTTTGACCAGCCACGGCCGATGGGACGCGGGGCCTATGGTGGCACCATGTGCGGACCGGTTTTCGCCGAGTTTATGAAAGTCGCCCTGCAGGAATTCAACAATTTCAACCGGCCGCAGCCCCCCGGCACTGTGCTTGTCAAGATCGACCGTTCGACCGGCGTGCGCCTGCCCAACAACGCCAGCGGTGGCCATGTGGTGGCGGAGCTCTTCCGCGCGGGGGAGGAGCCTCCGGTGGGCTCAGCGGGCCGCTACATCGATGGTGGCTTTGAGATGGCCGAGAACCTGCCGCTCTTCGATCGCCCGACCGCCGCAGGCTCTCGCGAGATCGTTGTGCGCGGACAGACCAAGGTCCTTCCGCAACGCCCGGGCTTTGGCGTTCTGACAACTGGCGGCAGCTACTGACGGAGCCTCTGGCGGCGCTGCCGCGCGTCTTCTCCTTTGGGCTTCCCGGCGCGGCGAGCGGTCCGCTCCTCAGGATGTTTCGCCGCGGCGGATACAAGGCGGCGCGCGGCGCGCACCACGCTGATAGCATCCTCTATGCGGCCAGGACCGGGTCCCATCCGTTTCCGAACGGATTGCAGGCGCATTTCATCTGCGATCTCGTCGGGGAGCACTGCCTCCACCGTCCACCGAGATGGGCCTACACGGCGTTCGACACTGTCATCGCGGCGTTTCCCGACGCATACACCCTCCTCCCCCTTGTCGATCCGTCGAATTGGGCGCGGGCTTATCTCTCCTCTCAGGCGACGCCACTTCTCGCCGAGGTCTTTGGCGTGTCGCCAGACGCCCTTCCCGACGCCCTGGCCACGCACGCGGCCACGCATCAGCGCACCTGCCGCAACGCTTTGGCGGCACATCCTCGGGCCCTCGTCTTCGATGCCGCCGACCCATCTCCCGTGGTTGCCCATCTCGGGGCGCATTTTGAGCTGCCGCCACCAGAGGTGCCACCGCCCCTCGCACCCCAAGAAGCGCCCCAGACCCCGCTGCCATCGCAGCGGTCGACTGCCCTCGACACGGCGGTGCGCGATGAGCTGACGGCGTTTGCCACAAGGTCGGACCCCGCGCCGCCCCTGACTGATTTGGAGACTGTTGGAGACCTCTACGCCGTTTGGGACGGACGCGGCTCTGTGGTCGACCGGACCGGTCAGGCGTTTCCGATCGCGGTCGACCCGCGCGCGCGCTGGCCGTTCTTTGCCGACACGACGCAAAACCCCAAGCTCGAGCGCACCGAGGCTGTCCTGAACGAGGCCCACCAGTTGGGGCACCGCGCGCCGCTTGTGGTCGACATGCAGGATGCGCGGCCCTACGGCACGGCGGATCTTGGCGCGCCGCCGGCACCGACCCTAGTCTATTGCCGGAGGCCCGGGACGTGACGCCTCGTGCTGTGGCCGCTGCCGCGCTACCACACGCCAGGCGCGCCGGGCTTTGTCAGCCTCGAGACACCGGATGAGGTGCCGTGGTCCCAGAAGGCGGACGCCGCGGTCTGGAGGGGCGCCCTCGCGGGCCTCACGCAGGCAAAGCTGATGCCGGATCGCGCCGAGCCTCGGCTGGCCTATGTGCTCGCCCGAGAGCTGAGCGAGGGGGGCGATGCCTGGCCGTCCCTTCTTGGCCTCTCGCGCCACAACCTTGTGCACCGGACAGCCACCTCACCCGACATCGATGCCAAGCTCGTCCTCGGGCGAGGACAGTCGGGCCTGGCAAACCATCCGCGCCTTGCCCCCTATGTCGATGCGCGCCGCGCGCCGTCCTTCTTCCACCGCTACCGCTATGTCCTCAGCCTCGCAGGCTACGACACGGGATCGAACTTCTTGATGGCGGCCAACACGCGCTCGGTCGTGTTGAAGGAAGAGGATGGATGGGAGCTCTACTACACACCTCTGTTCCGCCCGTGGGAACACTACATCCCCCTCGAGCCCGGCGCCCTCGATGCCGAGGCCAAGATCGACTGGGCTCGGGCCAACCCCAAGCAATGCCAAGAGATTTCTGCGGCCGCGCGCGCATCAGCCGCCCGCCTGGCGCAGAGGTCAACGCGGCGCGCCATGCTGGCCCAGATCCTCGACGTCGTGCGCTCCGGACCTCTTGCCTCCCCCCCGGACGGGGGATAGAACCGAGGGCCAATTCACCCCGCGAGGCTTGCCGATGCGCGCTGAAACCGAATCCCATGTGGCCGAGATCGAAAAGTCGCTTGAGCTCCTGCGCCAGCGCCTCGATTGGGACACGGCCGAGCATCGGCTGGAGGAGTTCAACGCCATGTCGGAGGATCCGGACCTCTGGTCGGATCCGACCCGCGCCCAGAAGCTGATGAGGGAGCGCCAGATGCTGGCCTCCGCCATCGATCGATACAAGTCGCTGGCCAGCGAACTCGACGATCAGCGCGAATTGATCGAACTTGGCGAGGCGGAGGACGATGCGGAGGTCGTGAGCGAGGCCGAGGAGGCGCTCGCGCTTCTGCGTGACAGCGCAGCAAGCGCCGAGATTGAGGCGCTCCTCGACGGGGAGGCCGACGCGAATGACAGCTATCTCGAAATCAACGCCGGCGCCGGGGGGACGGAGGCCTGCGACTGGGCGCAGATGCTTGCTCGGATGTATGTGCGCTGGGCGGAGAAGCGCGGCTTCAAGGTGGAGCTTCAGTCCGAGACTGCGGGCACCGAAGCGGGGATCAAGTCCGTCACATACCTCATCAAGGGTGAGCGCGCCTATGGCTGGCTGAAGACCGAGTCGGGCGTCCACCGCCTCGTTCGGATCTCACCCTTCGGCAAAGGCACGCGCGAGACTTCGTTCGCCAGCGTTTGGGCCTACCCTGTCGTCGACGACTCGATCGAAATCGAGGTCAATCCGTCCGACATCCGCGTCGACACCTATCGCAGCTCCGGTGCCGGAGGACAGCACGTCAACACAACGGATTCTGCGGTCCGGATCACTCATGCCCCGACCGGGATTGTGGTCACCAGTTCCGAGAAATCGCAGCACCAGAACCGCGCGATCGCGATGGCTGCGCTGAAGTCGAAGCTCTACGAACTCGAGATGCGCAAGCGGACCCAGGCGATCCAGGATGCGCATGACTCAAAGGGGGAGATCGGCTGGGGCAACCAGATCCGCTCCTACTTCCTCCAGCCCTATCAGTTGGTTAAGGACCTCCGGACGAACCACGAGACCTCGGATTCTCAGGGCGTGCTGGACGGAGATCTGGATGCCTTCATGGCAGCGACCCTTGCCCACAACGTCAGTGGGAAGGCCCGGGCGGACGCGCAGACCGACTAGACTGCGCGTCGTCTGTCCATCACTCGGCGGCTGAGGCTGCCGCGGGTGAGGGCGCCGGGATCGCCTTTTGGGTGGAGGCTTTCAGCGGGTCGTCGCTCCGCTGGACGGAGCCCTCAAAATGCGCGCCGGACTCGATCGCGATCGTCTTGTGCACGATGTCGCCCTCGACCCGCGCAGTGGAGGTCAGCCGCACTTTGATCCCGCGCACGCGCCCGACGACGCGTCCCGTAACCACGACATCATCGGCAACGCACTCACCCTTCACGGTGGCATTCTCACCGATGGTGAGCAGATGCGCTTCGATATCGCCCTCAATCGTGCCTTCGACCTGGATGTCGCCGGACGTCTTGAGATGGCCCTTGATCGTCAGATCAGCCGACAGAATCGACGGCGATGGCTTGGACTTCGTCGCCGATGAGGTCACCGGCGGCGTCGATGTGAGCGGGGGTGTTGTGGGCTTTGGCGCCGTACTCATGCTTTCTGCTTCACCTGGTTTGTTCTTAGAAAACATCTTTCGCGGCCCTTATGAAGGTCATGGGGTTCACAGGCCGGCCGCCGATCCGAACCTCGTAGTGGAGGTGTACGCCGGTGCTGCGACCCGTCGTCCCCATATCGCCGATATGGTCGCCGCGCGCAATCCGGTCGCCCTCGGCGACATGGATTTTGTTCAAATGCGCGTAGACTGTCTCGAACCCAAACTCGTGCCGGATCTTGATCAGATTTCCATAGCCGGACTGCCGCGCCGCGAACACGACCACACCATCGGCAGTCGACAGGATCGGCGTGCCGCGGGGGCCGGCGAGGTCGATCCCGTTATGTGCCCGCCGCGCCCCGGTTTTTGGGTCCCGGCGGGTGCCGAACCCGCTGGTGAAGCGGTGCGCGGCTTTGACGGGCATGGCATAGGGCACCTTCGTCGCGACGATGCGCATCATATTCATTTTGTCCATGCCATCCATGACGGCGGCAAACCGCTCGTTCAAAGCGGGATCATCGAAGCCGCGTGTGGAGACGGTGATCGGCAATGCGCTGCCGCCGAATCCCGAGTAGCTCAAACGGATGCTGTCCATTAAGTCATCGACGTCGAGCCCGGAG
>JBCDHQ010000141.1:0-10859 GCA_038749815.1 Pseudomonadota bacterium | reverse complement strand
CTCCACCGGCACGCTCTGCCCATCAAAGGTTCCGCCCGAAAGCAGCATCTCGGCCAAGGGATCGAGGAGCGCCCGCTGGATCACACGCTTGAGCGGGCGAGCGCCATAGACCGGATCGTAGCCCCGGTTTGAGAGCCACGTCTGCGCCTCCTCCGACACGTCGAGCGTGATGTTCCGCGCCGCGAGCCGCTCTGCGACCCCCCCGAGCTGGATTTCCACAATCCCGCCCATGTCGTCGCGCGACAGCCGCTCGAAGATCACGATCTCGTCGAGGCGGTTCAGGAACTCCGGCCGGAAGTGCGCCCGGACGGCGGTCATCACATCCGCCTCCGCCGCGCCCACATCCCCACCCTCGGGCAAGGCCGAAAGCGCCTGCGACCCGAGGTTCGACGTGAGCACGATCAGTGTATTCTTGAAGTCAACCACGCGGCCCTGCCCGTCGGTCAGCCTGCCGTCGTCGAGCACCTGAAGAAGCACGTTGAAGACGTCGCCATGCGCCTTTTCGACCTCATCGAAAAGGATCACCTGATAGGGCTTCCGCCGCACGGCCTCGGTCAGCACACCGCCCTCGTCATACCCGACATAGCCCGGTGGCGCCCCGATCAGCCGCGCGACAGCGTGCTTTTCCATGAACTCCGACATGTCGACCCGGGTCATCGCGGCCTCATCGTCGAAGAGAAACTCGGCGAGCGCCTTGGTGAGCTCAGTCTTGCCCACCCCCGTCGGACCCAGGAACAGGAACGAGCCCATCGGCCGGTTCGGATCATTGAGCCCCGCCCGCGCCCGACGAACGGCATTGGCAACCGCACGCACGGCCGCGGACTGGCCGATCACCCGGTGGCCGAGCTCCTCCTCCATCCGCAGGAGCTTCTCGCGCTCCCCCTCGAGCATGCGGTCGACCGGGATCCCTGTCCAACGCTCCACCACTGCAGCGACGTGCTCGGGCAGCACGGCCTCTTCCACCATGACATCCTCGCCCTTGGCCTCCGCCTCGGCGAGCCGCTTCTCGAGATCAGGGATCTGCCCGAACTGGATCTCACCTGCGCGCGCCAGGTTTCCAGTGCGTTTGGCCTGGTCGAGCTCCGCCCGGACGCTGTCGAGCCGCTCCTTGATGTCGCGAGCCGCGCCGAGCTTGTCCCGCTCTGCCTGCCAGCGCGCGGTCATCTCGGCCGACCGCTCCCCGAGCTCAACAAGCTCCGCCTCGAGCCGACCGAGACGGTCCTGGCTCGCCTCATCCTGCTCGAGCTTGAGCGCCTCCGCCTCGATCTGTTTCTGAAGGATCTCGCGGTCGAGCGCGTCGAGCTCCTCGGGCTTCGAATCGACCTCCATCCGAAGCCGGCTCGCGGCCTCGTCCATCAGATCGATCGCCTTGTCGGGCAGAAACCGGTCGGTGATGTAGCGATGCGAGAGAGTCGCGGCCGCCACCAGCGAGCGGTCCGTGATCCGCACTCCGTGGTGAACCTCGTACTTCTCCTTGATGCCCCGAAGGATGGAAATGGTGTCGGGCACTGTCGGCTCACTCACCATCACCGGTTGGAACCGGCGGGCGAGGGCCGCGTCCTTCTCCACATGCTTGCGGTATTCATCGAGGGTCGTCGCGCCCACGCAGTGAAGCTCCCCCCGTGCGAGCGCCGGCTTCAGAAGGTTCGACGCATCCATCGCCCCCTCCGACTTGCCCGCCCCCACAAGCGTGTGCATCTCGTCGATGAAGAGAATGATCTCGCCCGCCGCCGCGGTGACCTCGGACAAAACGCCCTTGAGCCGCTCCTCAAACTCGCCGCGGTACTTCGCGCCCGCGATGAGCGACCCCATGTCGAGGGCCATGAGCCGCTTGTTCTCCAGGCTCTCCGGCACGTCACGGTTCACGATCCTGAGCGCAAGCCCCTCGGCGATCGCGGTCTTGCCGACGCCGGGCTCCCCGATCAGAACCGGGTTGTTCTTCGTCCGACGCGAGAGGACCTGCATCGCCCGCCGGATCTCGTCGTCGCGCCCGATGATCGGGTCGATCTTGCCCTCCCGCGCAGCCTCGGTCAGGTCGCGAGCGTAGCGCTTCAGCGCCTCGAAACTCTCCTCCGCACTCGCGCTGTCGGCTGTGCGGCCCTTCCGGATCTCGGCAATCGCGGCCTCGAGCGCCTGCGCCGTCACACCGGCCGCGCGGAGCGCCTTCTGAGCGTCCGATGTCTCGATGGCGAGCGCGGTCAGGATCCGCTCCACAGTCACAAAGCTGTCGCCAGCCTTCTCGGCCTGCGCCTCAGCCGACGTCAAAACCCGCGCCGTCTGGCTGTCGAGGTAGAGCTGATCGCCCGACCCGCTCACCTTCGGCACAGCCCCCACAAGCCGATCGACGGCCGCCCGAACGGCCTCAGCGTCTCCGCCGGCGCGCGAGATCAGATTGACGGCAAATCCCTGGTCATCATCCACGAGCGCCTTCAAAAGATGCGCCGGCACCAGGCGCTGGTGCCCCTCGCGCATGGCAATCGCCTGCGCGGCCTGAACGGTGCCGCGCGCCCGCTCAGAAAACTTCTCGATGTTCATCGCTCACTCCTCGGGTCAGCACCCTCGCCCGCACCCGCTGAAGCGGCCTGCACGGAGGGCCTCAGCAGAGAGATGGGCCCGCGCACCCGCCGTTGCAAGAATGCCTCACTACCCTTGGCGGGGTGAACCGGCTAAGCCATCACCATGGCCGACGATCGTCTGATCCTCCCCCTCGACGTTCCAACCGCGCTCGACGGTCTGCGCTTCGCGGAGCGGATGGGCGACAGCGTGTCCTTCTACAAGATCGGCCTCGGGATGCTCACGGGCGGCGGCCTCGCCCTCGCCGATGAACTGAAGAGCATGGGCAAGCGCATCTTTCTCGACATGAAGCTCTTCGATATTCCGGCGACAATCAAAGCGGCGGTCGGCGGGCTCTGCCGCTACGAGCTCGACTTCCTGACCGTCCACGGGGACCCGAATGTCGTCCATGCCGCCGTGACCGGGCGCGGCACGGCACCGACCCGGATCCTCGCCGTCACGTTCCTCACCTCCGCCGACCGCACCGACCTCGATCTCGCGCTCATTCGGCCCGGCGACATGGGCGCCCTCGTGATCGAGCGGGCGCGCCTGGCCTTCGAAGCCGGCGCTGATGGCGTCATAGCCGCCGCCGAGGACGCCCCCGCGATCCGGGCCCTCCCCGAAGCGGCGGGCCGGCTGATCGTTTGCCCCGGCATCCGTCCACTGGGCAGCCGAGACGACGATCAAAAACGCGTCGCAACACCCGCCACAGCGCTCCGGATGGGCGCCGATCACATCGTGGTCGGCCGGCCGATCCGAGACGCCGCCGACCCCAAAGCGGCCGCCGACGCCATCCTTGCCGACATCGCCGAGGTTTGAGCGCCTGCGGCCCCGAGGGGCGCGGGTGGGTGGGTGGGGCGCCCCTCGGGGCCGCAGGCACGCCCACCAAGCGCTCGAGCGATCAGCACGCGAAAACCCTTGGGACGCGCCAGACATACCGAGTGGTGTGAGACTTGATGCTGCCACCCCCTACCCAAATTTTGCACCGAGGCGCCGCACAGCACCCGAAGCACCCACGGCTCATTGCCGAACCCAACGCCGGGACCAACGGCGCTTACCGCACCGCCTCCACAGCCAAACCCCGCCCGGAGGCAGCCACGCCATTCGCCGATGAGGTCGCGACGACCAGAGGGAGCCGCAGCGCGGCCCGTATCTCCCGGCGCCTCCCCATGGTAGAAGCACGATCATCCGGTGGTTTTCGATCAATCGGCCCGACCTATGCCCGCCCTCTGCCGCGACTGCCTCACCGCCGATCCTGGTCCGCGCTGCCGGGCCTGCGGCAGCCCGCGTCAACTGGCCCATGCCGAGCTCCTCGATCTCTCGATTGCCCATCTCGATTGCGACGCCTTCTACGCCTCAGTCGAGAAACGCGACAATCCAGAGCTCCGCGACCGCCCCGTCATCGTCGGCGGCGGGCGGCGCGGCGTGGTCTCGACCGCTTGCTACATCGCGCGGATCCGAGGCGTGCGCTCCGCCATGCCGATGTTCAAGGCGCTGGACCTCTGCCCAGATGCCGCCGTCGTCAAACCGCGCATGGAGACCTATGTTGCCGTCTCCCGCGAGATCCGCGCCCTGATGGAGGCGTTGACGCCCGCCGTCGAGCCGCTCTCCCTCGACGAGGCATTCCTCGATCTCACGGGCACCGAGCGGCTCCATGGCGCCCCGCCCGCCGTCCTTCTCGCCCGGCTGCAAGCGCAAATTGAGGCCGAGATCGGCGTCACCGCCTCGATCGGCCTCGCACCCAACAAGTTCCTGGCGAAGATCGCCTCGGATCTCGACAAACCCCGCGGCTTTTCCGTGATCGGCCGGGCGGAGACGGAGAGCTTCCTCGACGCCCAGCCCGTCTCGATCATCTGGGGCGTCGGGCGCGCCTTCCAGGAGACCCTCGCCGCCGACGGAATTCGCACGATCCCGGATCTCAAGGCCCGCGACCGCAAGGACCTCAGCCGCCGCTACGGCGCAATGGGGGAGCGGCTCTGGCATCTTGCACGCGGGCTCGACCAGCGAAGCGTCTCGACACGCTCAGCCGCCAAGAGCGTGTCGAACGAGACCACATTCGGCGAGGACACAGGCGATCCGGACCTGCTCGAAGGGCATCTCTGGCGGCTGGCCGAAAAGGTTGCCGACCGCCTGAAAGCCAAGGAGATCGCCGGGCGAGTGGTCACGTTGAAGCTGAAGCGCTCCAATCACCGCCTGCTGACACGCAGCCACACCCTCTCGGAGCCCACGCAAATGGCGCATCTCGTGTTCGAGACGGCGCACCCCCTCCTCCGCGCTGCCATGACGGAAGGCCCCTTTCGGCTCATCGGCGTCGGCATCAGCCAGCTGACGGACGGGGCCGAGGCCGACCGCGCGCCCGACCTCCTCGACCCGTCATCCGCGGCGCGAACCGCGTCGGAGCGTGCGACCGACGCCATTCGCGAGAAGTTCGGCTCCGACGCCATCGTGAAGGGTCGCACCTTGCGGTGATGCGACACTTTAGCACAGACATTTGGCAAACGTCTCAGCCGTTGACCTATTTCCACGCACACATGCACCCGAGACGCGCACCATTGTCTCCTTCGCTTGACAATTGTGCGGCGCAGGCAAACCTTGGGTGCAGATGCGATGCATCGTCGCCCTGCGGGGCGTTTCCTCCCTAGACTTGGGCCATGCGAGAGCATGGCCCTTTTTTCTGGGCGTTATTCCGCAGCGAGGGAGGGGGCTTGATCCGCGATGGCGCTCAGGCTGTCGACCACACGGGTGATGCGCTCCGCGACCAGATGGAAGTCGGGCACCCGACTGACCGACCGCTCGTCCATGTAAAGGCTGCGGTCAATCTCGATCTGAAGGGCATGGATGCTGCGCGACGGTCGCCCATAGTGCTGCGTGATGTAGCCGCCTGCGAAAGGCGCGTTCCGCGCCACCGCAAACCCCTCGGCCGAAAACGCCGCCATCGCGGCATCGACCAGCCAATGCCCGCAGGACGCCCCAAACCGATCGCCAAGGATCACGTCCGGGCGCCGCCCCCGCACGAGCGGCGCTGCCGAAAGCGCGTCGTGCGGCATCGAATGACAGTCAAAGAGAATCGCACTCCCAAAGCGGGCGCGTTGTGCCTTCAGAAGGGTGTCGAGCGCGTCGTGATACGGGCTGTATGCGTGGCGGATCCGCTCCTCCGCCTCGACCATCGTGATCTTGCCGACTTGGATCGACCGACCTTCCCCCACGACACGTGGAATCACCCCAAGACCTGCCGCGACCCGCGGGTTCGCCCCTTGCCTCGAAGCCCCCGATATAAGCGCCGGATCGAGCTCATCCACGCTGCGGTTGAGATCGACATAAGCCCGCGGATACCGCGCCGCGAGGAGAGGCGCCCCCGCCCAAGGCGCAGAGGAGAAGAGCTCATCGACAAACGCATCTTCCGACGATCGCACCGCCAGGGGATCGAGCACGGTGCGGTTCAGAAACGCCGTCGGGTAGTCTGAGCCCGAATGCGGTGAGCTGAACACGGCCCGCGAGCGCAACTGGCGAGGCATCGTCAAAAGATAAGGGGTGCGCACGATCAGCAAGCCCTCGCGGTTAGTCGGTTGACGGTAGAGCATTCATGAGGCTTGCAAAAGCCCTTGAACCTCGTCGCTGAGGCTTTTATAGCTCACCGCCACATGATCGGCAGGAGTATAGTCCGACGATCTTAACGGGCGTATAGCTCAGCGGGAGAGCACTTCGTTGACATCGAAGGGGTCACTGGTTCAATCCCAGTTACGCCCACCATTTCCCTCCGGTTGAAGCCGGACCTACGGGAAGGCGCGCTGTGGCCGCCAGTGAGAGGAGAGCGGCCATGAAGGTTCGGAATTCATTGCGTTCACTGAAGAATCGCCACCGCGACTGTCGTGTCGTGCGGCGCAAAGGCCGGGTCTATGTCATCAACAAGACCCAGCGACGGTTCAAGGCCCGCCAGGGCTGACAGCGGCGCGCGCTCAATAGAGAGCGCGCAGCGTGGCAGTGTCCAAATAGCCTGTCGCAGGCAACCTATACGCACGCTGGAAGGTTTCGATCGCCGTCCGTGACTTGCGGGTGAGCTGACCATCGGCGGGTCCTGGCGCAAAACCCAATGCCCTGAGGCGCTGTTCCACGTTGGCGAGCGAGGCGGTTGAGAGGCCGAGTGCGCGTTCCTGCTCCGCCGCGCGGGACGCGGCTTGGGCCTCCTCCAAACCAAAGATCCTGGCTTCGGCGTCGTCGCGGTACCGCCCGTCCGGATAGCGCGCGATGTAGCGGCGATAGGCCCGCTCCGTGTTGGCGTCTCGCGCCGCACGCCATGCCTGCCTGTCGTCCTGCTGGGCCTCCCGCGCATCGGCCGCCTGCAGGGTTTCAAGTTGAGCCCGAGCCTCCGCCGCATGGACGCCACGCGGGTACGCCTCCAGGTACCGCCGGAGGCCGACGCGCGACCCGGACGCGCCGGTCCGTTGCCAGAAGGCGCGGTCCTTGGCCTCTTCCGCTTCCCGCGCGGCGCGCCTGTCCGCGCGGGCGGCGCGGGCGGCTTGGTCGATCTCAGCGACATCGGTTTCGGTCAGATAGCCCGTCGACTCGCGACCCGCCTTCTCCTGAAACGCCGCGATCGAGGCCCGGGTTCCCGGGCCATAGATCCCGTCGATCCCGCGCGTGTCATATCCGAGCACAGTCAGATCCTGTTGCAACTCCCGCCGCTTCTCGTCCGACAGATCCAGCGCGGCCTCCAAGTCCTCGGGCGACACAGGGCCGAGGCGGCGCTGGGCCTCCGCGGCATTGGCTCCGTTGGGGAAGCGCTCAAGATAGAGCCGAAACAGCTCAGGGTTGTCGCTGGCGGCCGCAACCCGCCAGAGCGTGTCCTCGACCACACCGCGACGCCCGCCCTCGGGTGAAAGCACCAGTTCGGGCGTCACCGCACCGACAAACGTCACACCGCGGCTGCGCTCTGCGACCTCTGCCGCACTCCGGTTCAGCATCAGCATATCCTCTTTGAGGACGGCGTTGACACGTCCAGCCCCTCCGTGGACCACCAGAGTGCCATCGGGCGCCGCCACCTCAAGGGTGTCATCGACGAACGGCACTTGCCGGAGCCTGTTCTGGCCTGTCGTACCCAGGAAAACCGCAGTCCGCGCCTCCGGCCGGCCGATGCCGATGGCCGTCAGCGCCGCCACCGGCACCGCATCGAGGAGCGTCGCAGTCCGCCCGCGGAGCGACGCCCCGGCCGGCACCGCAAACGTGTCGCCCGCCACTGTGGCGACAGGACCGGTGAAAGAGATCAGCACCAGGTCTTCGCCCGCTCGGGTCTCGACGGCCTCAGCGAACTCGGCGATGAGCGCGCGGATCTCGGCCCGATCGAGTGTCTCGCCTTCGGTCACCTCAAATCCCCTGTCCCGGGCAAGTGCCACCAGGGCGGCGTGGTCGTCACTCGCCGCTGCTGTGCTGACAATGAGAGCGAGGTCGTCAGCCCTGCCAACGGTCGCGGCGAGCAAAAGCGCAAGCGCGCCGACGCTCATGTTCAGTTTCCGTCCCAGGCTCATATCGGCATCTCCCGCGCTGTTTGGCTCAGGAAATCACGGTTCACGGGACAGACCCAATCAACTGAGTCGGTCGATTGTGTCAGCGCTGTAAGAACATCCGTCCTAGGCCGGCTGCAAGGGTCACGATGATGTGACTTCGCCTACCTGTGCGCCGACAGAACGGCCACTGATGCAGCCCCGGATTGATCATCCGCGGAGGCAAGCGGGCCGCTGATGCGGAGATTGGTGCGCCCGCAGGGGCTTTCGCCGGGCAGGATGAGCGCCTGATCACCCGTCGCAAGCCGCAGCACCGGATAGTCGGGATTGAGATTGGTCACGAGCACATCGCCGAGCGTCCCCTCCGGCACGGGATCGCCAGTGCCGGGGTGCACGACCTCGAGGATGATCTTTTCGTCGACCACCAAGCTGTCCGGCGCATCCGTCTCATAGGCGACCAATCCGACGTCCCGCGATATGTAGACCCGCCGGAGAGCAATGCCCTGAACACCGCAGAGAGCCTTCAGCTCGTCGGACGGAGGGCCAGCCGTCACCGCCGTCGCGAAGGCGAGAGCGAGCCCCTCCCTCTCCGCGTGATTGAGAACGGCGTGAAGGACATGCGGCGCACCGACAAACGCCGAGGCGCCGAATGTTGCGGCAGCCTGGGCAAGGCGCGGTACGTTGTCCGGCCCGGCCGGAATGGACGTTGCGCTGATCGCGGCGATGCCGGTGTCGAACATCATGCCGTCGGGCACCAAGTGGTGGGAGAACGCGTTGAGGACAACATCCCCCATGCCGATCCCAGCAGCATGCAGGCAGCGCCCCAGACCCCACCAATCGCGCCCATCGGAAGCCGGCGTCGCCCGCCCATCCGGGGAGAGAAAGAGATGCCGCATGTGATAGGGCTGTCGCGTGGCCCAGCCGTCGATCGAGCACTCGTCCGGCCGCAGCACGGGCAACGCCTCAAGTGCGCTCCGGTCCGTGAGAGATGCAATCTCATGGACGGAAAACATGGTTTTTATCGCCGGCGCGTGGTCGACGGCAAATGCCAGGATCTCTCGAAGGGTCTCGAAACACTCACGCTCCCGCGTGTCCGGGTCGCGAAGCTCAAGCAGGTCAAAATGTGACATGTGACAGCCCTTCGCAGTCAACAGGCGTCTCGGACACAATTGTCCTTGCGCGTCAAAGAGATCTGACACGTCGTAAGGGCCGGCAGTAAAGAATTCCTCAACACTAGCCCTTAAGGGAGCGTGTCAGGATCCTCGCTGTTCCCATCGGGCATATCGAACGGTTCAAAGAGTTCGGGCGCACGACGCGCGAGCAGCACAGTTCCCACCGCAAGCGCCGGGATTGTCATCCATCCGAACGCGGCGAGACCGATCACAACCGCGAGCACGGCACCTGCCCACACCGCTATCGGATCCGCCTCAGGATTGTTGGCGTCCATCAGCGGCAACAGCAGCCGCAACACAGCGTACGCACCCGGCACCAGCAAAACCAACACCACAAACATCAGCAGAAGTTTTGTCAGAATGCCGACAAACGGGAGCAAGAAAGCGATCGCAAAGGCAGCTAGAGACGCGAGGACGGGCAGACGCGGGGCAAGCGTCTCGTCCTCACGAAAAAAGCTGTCAATGAGTTTCATCGAACGGTCTCCAAGCGGTGGGCTCACATTGTGAATATAGGACGGAAACGGTCTCGTCACGCCTCCATCCGCAACCGGCGCCTGCGCAAGGGCGTGGATCTCGGTCTCGGGGTCGCTGCAAACGGCCCGCCTCGACACCGTATAGCTCCGACGCGCAGGTCGCCGGTGGCCACTCAAACGAGAGGCCTCCTGCGCCGAATGCCGACCGCCGGCGCTGCACCGCCCGCAGAGAGTTCGTTGCGCCCTGCCACACACAGCTCCACATCACCGAGAACGAGGTTGACGTATCGCGCAACGCGGAGGTGATCACCTCGAACTCCAATGGAACAGCCAAGACCCACGGCCAATGCTCTGCCGTGAGTGTCTTGGTCGATGGCGGTGCGCGCCAGATCCGGCCGAAACGACCGGCGACGCCACTGTGTCGGCGCCCGGGACCCGTGCAACCTCTATCGATGGGGCACGCGTTACGGAACGCTTGCGATCGCGGGAGCGACAATCCTCGCGGGCAAAGGTGGAGCTTTGATGTCGTTGGACGCTGTCCGCGCCGAAGGCCTGTCCGGTGGGTGCGCGACGTGCCCATCCCGTCACGCGCACCCGCACGGCCTGGCGCCGACATGCCCAGCAGAGACCAACTCGCGCGGAGCGTTCGCGGGTGTGGTCTCCTTCCCATGATCTTGGGCGCGTCATAGTGAGAACGCTCAAGCGAAGCACACACACCACCTGTTGTGGATGCGATAAAGAGCTCTGCAAAGGCTCATCGGGCGTTCGACCCAACACCACCAGTTCACTCTCGCCTATGGGACCCGTCCAGGCCGGACGATCGCGCACCGTCTCATCAACGTGGGGCCGCCAACGGCGCGACTGAGGACGAGCCCACCCATCGGAGGGGGGGCCACTCGGCTGAGCGAAGCTGAGCACACGTTTGCGTCACCGCGGCTCGGCAACTGTCTTTCGATCACAATCCAAAGCGCAAACCGCAATCGTCACGAAGACCACGTTGAACTTCTCACCAGCGACCTGAATTGAGGTGCCCCTAGTTTCCTAGACACCAGCCTTCGTCAGTTTCTGCTGTCTGATCTCGAAATCAACGGGCGACAGCATGCCGTTGTTCGTGTGCTTGCGCTTCGGGTTGTAGAATAGCTCGATGTACTCGAACACGTCCT
>JBCDHQ010000140.1:0-10864 GCA_038749815.1 Pseudomonadota bacterium | reverse complement strand
GGGATCAGGCAGGCGCATTCCTGCGCACCGTCGATCAGGACCGTGCAGGCGCCGCAATCACCGGCATCGCAGCCCACTTTGACGCTCTTGAGACCCAGCTCCTCGCGCAGCACCTCCGAGAGGCGGCGGCCCGGCGGCGAGAGGACCGGCCGCTCCTGACCCGCGATCCTGAGCGCCATGGGTTGGCGGTGGAGGGTCATGCCGCCGCCGCCTCGCGCCCGGCCAGCGCCCCGACGCAGCGTCGGACAAGTTCGGTTGCAGCGGCTGTCCGGAACCCGGCATCGGCGCGGACATCCTCGATCGGGCGAAGAGCCTCGCCCACATCCATCTGGCGGACGCGGTCGGGATCCGGCGGGTGGCCGACCAGGGCGGCCTCGACCAGCGGCAGACGCGCGGCCACGGGGCCGCAGGCGCCGACCGACAGCGCCGCGGCTGTGACGATCCCCCCCTGACACTCCAACCGAACCGCGCACATCGCGATCGAAATCACCAGATAGCGCCGCGCCCCGAGTTTCAGAAAGTGGCCACGGCCCTTCGCTGCCTCCGCCGGGATGTGAACCGCGGTGAGGAGCTCGTCGGAGCGTCGATCCGTCTGGCGCGGGCCAAGGAGAAAGGCCGCAAGCGGCACTCGGCGCACGCCTCTCGCCGACCGAAGCTCGACCTCGGCCTCGAGCGTTTGGAGGGGGGGCACGCCATCGGCCGCGGGCGACGCATTGCAGAGGTTCCCGGCAAGCGTTCCTCGGTTCTGAATTTGGGTCGCTCCCACCTCGCGCGCCGCAAGCTGAAGACTGCGAAACGCGGGCGGCAGATCCGCCCGGATGAGGTCGGTCCACGTGGTGGTCGCGCCGATGCTCCAGCCGTCCTCGGTTGCGCGAATGCCGCGCAGATCCTCAATGTCGGTGATGTCGAGAACCCGGCCGGGCAGCGTCTTCGCCTCAGTCGCCGGGAAGAGGTCCGTGCACCCTGCGGCCACGCGCCACTCCTCATAGGCAAGCGCCGAGAGGGCGTCGCTCAGATCTTTCGGCCTCAGATAGTGCATCGCGACCCACTCACCGGGATTGCTGGCATACAAGTGAGTGTTGTGGCAGCCCGCCCAACCTGTCAATACGCGTTCATGAGCGCCAAAACCCGGGATCCCGCGGCCTATCATCTGTCCGAGCAGGTGGGCTTCAACCTCCGCCGGGCCGCGCAGCGCCATGTTGCGATCTTCACGCGCCATGTGGGTGATCTGACACCCACACAGTTTGCGGCATTGGCCCGGCTCTACGAACACGGTGCCCTCTCCCAAAATCTCCTGGGCCGGCAAACGGCCATGGACTCGGCCACGATCAAAGGTGTGGTGGAGCGTCTGAGGAGCCGCGACCTCGTCACCTCGCGCCCGGATCCGGAGGACCAGCGGCTCCGGCTGATCGCGCTGACGGGGGCCGGGCGCGCCCTCTTCGAGCTGGCACAAGCCCGGGCCCTGTCCGCCGGGGTCGAAACGCTCGCGCCGCTCACCGAAGCGGAAGCGGCTCAATTCGAGGCCCTGCTCGCAAAGCTCATCTGACGCCGGCAACCATGTGGCCTCCCTTTGTGAGATGCACGCACACACCGCTGCCACGCGCGACGGGAGGCCTCTTGAGACGTCCGACAGTGAAGACACGGAGGCACCAGGGCCTGTAGAACCGAACTGGCGTCTCGTCGCGCGCTGGGTCTGACTGCCTTCCGGAGGAGGGGGCCGTCGGGTGTGTGGAACGCTCTGTCCGTTGATCGCCGCTGCCGTGGTCTCACCGCTGGCGCCAGCCACCGCCTGGCCGCGGAGCGGGTCGGAGTGACGGCCGCGAGCGTCGGCTGCCGGTTCGGTTTGGGGGCGACGGACGCTGCGAGGGGGCGGTCGAGGTGCTCTGCGTAGCACGCGCCAAGCGAGGGCCATGCCTTCGGCTCTGGGACGCTGCGGCGCGTCGTCCGCCGGTGGGCCAAAGGTGCGAGGACATTGGCGAGCGCACCGGGCCTGAAAAAGGCCCGCGCAGAACCGGCCCGGCGTCTTGCCCGCTGAGATCGGTGCGAGGGTCAGCTGGGTCTCGATCCGCTGGGTGTTTGTCGAGACCCGGGCGAGGACCGCCCTCGCTGGTGTCGGCGAGGCGCCCCCCGTCGCTGGGACGCCGGAAAACGACCACGGCTGGCGCCGGTCTGACGACGCGCGGCATGGTGGTCGCGTCGTGCGCCGGGGCTCGATCCACCGCGGCCGTCCCTTCCGTCGGTCGTGTCCCGTTGCCCGAACGCGCGAGCGACAAAGACACCATGGGCACCCCACGAACCCCACGGCTCCGAGACCGCGGGAGCCGATCGACCCGACCGGCGCACGCTTCCCCACCACAGCCCCGATCTCACCTCTCTCGAGGCCGCCGTCTTCGCCCTGAAGACACAGCTCGGACGGACCGCAAGGGCCTCTGGTCGGCCATCGGCACGACCGTCGATCCCTCTCACTCGCGCACGCACCGGGCGTCCACCGCATGCGAAAAGCCGGATGGGTGGGCGCCTGCGCTAGACGCCGAGATAGCGGTCGAGGAGGCTGCGGTCGCGGCGGAGCACGTCGGTCTCGACGGTTTCGCGCCCGTGGCCGTTCTCGAGAAAGGCCACACGATCGGCGAGCTCGAGGAGCGCGTCAATCCGCTGCTCCACCAGGATGATCGCGACGCCCCGGTCGCGCATCACCTCCACCGTGTCCCGGATCAGCCGGATCATGGAGGGTTGGAGGCCCTCCGTCGGCTCATCGAGGAGGAGGACGCTCGGCTCAAGGCAGAGCGCCCGGGCTGTGGCGAGCATCTGCTGCTCGCCCCCCGACAGCGTCTCGGCCCGCTGCGACAGCCGCTCGCGGAGGCGCGGAAACATCTCGAGCACCCGCTCTCGCACCGCCCACCCGGCGCCCCGCGCCATGAGCCCGATCTCGATGTTCTGCGCGACGGTCAGCTCACCGAACAGGCGTCGACCCTGCGGAATGTAGCCCACGCCCCGCTTCGGCACCTCATGGGCCGGCAACGCACTGATCTCCGCCCCATCGAGAAGGACGCGCCCCTCCGAGAGCGGGAGGAGCCCCATGATCGCCTTCAGTGTCGTGGTTTTGCCCGCCCCGTTTCGACCGAGGAGGCACAGCACCTCGCCCGGGCGCGCTGTGAGGCTGAGGCCGTAGAGCACCTGGACGTTGCCGTAGCCTGCGCTGATCCCCTCGAGCGTCAGTGTCATGCGGTTCCCAGATAGGCCTCCTGCACCTGCCGGTTGGCGTGCACCTCCTCGGGTGTGCCGGTGGCGAGCACGCGGCCGGCGTCGAGCACGGTGATCGCATCGGCGAGTGCCATCACGACGGACATGTTGTGTTCAATCAGAAGGATCGTCGTGTCGGCGGCGAGGCGGCGGATGAGCGCGTTGAACGCCTCGATCTCGCTCTCGGCGAGGCCTTGTGTCGGCTCGTCGAGGATCAAAAGCCGCGGCGCCTGCGCGACGCCCATGGCAATCTCCAGAAGCCGCTGGTGACCGTAGGAGAGATCGCCGGCGATCTGCTCGGCCCGGTCGGCGAGCCCGACGACGGCGAGCGCGGCCTCGACCTCCGATGCGGCCCGGCTCTTGAGGGCGAGGGCCACATTGTCAAAGAGGCTCAGGCGCGCAAAGATCGCCGTGATCTGGAAGGTGTAGGCCATGCCGCGGCGGATCCGCTGATGGGCGGGCTCGGGCGTGACATCGACGCCTTCGAAGCGGACGGAGCCGCTTGTGGCCGGGATCCGCCCGGAGACCATGCCGACGAACGTGCTCTTGCCCGCACCGTTCGGCCCGATCAGCGCATGCACCTCTCCTGCGGGCAGGGCGAGATCCACCGCATCGACCGCCGTCAGCCCGCCGAAGACGCGCGTGAGGCCCTCCGTCTCTAGAACTAGGGGAGCCATGGGACCCACCGCCGGCGCACCTCGCCGAGGAGACCGGCGCGCGCAAAAAGGACGAGGAGGACGAGCGCCGCACCGGCGATCAGCATGTAGGCGTTGGTCAGCCCGCTCGACCAATCGATGAGGTAGAACATGAAGAGAGTGCCGACAAAGGGCCCGAGGGTCGTGCCCGCCCCCCCGAGCAGCACCCAGAGCAGCGGATAGATCGAGTACTGCACCGTCGTGAAGGTCGCGCCGACATACCCGAACAGAAGGCCGTAGGTCGCCCCTGCCGCTCCCGCGACGGTGCCGGAGATGACGGCGGCGGCGAGCTTGTGCGCCCGCACGTCATAGCCGAGCATCCGCGTGCGCTCCTCATTCTCGCGGATCGCAACGAGGACATGGCCGAAGCTGCCATGGACCAGGCGGGCCGTGCCGAGGAGCACGACGGAGAAGAGCATCAGGGCGGCAAGGTAGCGTGTCACAGGCTCGCTCAAGTCGAGGCCCGCGATGGTTCGCGCGGCCTGGGCGATGACGAAGCCCTCATCGCCGCGGGTCCAGGTGCCGAAGTAAAGGACCACCAAATACCCGGCTTGAGCAAACATCAGCGTCACGATCATGAACGCGACGCCGATGGTCCGAAGTGCCAGCGTCGCAATCCCGAGCGAGACGAGTGCCGCCGCGATGACGCCCAGGATCAACGCAGGCGCCGCCGGGACGCCGCCATGCTGCATCGCAAGGCCCATCCCATACATCCCCGCCCCGAAAAAGAGTGCGTGCCCGAGGCTGAGGAGGCCCGTGTACCCGAAGAGGATGTTGTAGCCCATCGCGTAGGACGCCAAGACGAGGATCCGGGCGAGGTTGCCTTGGTGATAGGCCGGCAGCGTGAAGCAAAGCACAAAGAGGAGGCCGATCAGGCCGAGATGCAGGATCGCGGAGCGAAGACCGAGGCTCATGCCGGTTTCTTTCCGTAAAGACCCTGGGGCCGGTAGACGAGGACGAGCGCCACGAGGACGGTCGCAATGATCTTGGCAAGCGTCGGGCTGAAAAAGACTGAGATGATCCCGTCCGAGAGCCCGATCAGCAGCGCGGCCACGACCGTGCCCCGGATCGAGCCGAGCCCGCCGATGATCACCACGATGAAACTGAGAAGCAGCGGATCGCCCCCCATCAGGTAGTGGGCCTGCTGGATCGGCACGATCAGCACAGCCGCAAGGGCCGCGAGCCCCGCGCCGACCCCGAAGACGACCGAGTAGACCCGTCCCACTGGGATCCCGAAGGTTTGCGCCGTCTCTCGGTCGAGTTGCGTTGCCTGCATCACCAGCCCGAGCCGGGTGCGCGAGAGGATCAGCCAGAACGCGATCAGGATCGACGCCGCCGCTCCGATCACAAAGAGCTTGTAGGAGGTGGTCGAAAGTCCCCAGGGGTAGTAGAGCACGGGTCCCGCCTCCGTGAACTCGACCCACGGGAGCGCGATCCGGTGGCTGAAGGGCGGCTCGACAGGGCGCGCCTCCGGCCCGTAGCCCATCAGCGCGAGCTGTTGGATGATGTAGAGGAGCCCGATTGTGGCGACGATCGTCGCCTCCGGGTCGTAGGCGACGCGCTTCAGGACCAGCCGGTCGGCGAGGACGGCCACACCTGCGGCGAGCACCGGCGCCACCAGCAGCGCGCCGACGAACCCCACAGCGGGGTGGCCGCCGAGATGGGTGGCCACGAACCAGGCGATCACCGCGCCGAGCATGAAGAACTCCCCATGCGCGACATTCACCACCCGCATCACGCCAAAGACGAGCGAAAGGCCAAGGGCCGTCAGTGCAAGCACCGCCGCACCGACGGCCCCCTCGAGCGTTGCCAGCAAGAGGTGGGGGCCGAACTCCATGCCCGGTTGGGCTTAGAAAGACTGGGTCGTGTAGTCGACCTCGTCGGGGTAGAACGTGTCCTCGATGGTGGTGGAGTGGACCCGGAAGAGCTTCCCCTCCTCGACCTTGCTGATGTACTGCCGCCCGAAGACCTGGTGCGTCTTGCCATTGAAGAGCTTCGGACCCTGCGGGTGCGCCGGCCCCTCGTCCATTGTGGTCATCGCCTCGACAGCCTCGATCAGAGCGGCGCGGTCCGCTGGCCCCTGATAGCCCGCAGCCTCCATGCCCGCCTTCAGGATGTAGAGCGTCTCCCAGCACCCAAACATATGCGCATATGTCGACACATCCGCCGGGTCACTGATCGATGCGCCGTTGGCATCGACCCCAACCGCTTCGCGGAAGGCCGTGTCGTAGGGCGTCTGGTCGGGCTGGGCGTAGCGCGGATTGCCTTCCCAGAAGAACGTGCCCTCGAGAAACTCGAGACCTGCACTGTCAAGCGAGACGGCCTCGAGGCTGTCGATGAAGCCGAAGATCTCGGGGCGGGAGGGGCCGAAGAACTCGCCCATCTCCTTCACGAAGGTCAGCACGGCCGGGCCGACCATCACATGGTAGATGACCTCGGTCTCGCGGGGGATCCGCGGGAAGTACTTGGTGAAGGAGGTTTCGGTGGGCGGGATCGCGATCTGTTCCAGCACTTCGCCGCCCTGGCGCGCAATCGCCTCGGTGAAGAAGTCACGGTGGTCATGGCCGAAGGCGAAGTCCGGAAAGATCATCGTGACTTTCTTGCCGAGCGTGTCGGCCACGAAGGGCGCCATCGCCTGCACCTGGCTTTTTACGTCCGTGATCCCCGGCTGCAGGGTGTAGCGGTTGAGCATGCCAGAGGCGACGTGGTGGCCTTCGGAGACCACGAAATACGGGATCTTGAGCTCTCCGGCCGCGGGGGCGGAGCCGATCACGACATGGCTGAAGAGCGTGCCGAAGGCGACGTCACAATTGTGCTGCGTGGCGAACTTGCCGACCACCTCTGCGCCTCGACGTGGATCGGTGCCATCATCCTCAGCGATGATCTCGATCGGGCGGCCGTTGATGCCGCCCTCGGCATTGATCAGTGCGGCCGCGGCCTCCGTCGTGCGCCCATACCAACGGCCATAGGCGGCGCCGATCCCGGTCGAGTGCTGCTGGAAGCCGATCTTGATCGGCGCGGCGGATTGCGCATCGGCAAAGCGCGCAGCGAGCGGCGACGCCGCGACGAGCCCGCCGGCGGCTGCCCCCTTGAGAAGCGTGCGGCGGGTGGAGGTCGGACCTTTGATCATCTGAATACCCCTGTCTGGCTGGGCGCTCTTGTCGGCGCGGCTCACCTCCGAGGTTGTTTGCATACATGCGAGTTGTCCAGAGAATTCTAAGGCCCGCCGAGGCTCACGCCCCCCGCGGTGCCGCCAGAAGCCAGAGCCCGAGGAAGGTATAGGCAATCATCAGAACCGAGAGCGGCAGCGTCAGCCACATCGCCTGCCCTGGCTTCGGTGCGAGGTCGAGCGCGATGCGGTGGCTGAGGAGGACCGACCAGACATGGCCGATCACCACCGCCCCCGCCTGGCTGAGCCAAATCAGCCGCACGCTGTCAATCCGGTTGAAAAACCCCGTCGTCACATAGAACGGCTGGAGCCCGAGGAGGTCGGCACCGGTCGCAAACGGATCGCTGGTGGCCACGAGCGTGTATTGGATGCTGACCAGGAACGACGGCAAGTAGTGCGCGATGTGATAGGCGAGCGCAATCGGCAGGAGGCATTCTGCGAGCCGGCCAAAGGCATCCGGTGCTCCGGCGCCTGGGGCCAGCAATTGGCCGAGCCGGATCGTCGCCCAGAAGACCGCGATGAGGCCGAGGATCGTGGTGAGGAGACCGAGGAACGTCGGCACCATCACCGCAGTGCGGCCCGGAAACTCCAATGGGTTCACGCCGATCAGGGCGAGCCACCAGAAGGTCTCGTTCAATCCGTCGAAACTGCCGACCGCAAGAAAGGTCAACGCGAAAACACCCGCCCCCGCGACTGGCACTCGGGTGCGGAGCCGCCATCCAGGTCCCCCGATCCCGCCCTCGGGCCCAAAACGCAGCGGCGCGAGCCGCGCCAGCGCCCCGATCAGGGCATGGCCGAGCTCCACTTGCTGAAGCCACGGGCGGCCGAACAGAACCAGCCCCGCCATCGTCGCGAGCCAGTAGAGGCCCGTGACCATGGCGAGCCGGGCCGGATCGCTGGGGGCCGGATCGACCAGCAGAAAGGCTGCAAAGACGACCAGCAGGATCACGGCCGGCCATTGTCCGAAGCCCTTCGGCAGTCGGAGCGGCGCCCGGCCGAGACCAAGCACATGATAGAGCCCGGTCCAGGGGTTCACCCAGCTCCAGACGTTGCCGAGAAGGCCCGCAAGGCTGACCAGCGCCACCCAGCCGAGCGTCCAGACCCAGAGCGGCATCACATTCGACAACGGATCCCGTGGGCCGGTCAGGCCCACCCACACGGCAAAGCCAAGGAGCGCGAAGGAGATGAGGCTGGTGAGCGTTCTCGCCTGCGCAAAGGTCCCGGTGGGGATGCGCCGCACCGTGAAGAGCGTGCGGATGGCGGAGGCCGGTAGGACGAAGAGGGCGAGGACCGTCAGCGCGACCGCTGCCACGCCGGCAAGCGTGTAGGCTGTTGTCGGAAGCAGCAGAACGAAGCCCTGTTCGGCCACATGTGCCGCCGAAGGGCCGGCCCAAAGGACCACAAGGTTGACCAGGAGGGCTCTCTTCACCACGTTCATTGGGGCTTCTTACCAAGCGAGTGTACGAATGAAAGTCGCCGTTCTCCTTGCAGCACTCGGCAGCGTCGGCGTGGCGATGTGGGTTGGCTTTGGCGATGTCGGCGCGCGCCACTTGCTGATCTCGGATGCCGTGGCGCGGCCGATGGAGGATGGCACTGCCACGGCAACGCTGACAATCGAGAACACCGGCGCGCCGGATCGCTTGATCGGTGCGCGGGCGGCCGGGCACACAGTCACGCTCTACTCGCCCGAAGACCCGGCGGGGCCACCGGTGCCGGTGGGGCTCTCGGCCCTCGCGCTCGATGTCGCGCATCTCCGGCTGTCGCCGGAGGCGCCGCTTCGGGATGGCAGCCTCGTTCCGGTCACTCTGACCTTTGCGGAGGCCGGGGATGTATCGCTCCGTGTTCGGCTCTCCGATCCGGCGGCGGCCGGGCGGGCGGCGGAGGTCGGCCTCTTCGGCCTCGGCGACATCTGCGTGGTGGGCGATGGGGAGCCGGCGCCGGCGATCTCCCTCTCCGTCTCGGAGGATGCGGAGGGATGGTTGGTGCGGGTCGAGGCAGAGGACTTCACCTTCTCCCGCGATCTCGTGGGCCTCTACCACGTCCCGGGTCTCGGTCACGGGCATGTCTATGTGGGCGGCATGAAGCTCAGCCGGCTCTATCAACCCGAAGCCCGGATCGGCCCCCTGCCCCCCGGCACGCACGAGGTTCGCGTGACGCTCAACACCAACGATCACCGCGCCTATGTGGTGGATGACGAGCCGGTGACGGCCTCCGCCACCATCGTTGTTGACTAGGCGCACCCGCCCCGCTTTGCTTGTACACACACAAGCTCGGAGGTCCGCGTGGCGGGCGGCAAGATCATTGGCGTCGATGTCGGCGGAACGTTCACCGATCTGATCCTCCTCGACGAGGCCGGCGGATTGCGCGTCGCAAAGACGCCGACGACGCCCGAGAACCAGGCGTTTGGGGTTCTGCAGGCGGTCCGAGACGCCGAACTCCCGCTCAGCGACATCGATTTGATCGTCCACGGGACGACGACCACCACCAATGCGGTGCTCGAACGCAAGCTGGCGCGGACGGGGCTCATCACCACGAGGGGGTTTCGGGATGTGCTGGAGCTCGGCCGGCGCACGCGCCCGCAGCCTTACGGGATGACCGGGACATTCCGCCCGATCATCCCACGCGATCTCCGCCTCGACGTGCCCGAGCGGATGGATGCCGCGGGAGAGGTCGTGACCCCCCTCGACGAGGACGCGCTCCGCGCGGCCATAACCACGCTCCTCGAGCGAGGGTGCGAGGCGTTGGTGATCCACTTCCTTCATGCCTACGCCAATCCGGCGCATGAACGCCGGGCGGCGGCGATCGCGGCCGGGCTCTGGCCGAACGGGTACATCACGACGGGGCACGGCCTCCTTTCCGAGACGCGGGAGTTCGAGCGCGGGGTGACAGCGGCAGTGAACGCGTCGGTCCAACCGCTCCTCGAGCGGTATCTCAGCCGCCTGCGGGAGGAGCTGGCGGCGGGGGGCTATCCCGGCGACGTTCTGGTGATGAACGGAAACGGCGGCATGGTGTCCTCCCGGTATGTCGCGCGGGAGGCCGCGAAGACGGTGATGTCCGGGCCCGCCTCCGGCGTGATGGCCGCGGCCTATACCGGGCGGCGCGCGGGGGAGCCGAACCTCCTCACATACGACATGGGCGGGACCTCGACGGATGTTGCGCTGATCACCGGCGGCAGCCCCCCGGTCTCCAACGAGATCGAGCTGGAGTACGCGATGCCGATCCACGTCCCGATGGTCGATGTCCGCACCGTGGGTGCTGGCGGCGGCTCCATCGCGCGGGTGACGGCTGCCGGTCTGTTGGAGGTTGGGCCGGAGAGCGCGGGCGCCGCACCTGGGCCGATCTGCTACGGTCGCGGCGGCACCCGGCCGACGATTTCTGATGCAAACCTCCTTCTCGGGCGGCTCGATCCGGGCAGGCTCGCCGTGGCGGGCGGCGTCTCCCTCGACACTGTCCGGGAGGTCTTTGCCGAGGAGCTTGGGCGTCCCCTCGGTCTCGATGCGGAGGGGGCGGCAGAGGCCGTGATCCGAGTTGCCAATGCCAAGATGGCGGGGGCGATGCGGATGGTCTCGCTCTCGCTCGGCGCGGACCCTCGGGACTTTGCGCTCTTTGCCTTCGGCGGTGCGGGGCCGCTCCACGCCGCAGCGCTCGCGCGCGAGATCGGCGTGCCGCGGGTCCTGGTCCCGGCGCGGCCCGGGCTCACGAACGCGCTCGGATGCTGCGTCGCGGACCTCCGCCACGACTACGTGCGCACGATCAACGC
>JBCDHQ010000139.1:0-10904 GCA_038749815.1 Pseudomonadota bacterium | reverse complement strand
GGCGCGCCGCCCTACGGTCGGATGGCGGGTGTCATCGTCAGCGGGCCCGACGAGGCCGCTGTGACCGAGACCGCCCGCGCGCTTGCCCGGACCGCCGGCCCCCTGGCGGGGATCGGTGCTGAACTCTTTGGCCCAGCACCTGCACCGATCGCTCGGATCCGCGGCCGCCACAGGCATCGCTTGCTGGTCAAAGCGCCGAAGACCGCGCCCCTGCAGCCGACGCTCGCGGCCTGGCGCGATGCCCTGCGCCCGCCATCGCGCACGCGCATCACAATCGACATCGACCCCCAGAGTTTCTTCTAATCGACCCTCCCAACCGCGCGTGGCGAAACGCGGCCTTAATGTCTTTCGTCCTAGGGTTAAGGCGTCGGTGCGGGTTGCGGGGATGCGATGAAAGCGGTCAGAACGTACAGTCTCCCCCTTGCCATCGTCGCGGTTGTGGCGGCCTCCGTCATCATGGGCGTGCACACGGCACTTGGCCGCGTTGGCGAGACTGCGCTGCGCCAGGACGCGCAACTTGAGGCGCAGGCCTGGGTGCGCCAGATGGCCAGCCGTTTCGCCGCGCTCGCAGCGGCGTCTGATCCGACCCCGTTGCTCTCCGACGAGATCATGGAGCGTGCGCCGGTCGGCACCATCGGCCTCCGTGTCGTCTCGAGCGATGGGCGATTGCTTCTGTCCACCGGGGACACAGGGGCCGGGCAGCCCTCCATCAGCACGGTAGATGTGACCCTCTCCGCCACGGGTGGACCACGCATTGCGACGGTCGCCGTTCCGGTCGCAGCGCCCAGCGGCGGGCTTGTCGGGGTTGTTGAGCTGACCCGTGATGTGGCGCCGCTCGCGCAAACGCTCGACACGACATTTCGCCGGCTCACCGCGGGGGTGATCGCCGTCGCCGCGCTGATTTTCTTGGTGCCTTCGCTGATCCTCGTGCGCCGCAACCAGCAACTCCGGCGCCGCGATGAAGAGCTTGTGCTGGTCGCCCGCCAAGATCCTTTGACCGGCGCCCTGAACAGGGCGGCCCTCGCCGACGACCTGCATTCACTCCTGAAGGAGCGCGACGCGCGGGACATCACCTGCGGGTTTTGCTTCATCGATGTCGACGCCTTTCGCGGCGTCAACAAGGAGCTTGGACACAGCTTTGGCGACCGCCTGCTGGTCCACATTGCGCGGATCCTGCGCGCCAATGTCCGGTCGAGCGACATCGTGGCCCGCTATGGCGGCGACGAGTTTCTGATCGTCCTCCGCGACGTTGACGAAGAGCAACTTATCAATGTGGCCGAGAGGATCCAGGCGCAGGCGCGCGCACTCTTCGTTTACGACAGCGTGACAGTCTCGCCGAGCGTCAGCATTGGCGCGCATTTGTCCGCCCCTGGCGAGCGGCGCGAGGCGGCGCGCGCTGCAACGGATGCTGCCCTGATCGCTGCCAAGGCGCAGGGCCGTGGCAGCCTTGTTCTCTACTCCGACGCCATGGATGCGCCCCTCCGACGCCGCGCCAAAGTCGAGGCCGCCGTCCGACGCGGCATCGTGGAGGAGCGCTTTTTCGTGGAGTATCAACCGATCTTTGACAGCACGGCCCGCACTGTGGTCGGGTTCGAGGCGCTTCTGCGCCTGCGGGACGCGTCGGGTGAGTTGATCGGGCCGACGGAGTTCGTCCCTGTCGCCGAGGATGCGGGCCTCATCGGCGAGCTTGGCTCCTGGACGCTTGCCACGGCGATCTCGGACGCACGAACATGGCCCGACACCCTCTTCCTCTCCGTGAACCTCTCGCCCGTCCAGTTCCGCGCCGGCGACCTCGTTGAGCGGGTGCGCACCACACTGCGGCAAACGGCGTTCCCGCCGCACAGGCTCGAACTCGAGGTGACAGAGGCGGTCCTGTCCGAAGATGAGGACAAGGTCGCCCATCAAATCGCGGCGCTCAAATCGCTCGGGATCGCAATGGTCCTCGATGACTTTGGCACCGGGTACTCCAGCCTCGCCAATCTCTGGCGCCACAGGTTCGACAAGATCAAGATCGATCGTGTGTTTCTCGAGGCCGTCGACTACTACGCTGAGAAATACAAGCTGATCCTGCTGACAATTGTGAAGCTCGGCCAGCGCCTCGGCCTTGCTGTGGTTGTTGAGGGGGTCGAGACGGCCACACATCTCGCGCTTCTGAAGGGCTTTGCCTGCGACCAGTACCAGGGGTTTCTCCTCGGCCGCCCGATGCCCGCAGCCGACGCACTCCACCTCATCGGTGGTCCCACCAAGGTTCACGGTGAGACCAAGACCGGCGGGTAGGCCGCGCGCCCCGTTCGGTCTGCGGGGTTGACCGGCCGTCGCTCTCCGGCCACGGTCCTGCCGAACTCCCGGTGGACGTCACGTGGCGACAGTCTTTCTTCTGAACGGTCCGAACCTCAACCTTCTCGGCCTGCGCGAGCCCGAGATCTACGGGCACGCAACGCTTGCGGATGCTGAGGCGGCGGCGCGGGCGGCGCTTGCACCCGAACACACGCTCGAGGCGCGGCAGTCGAACCACGAAGGCATGCTCGTTGACTGGATCCAGGAGGCGCGGGACATCGCAGCCGGCATCGTGATCAACCCGGGCGCCTACAGTCACACCTCGATTGCGATCTATGATGCGCTCAGCGCCTTCGCCGGCCCCGTGATCGAGGTGCACGTCTCCAACATCCACCGCCGCGAGCCGTTTCGCCACATGAGCTACGTCTCGCGCCGCGCCGACGGCGTGATCGCCGGCCTGGGCATCGAGGGCTACGAGGCCGCGATGCGCCGGCTCAACACGTTGCTGGAGCAAAGCTGATCAAAGGCGCCCCCCGGCATCGAGCGTTGCAAGGATGGCAGCGGCACTCGCCCGCGCCGCGCTCCGCTTGTCGTCGCTCATCCGATCCCAGGTGCGGTACATCTGGGCCATCCGCGGATTGCCCTCGAACCGCTCCCGATGCCGCACCAGAAAGTCCCAATAGAGCGGATTGAAGGGACACGCCCCCTGCCCCGACTTCTGCTTGACCGCGTAGCTGCAGCTCCGACAGTGATCGGACATGCGGTCGATATAGGCGCCCGAGGCGGCGTAGGGCTTTGAGGCGACGATGCCGCCATCGGCGAACTGGCTCATCCCGATCACGTTCGGCACTTCAACCCAGTCATACGCGTCGACATAGACCGCCAGATACCATTCATGCACCTGGTAGGGATCGACACCGGCCAACATCGCGAAGGTCCCGGTCACCATCAGACGCTGGATGTGATGGGCATAGCCCTCCTCCAGCGTCTGGCCGATCGCCGCGCGGAGGCAGGCCATGTCAGTGTCGGCAGTCCAATAAAAGTCCGGGAGGGCGCGATCAGCGCCGAGCGCGTTCCGGCGCACATAATCCTCCCCCTCCCGGTCATAAATCCCGCGGATGTACTCCCGCCAGCCGAGGATCTGGCGAATGTAGCCCTCGACCGCGTTGAGGGGCGCGCGCCCGGCCCGGTACTCCGCCTCCGCCTGTCGGCAGAGGGTGAGCGGGTCGAGGAGACCGGCGTTGAGATAGAGCGAGAGGACGGAGTGGAAGAGGAACGCCTCGCCCTCAAGCATCGCGTCCTGGTAGTCGCCGAAAGAGGGGAGCGCGTCGGCCATGAACGTCCGGGCGGCCTCCTCTGCGGCCGCGCGGTCCGTGGCGAACCAAAACGGTCGGACCGATCCCGGATGGTCGGGAAAGGCGCGCTCGACCATGTCGAGCACAGCCTCCGTGATCTCGTCCGGCGCGTGGCGCATCGGCGCGGGCATAAAGAGATCCCGCGCCGCCGCCTTGCGGTTCTCCGCGTCGTAATTCCACTTGCCGCCGACCGGTTGGTCACCCTCCATCAAAATGTCGTTCGCCCGCCGCATCTCGCGGTAGAAATACTCCATGCGGAGCGCCTTCCGACCTTCCGCCCAGGACGCGAAGGCGCCTTCAGGCGAGATCAGGCGATCATCGGGCAGAACATCCACTGGGAGGGGCGCGTTCCTCAGCGCCGCGCGGAGGCGCCATGCCCCGCATTCCGTCGCAATGACCCGTTCGGCGCCGCTCTCCTCCGCCCGGCGCACAAGCTCCGAGACAATCGACGTGCCCGTCTCGGGGTCGTCATAGCGGCTGTAGGCAACGCTCCACCCCGCTGCTTGCAGCTCGGCTGCAAAATGGCGCATCGCACTGAACAGAAATGCGATTTTCTTCCGATGATGCCGCACTGAGCGCGCCTCATCGCGCACTTCAGCCATGACCACGAGGTCGCGCGGGGGATCGGCGGCGCGGAGGGCGGAGAGCGCGGGCGTCAACTGATCGCCGAGGACGAGCACAAGGCGCCTCACCACGGCACGGGCTCCATCGCATAGTCGAAGAAGCCGCCCGTGTGCTCGGGGCCGAGCCGTTCAAGCACCGCTCGGAGGTTTGCAGCGGCCTCGGCGGGCGGCACGGAGGGGTGGCGCGCGAGATATGTCTGCGTCATCGGTGTTGCGACGGTGCCTGGATGGAGCGCAACCACGACGCTCTCCCGATTCCGGCGCCGGAGCTCAATGGCGGCGGTCCGCACGATCTGGTTCAGCGCCGCCTTCGCCGCGCGGTAGGAGATCCAGCCACCCGCGCGGTTGTCACCGATCGAGCCGACGCGCGCGGAGAGGGTGGCGAACACCGCCGGCCCGTCGCGCCGCATCTTCGGGCCGAAATGCTTGAGGAGGAGCGCAGGACCAATCGCGTTCAACGCGAACTGAGCCGCCATTGCCGTTGGTTCGATCGCCCCGATGGTCTTTTCCGGACCATGCTCACCGATGCGCAGCCCGCCAGTCGCATCGAAAATCAAATCCAATGGGCCGATGTCGGCGGCCGCGGCCGCAATCCGCGCCTCATCCGTCAGATCGAAGCCATCCTCCGACCGGCTTAACGTGGCAAGCTGCGTTCCCGCCAAGGCGTCGGCCAGGGCCGAGCCGACCCCGCCCGATGCGCCGATCACCAGCGCGCGTGTGTTCCCGTCGATATTCATGGGGCGCGAGCTAATGCAGGCCTGCGGAGGGTCCAGCGCAGCATTGACGCGCCCTCTCACTCAAGCTACGCAGGTGCCATGTTTGCGATGCATCACCTTCTTCTGAACCTTAACCGCCCCTGAGCGTGTCGAGGTCCGGCGCGCGCGCTCAGGGGAGACGCCGCACGCGCCAAAGCAAGCAAACAAAGGCACACCCCTCATGACCGACACACGCGACCAGGACCGCGTTCTGATCTTTGACACGACGTTGCGCGACGGCGAGCAGAGCCCCGGCGCCACCATGACCCTTGCCGAGAAGCTCGAGATCGCAGCCCTCCTCGACGAGATGGGGGTCGACATCATCGAGGCGGGTTTCCCGATCGCCTCCGATGGGGACTTCGAGGCGGTCTCGGAGATCGCGCGGCGCACGAAGGAGGCCAGCGTCTGCGGTCTCGCCCGGGCCAACACGGCCGACATCGATCGCGCCTGGGAGGCCGTACGCCACGCCGTGCGGCCGCGGATCCACACGTTCATCGGCACCTCGCCCCTCCACCGCGAGTTCCAGGTCCGCCTCGACAAGGAGGCGATGGCCGAGAAGATCCACGCAACCGTCACCCAGGCCCGCAACCTCTGCGAGGATGTGCAATGGAGCCCGATGGACGCCACCCGGACCGAGCCCGATTACCTCGCGCGGGTCTGTGAGATCGCGATCAAGGCCGGCGCCACCACGATCAACATCCCCGACACAGTGGGCTACACCGCCCCGCGGGAAAGCGCGCGCATCATCGCCGATCTCCTCGAGCGGGTGCCCGGCATGGACGAGATCGTGATCGCCACGCATTGCCACAACGATCTCGGCATGGCGACGGCCAACAGCCTTGCCGCCGTCGAGGCTGGCGCGCGCCAGATCGAATGCACCATCAACGGCCTCGGCGAGCGTGCAGGCAACACCGCCCTCGAAGAGGTCGTGATGGCCATGCGCGTCCGACGCGATATCATGCCCTTCGACACGCGGATCGATACGTCAAAGATCATGCGCATCTCGCGGCGCGTCGCGGCGGTGTCGGGCTTTGCGGTGCAGTACAACAAGGCGATTGTCGGCAAGAACGCATTCGCGCACGAGAGCGGGATCCACCAGGACGGCATGCTGAAGCACGCCGGCACGTTCGAGATCATGCGCCCGGAGGATGTCGGCCTCACTGAATCGAACCTCGTCATGGGCAAGCATTCGGGCCGCGCCGCACTGCGCTCGAAGCTCGAGGCGCTGGGGTTCGAGCTCGGGGACAACCAGCTCAAGGACGTCTTCGTGCGCTTCAAGGCGCTCGCCGATCGCAAGAAGGAGATCTATGACGACGATCTTCTCGCGCTGATGGCCGACACCACCACCCAAGCCGGCCATGACCGGATCCGCCTCAAGTTCCTTCGGGTGATCTGCGGAACCGAGGCGCCGCAATCGGCCGACCTGACGCTCACCATCGACGGCGTGGACGCGCAGGTGACGGCGCAGGGGGACGGGCCCGTGGATGCGGCGTTCAACGCGGTGAACCGGCTTGTCACGCACGCGGCAGAGCTGCAGCTCTATCAGGTGCATGCGGTGACCGAGGGCACGGATGCGCAAGCGACTGTGACCGTTCGGATGCAGGAGGGGGGGAAGCTCGTGACCGGGCAAGCCTCCGAGACGGACACCGTTGTCGCCTCGGCCAAGGCCTATGTGAACGCGCTCAACAAGCTTCTCGTCCGGCGCGAGAAGACGGCGCCCGCAGCGGTCAGCGGCTGATGGAGCCAATCGCGGTCCGAGCCTACGAGCCCACGGATCTGCCGGCGGTGACCGCGATCCTGAACCAGCCCGACGTGGTGGGCGGCACGCTTCAGCGCCCGTTCACGTCGCTTGCGGATCGGGAAAAGCGGGCTTCGGCGGGACAGTCGCCGGAGCTCCACATCGTGGCGGAGCGGGAGGGACGCGTCATCGGGTTCCTCACGCTCTACCGCAACCAGCATCGCCGCGGACACTCCGCCGCGCTCGGAATGGCGGTCGACAGCGCCTTTGCGGGACAGGGCTGCGGCGGCACGCTCCTGGGCGCGGCGACGGATCACGCCGATCGCTGGCTCCTGGTGTCGCGGTTGGAGCTGACGGTCTTTGCCGACAACGACCGAGCGATCCGCCTCTATGAGCGCCACGGGTTCGAGGCCGAAGGGCGGCACCGGGGCTTTGCGCTCCGCGACGGGGAGCTCGTCGACGCCATCGCGATGGCGCGACTTCGGCCCGCGGTGGCGCTCCGCGCTTAGTCGAGCTCGATCAGAAGGTCCTTCGCATCGACCTGGCTCGAGGCCGTGATGTGGACGGCTTTCACGAGGGCCTTCCGGTCGGCGTAGATGCCCGTCTCCATCTTCATGGCCTCGATCACACAGAGGAGGTCCCCCTCCGCCACCGCCTGCCCCGCCGCGACCGAGACGCTCGCAATCAGGCCGGGCATTGGCGCCGCAACGTGGTGTTTGTTGCCGGGCTCCGCCTTCGGGCGGTGCGCCCCAGTCGCCGCGGCATTGCGATCGGGCACGCGGACTGTGCGAGGCTGGCCGTTCAGCTCGAAGAACACGCGCACCTCGCCCTCCTTGTTGGTCTCGCCAACGGCCGAGAGGCGGATCTCGAGGATTTTGCCCGGGTCGATCTCGACGCTGATCTCCTCACCCGCCTCCATGCCGTGGAAAAAGACAGGCGTCGGCAGAGTACGGACCGGGCCGTAGAGGTCGTGGCGGGCCATGTAGTCCGTGAAGACCTTCGGGTACATGAGCCAGCCGCAGAGATCCTCGTCATCGATCTCGGCGCCTGTTGCGGCCGCAACCTCCAGACGCGCGGCGTCTAGGTCGATGGGCGGCAGACCCTCGGCGGGTCTCGCAGTGATGGGCGCCTCGCCTTTCAGGATCTTGGCCTGCAGGCCCGCCGGCCAACCTCCCGGCGGTTGACCGAGCTTGCCGCGCATCATGTCGACAACGCTCTCGGGAAAGGCAACGTCGCGGGACGGGTCCTCGACATCGGAACGGCTGAGCCCCTGAGAGACCATCATCAGCGCCATGTCGCCCACGACTTTGGAGGACGGCGTCACCTTGACGATGTCGCCGAACATCGCGTTGACCTCGGCATAGGTCCGCGCGACCTCCGCCCAGCGGTGGCCGAGCCCCATGGAGCGCGCCTGCGCCTTGAGGTTTGTAAACTGCCCGCCCGGCATCTCGTGGAGATAGACCTCGGAGGCGGGAGAGGCCTGACCGGCCTCGAACGCCGCGTATTTGCGACGCACGGCCTCCCAGTAAATCGAGATCTCGCGGATCGCCTGCGGGTCGAGCCCGGTGTCCCGCTCAGTGTGTCTCAACGCCTCGACAATGGCGCCGAGGCAGGGCTGCGAGGTGGTGCCGGAGAAGGCATCCATCGCAGCGTCCACGGCATCTGCGCCGGCCTCGGCCGCGACGAGGATGGTGGCCCCGGCAATCCCGCTTGTGTCGTGGGTGTGGAAGTGGAGGGGCAGACCGACCTCCTCCTTCAGCGCGCGCACAAGCAGACGGGCGGCCGGCGGTTTCAAGAGACCCGCCATGTCCTTCAGCCCCAGAACATGCGCCCCGGCATCGCGGAGCTCGCGCGCCATCGACACGTAGTACTTCACATCGTACTTCGCGCGTTTCGGATCGAGGATATCGCCGGTGTAACAGATCGTGCCTTCGAGGATCTTGCCCGTCTCGAGCACCGCATCCATCGAGACCCGCATGTTCTCGACCCAGTTGAGACTGTCGAAGACGCGGAAGATGTCGATCCCGGTCTCCGCGGCCTGCTCGACGAACTTGCGCACCACGTTGTCTGGATAGACCGTGTAGCCCACACCGTTGGCGCCGCGCAGCAGCATCTGCGTCAGATGGTTCGGCATCGCCTTGCGCAGATCGCGCAGGCGCTGCCAGGGACACTCCTGCAGGAAGCGGTAGGCTACATCGAAGGTCGCACCGCCCCAACACTCGATCGAAAAGAGCCCCGGCAGGTTGTGCGCATAGGCGGGCGCGACCCTGATCATGTCGTAGGAGCGCATCCGCGTGGCCAGAAGGCTCTGGTGCCCGTCGCGCATCGTCGTGTCGGTCAGCAGCAGCCGCGGCTCGTTCAGCATCCATTGCTGGACCGCCTTGGGCCCCTCCTGGTCGAGAAGGCGCTTCAGCCCCCAGGGCAGCGTCTCGGCGGCGAGCGGCGGCGGCTCCGGCCGCCGCTCCTGCGCCGGGCGGGTGTGGCCAGCGGTCTCCGGGTGACCGTTGACAGTGATGTCCGCGATGTAGATCAGGATCTTTGTCGCGCGGTCGCGGCGCGGCGTGAAGTCATGGAGCGCCGGCGTCGTGTCGATAAAGGTCGTCGTGTAGGTGTTGTCGAGAAAGGTCGCGTGGCGGAGCAGGTTCTCCACGAACTCGATGTTGGTCGAGACGCCGCGGATCCGAAACTCCCTGAGCGCACGGTCCATCCGGGCGATGGCGCGCTCCGGCGTCGGCGCCCAAGCCGTCACCTTCTCGAGCAGACTGTCGTAGTAGCGCGTGATCACCGCGCCCGAATAGGCCGTGCCGCCATCGAGCCGGATGCCATGGCCGGTCGCCCCGCGATAGGCGGTGATCCGGCCGTAATCCGGGATGAAGTTGTTCTGCGGATCCTCAGTCGTGATCCGGCACTGGATGGCGTGGCCATTCAACTGAACGTCGTACTGGCTGGCCTTGCCCGTCGCCTCCATCAGCGATTTGCCCTCGGCGAGCAGGATCTGGGCACGGACAATGTCGATGCCCGTGACCTCCTCGGTCACAGTGTGCTCCACCTGCACGCGGGGGTTCACTTCGATGAAGTAAAACTCCCCCGTGTCCATATCCATCAGGAACTCGACCGTGCCGGCGCAGCGGTAGCCGACATGGGCGCAGATCTGCTTGCCGAGGCTCGACAGCCGCTCGCGCTGGGCATCCGAGAGGTAAGGGGCCGGTGCCCGCTCCACCACTTTCTGGTTCCGCCGTTGGATTGAGCAGTCCCGCTCATAGAGGTGGTAGATCTCGCCCTGGTCGTCGCCGAGGATCTGCACCTCCACGTGGCGCGCGCGCGTGATCAGCTTCTCGAGGTAGCCCTCACCGTTGCCGAACGCGTTCTCCGCCTCGCGCCGCCCCTCCGCCACTTTGTCGGCAAGCTCCTCCGGCCCGTGGATCGGGCGCATGCCGCGCCCTCCCCCGCCCCAGGACGCCTTGAGCATAAAGGGATAGCCGATCTCGTCGGCCATCCGCGCAACGTCCTCCATGTTGTCGGGCAAAACGCCGGTCGCCGGCACCACCGGAACCCCGGCCGCAATGGCGACCTGGCGCGCGGAGGCCTTGTCGCCAAGCGCGCGCATCGTCTCCGCCTTCGGGCCGATGAACGCGATCCCGGCCGCCTCGCACGCATCGACGAGATCGGGGTTCTCCGAGAGGAGGCCGTAGCCCGGATGGATCGCATCGGCGCCGGCCTCACGGGCGATCCGGATGACCCCCGGGATCGAGAGATAAGCCGCCACGGGCCCGAGCCCCTCGCCGATCCGATAGGCCTCGTCCGCCTTGAAGCGGTGGAGGGAGAGCTTGTCCTCCTCGGCGAAGACGGCAACGGTCCGCTTGCCCATCTCGTTTGCGGCACGCATCACGCGGATCGCGATCTCACCCCGGTTGGCAATCAGGATTTTCTTGAACTCGACCATGCGCGTCTCCGGGCTTTCAGTCTCTCTGGGGTAGCGGATGTTGGTGCAGTGCACAACGTTTGCGGCGAGGGGCGGCCGGCGGGCGCCGCGCCCAGGACCGCGCTTTTCGCCGGAAGGCGGGTCCTGTAGACTGCGCCCAACCCCAGGGAGTATCCGTTATGCACCGTCTTCTCCTCTCAGCCCTTCTCTTGGCGCCCCCCGCCTTCGCTGCCG
>JBCDHQ010000138.1:0-10926 GCA_038749815.1 Pseudomonadota bacterium | reverse complement strand
TCGACCATCAGATGTCCCGGCCGCGTCGCGCGGGGATAAAACGAGGACTGAAAGTGCCACGTGTGGAAGAGCGGCCCGTCAATTGCCTCCTGCAAGTTCACGCCCTCATGGATCAGCCGCAAAAGATAGATGAGCTGCCACTGGTCCTGCTGATCGCCCCCGGGCGTGCCAAAAGCGTGCCGCGTCCCATCGGGCGCGAGCGCCATCGAGGGGGAGAGCGTCGTCCTCGGCCGCCGCCCCGGCGCCAGCGACGAGGGCCGCCCTTCCGTCAGCCAGAACATCTGCGCCCGGGAATTGAGCGGCATGCCGAGACCCGGCACAACCGGCGAGGATTGCAGCCACCCGCCCGAGGGCGTCGCCGAGACAGCCGTCCCCCAGCGGTCGATCACATCGATGTGGACCGTGTCGCCCCGCCGCTCGCTCAGGTGAGCCATCGTCGGCTCGCCCGCACCGACGCCCGCCGCGGCTGTTTCCGCACCCGCCTGCGCCAGCGCGGCCTCCGCCCAGGCCTCGTGCCCCGCAATCGGCCCCGGCCGTTGCTCACGAGAGGCGGTGTCGCCGATCAGCCCGCGCCGCTCCGCCGCATAGGCCTTCGACAGAAGCGTCTCCTCCGGCACGGCCGAGAAATCGGGGTCGCCGTAATAGGCCTCGCGGTCGGCATAGGCGAGCTTCATCGCCTCCGTGACCCGATGAACAAACTCCGCGCCCTGAAGCGGCCCACATCCCTCAAGAAGCGCCAGCGACTGCAACAGAACCGGGCCCTGGCTCCAGAACCCGCACTTCCAGACGGTCCACCCCTCGACGTCGAGGGCCACCGGCGCCTCGTAGCCGGCCTCCCAGGCGGCCATGTCCTCGCCCGAGAGAACGCCCTTCCGCCGGCCACCCGCGGCGTCCATGACCTCCGCCTCGCGCATCCAGGCGTCGATGGCCTCCGCCACGAAGCCGGTCCGGAAGACCCGCCGCGCCGCATCGATCTGAGCCCCGCGCCCGGGCGTCCCCTCCGCATCCGCGAGCACCCGGTCCCAGGTGGCCGCGAGCGTCTCGTTCCGGAAGATGTCCCAAGCCGCGGGCGCCCGCCCGCCCGGCGCCCAGGTCGCGTGGGAGGTCGGCCACTCCGCCTCGAAGAACCCGAGCAGACCCTCGATCGTGCCCGCCACCCGCGGCAGCATCGGGTGCCCGCTCCGGGCATAGAAAATCGCGGGCTCCAGAATGTCGCGAAGCCTCAGCCGCCCGTGATCCCGCAGCATCAAGAGCCACGCATCAACCGCCCCCGGCACCACGGTCGCGAGGAGACCGGAGCCCGGCACCAAATCCAACCCCTCGCCCCGATAATGCGCGATCGTCGCCCCCGCAGGCGCCACGCCCTGTCCGCAGACGACGGTGGGAGCGTCCTCACCCGCGGGCCAGATCAGCGCCGGCATATCGCCGAGCGGCCCGTTCAGATGCGGCTCCACGACATGGAGGACAAAGCCCATCGCGGCGGCAGCGTCCACGGCCGTGCCGCCCCGCTCCAGCATGCTCATGCCGACGGCCGACGCGATCCAATGCGTCGAGGTCGCGACGCCAAAGGTGCCCTTGAGTTCGGGCCGTGTCGTGAAGCTCATTCAGGTCTCCCGGGGATCGAGCGCGTCGCGCAAGCCATCCCCCATCAAATTGAACCCGAGCACCACCAGAAAGATCGCAATTCCGGGGTAGAGCGCCATCCAAGGCGCCTGCTCGAGGAAATTCTTGGCCACGTTCAACATCGACCCCCAGGAGGGCGCCGGCGGCTGCTGGCCGAGCCCCAGAAACGAGAGTGAGGCCTCGGCAATGATCGCAGTCGCTATGGTCAGCGTCGCCTGCACCAGGATCGGCGGAAAGATGTTCGGCAGAATGTGGCGCCAGACAAGCGCCAGATGCCCCACGCCAATGGCCTTCGCGCCGTCGACATAATCCTCCGTCATCACCGCCATGGTCTGCCCGCGGGCAAGCCGCACGAAAATTGGCATCGCCGACAGCCCGATCGCGATCATCGCATTTTGGAGCGACGGCCCCAAGAACGCGGCCAGTGCAATCGCCAGGATCAGGAAGGGTGCGGCCAAAAGCGCCTCCGTCACGCGGGAGATCACCGCATCCGTCCACCCCCGGAGATACCCCGCCATCACGCCGAGCGGCACACCCACCGCGACCGCGATCAGGACCGACACCACGCCGGCCAGCAACGAGGCCTGCGCCCCCCAGATCATCCGGCTGAGCACATCCCGCCCGATCTCATCAGTGCCGAAGGGATGCGCCGCCGAAGGGCCCTTCCGCACCGCAGACCAGTCCGTCTCGGCCGGTCCCGGCACCGGCAGGATCGGCGCGAGGAGCGCCACCGCCACGAAAAACCCCACCAGAACGCCGCCGAGGATCGCCGCTGGGTTCCGCCGGAACTTGTTCCAGGCCCGTCGCTCGCGCTGCGGCGCCGCGACGCCAGCCTCGAGGACCGCGCTCATGCGTCCCTCATCCGCGGGTTCAGGACCCGGTAGGCCGCGTCGGCCAGAATGTTCATCGCAATGAAGGCCACACCGGTGCAGAGCACAATCCCCTGCACCACGGCGTAGTCGCGGTTAAAGACGGCATCGACCACCAGTTTCCCGAACCCCGGGATCGTGAAGATCTGCTCCGTCAACACCGCCCCCGCCAAAAGCTCCCCAAAGAGGAGCGTTGTGACCGTCACCACCGGCACCAGCGCGTTCCTGAGCGCGTGCTTGATCAGAACCGTGCGCTCTCTCAGCCCCTTGGCCCGCGCCGTCCGCACATAATCCGAGCTCAGAACCGACAGCATGGCAGAGCGGGTGTGGCGCATCAGCGTCGCCGCAATCGCCGTGCCGAGCACAAAGGCCGGCATCAGCATCGTCTTGATCGACTGCCACGGATCCTCCGAGAACGGCTGGTAGCCCGAGGCCGGCAGCCACCCGAGGTGCACCGACACGAGGAGGATCATCATGATCCCCAACCAGAAATTCGGCACGGAGAGCCCCGAGAGCGCCACCAGATTGGCCAGCCAATCGATCCACGTCCCCTTGTGATAGGCCGAGAGCACCCCCGCCGGGATCCCGATCAGCATCGCAATCACAAGCGCCATCAGCGCGAGCTGCAGCGTCACGGGGAGCTTCTCTCCGATCAGCTCCAACACCGGCTGCTGCGTGCGGAGCGAGATCCCGAGATCGCCCTGCAGCGCATTCCCCGCCCAGGCAAGATACTGGACGGGGATCGGGTCGTTCAGCCGGTACTTCTCCCGGAGGGCCGCGATGACCTCCGGGTCGCGCTCCTCGCCCGCCATCACGAGGATCGGGTCGCCGGGCAGCAGATGCTGCAGCCCGAAGACCATCATCGAGATGAGGATCACGGTCGGTACCGCGATCAGCACTCGGTGGGCGAGGAAGCGCAGCACTTTACTCGACCGACACGCCGTGGAGGCGGATCATGCCGTCGGGATAGGGCGTGAAGCCCGCAACCGTCTGATCGAGCGCCCAGATCCAGACCGGGTGGTAGAGATAGACGATCGGCATCTCCTCCTGCTGGAGCGCGATGGCCGCGTCATAGCTCTCTTTGCGGACACCCGGATCGGTCGAGAGGCGCGCGGCATCGAGAAGCTCGTCCATCCGCGGATCGGAGAACTTCGAGTCGTTGATGCCGCCGCCCGAGGTCATGAACTGGTGGATGTTGCCATCGGGATCGACCCGACCCGACCAGCCGATCTGGCTCGCCGTGTAATCCCCCGCCGACTGATCGGCCAGAAGCGTCGCAAACTCCTTCGCGACAAGGCTGATCGTGATCCCGGCCTCCGCGGTCATCGCCTGGACCACCTGCATCACCTGGGTCTGAACCGGGTTGTTCGTGACCTGCACCTCGATCTCGACACCATCCGGGAAGCCCGCCTCGCCGAGGAGCGCCTTCGCGGCGTCGATGTCGCGCTCGGGCACTTGAAACTCGGCATTGTACCAGGGCGAGGTGGGGGAGAACGGCTGGTTCCCCGGCGCAAACGCACCCTCGAACACAACTTGGTTCAGCGCCGCACGGTCCACCGAAAGGGACAGCGCCTGACGCACAAGGTTCGACTGCCCGAGCGGGTTCTCGGAGCGCTCGCCATTGCCGACATTGATCGTCATGCCCTGATAGCCGAGCGAGGTCGCCCGCTCGAGGAGGAGGCCGTCATCGCCCTCGACCGACGCCACATCGGTCGCCGCCAGCCGCTCCAACATGTTGAGATCGCCCGCCCGCAGGTTCGCAAGCCGCACGGTCGTGTCGGGGATCGGCAGGAACGTCACGCTGTCGAGCAGGATCTCATCGGCACGGTAGTAGTCCGCGAACTTCTCCAGCACGATCCGGTCCTGCTGCACCCGCTCCACAAAGGCAAAGGGGCCCGCGCAGACCGGGGCCAGCCCGAACTCCTCGCCCGCCGCCTCGAACGCCGTGGGGGAGAGCATCATGCCCGAGCGGTCCGCGAACTGCGCGATCAGCGTCGCGTCGGGCTGGGCGAGCGTCAGCTTGACCGTGAACTCATCGACAACCTCCCAGCTGTCGATCGACTTGACCTCCGACTTCCGCCGGCTGGTCTCGAGGTTCTTCGAGCGGTCGATGTTGGCCGCCACGGCCTCCGCATTGAAGGGGGTGCCGTCGTGAAAGACGACATCCTCGCGCAGCGTCATCGTCAGCTCGGTCCCTTCGTCGTTCCAGGACCAACCGGTCGCGAGCGAGGGGATGATCTCGAGCTCCGGCGTGATGTCGACCAGCTTGTCGCACATCGAGGCGTAGACAATCCGCCCCACAAAGGTCCGCGACTGGTCGGGATCCAGAATGTCCGGGTCTTCCTGCAATCCGATGCGGAAATCCGCGGCCGGCGCCATCGACGCGGTCAGCGCAACCAGCGCTGCCGTGCCCAGAATGGTCGTTCTCATGTGCCAACTCCTCTCTGTTGTGGTTGTTCTGACAGCCGTCATCCCTGATCCTCGAGGGACTGCGCGAGGCCGGCGGCCAGTGTCTCAAGATGCAGCCGCATCGCCGCCGCTGCGCCCACGGGATCGTGGGCGGCAATCGCGTCGATGATGGCCGCGTGCTGCCTGTCGGAGATCCGCGCGCTGTCGGCCGTCCGCGCCCGCGCGCGGGGCGCCTGCCAGCCCGGATGATGGCGGACCTCATCGACCAGCCCGAAGGCCGTCAAGAGGATCCGGTTCCCGGCCACCCGCGCAATCGTGCGGTGGAGCGCCCCATCCCAAAGCTCCGCCGTCTCCGCATCGGCCGGCAGCTTGATCCGCGCCGCCAGCGCGCGGAGGCGCGCGACATCCTCGGCCTGAGCCCGCTCTGCGCAGAGCGCGGCGATCGAGGGCTCGAGGCAGAGCCGCGCCTCCATCACGCCGAGCGGATCGACCTCCGCAACGATCTTGGCAGCCATCTTGGTGGTCGGGTCGGGGGGCTGTCCGGCAAACGTGCCCTTGCCCTGGTGCCGCCAGATCAGCCCTTCCGCTTCGAGGTGGTCGAGGGCGCGGCGCACCTGCCGGCGGCCCGTGCAAAACTCAGCCGCGAGCGCCCGCTCCGGCGGCAGCCGCCCGTCCTCCGGCAACCGGCCGGCGTCGATCAGATGCCGAAGACGCCCCACGACCTCCGACAGCTCCGTTTCCTGCGCCGCCCCGTCCGGCTCCGGCATAGGCACCTCATCCGCTAACCATTAGCGAATTGGTTCGGATGCATTGCACGTCAAGACCACACGTGCATCACCAAACGGCTGGCGGTGATATCCTCAGAAAATCAAATGATTACCGGGATGGCCCGGCGCCCTCCTGAGCGCCGAAACACCACCGCGGACAGCTCTGCCTGCGAACTGGGCAGAGCGGTCAGAACGAGACGACGGCCCGGATGCTCTCACCTGAGTGCATCAGCTCAAAGCCCTTGTTGATCTCGTCGAGCGCCAGACTGTGGGTGATCATCGGATCGATCTCGATCTTGCCGTCCATGTACCAGTCGACGATCCTCGGCACATCGGTCCGCCCGCGTGCGCCGCCGAAGGCCGTGCCGCGCCAGACGCGCCCCGTCACCAGCTGGAACGGCCGCGTCGCGATTTCGGCACCGGCCGGCGCCACGCCGATGATGATGCTCTCGCCCCACCCTTTGTGCGCACATTCGAGCGCCGCGCGCATCACCTCGACATTGCCGGTCGCATCAAAGGTGTAATCCGCGCCGCCCTTTGTCAGATTGACGATGTAGGGCACCAGATCGCCCTCCACCTCGGCCGGATTGACGAAATCGGTCATGCCGAACCGCTCCGCCATCGGCTTCTTCATGGGATTGAGATCGACACCCACGATTTGATCGGCGCCGGCAAGCCTCAACCCCTGGATCACGTTGAGCCCGATGCCGCCGAGCCCGAAGACCACCGCACGCGAACCGATCTCGACCTTCGCCGTGTTCATCACCGCGCCGATCCCGGTCGTCACCCCGCAGCCGATGTAGCAGACCTTGTCGAAGGGCGCGTCGGTCCGGATTTTGGCCAGCGCAATCTCCGGCACAACTGTGTGGTTCGCAAAAGTCGATGTCCCCATGTAGTGGAACACCGCATCCCCGCCGACCGAGAACCGGCTGGTGCCGTCCGGCATCAAGCCCTGACCCTGGGTGGAGCGGATCTTTTGACAGAGATTGGTCTTTGGGTTGAGGCAGTACTCGCACTCCCGACATTCCGGCGTGTAGAGCGGGATCACATGATCGCCCGGCCTCAGCGTGGTGACGCCCGGCCCGCACTCCACGACCACCCCTGCGCCTTCATGCCCGAGGATCGCCGGAAAGATCCCCTCCGGATCTGCGCCCGACAGCGTGAAATCGTCAGTGTGGCAGAGACCGGTCGCCTTGATCTCGACCAGCACCTCGCCTGCGCGGGGGCCGTCGAGGGTGACCTCGTGGATCTCGAGCGGTTTGCCGGCGGCAACCGCCACCGCGGCACGGGTTTTCATCGGTGATCTCCCTCTGGCTTTTGGTCAACCAAACCCGAAGCACCGCCGCATCGCAAGCGACGCGGCCTCGATCAGGAGATCCGGCCGAGATAAAATCCATACGGGCCGAGGGTGATAGAGCCCCCGTCGACAGTCCCACGCTCCGCCGCGACCTCTGTCAGGGTCCACTCATCCGCCGCGGTGAAGGAGAGCGGATTGTCCCCAAAGTTGAAGAGACAGACGACCCGTCCCGGCCCCTCACGCAGAAAGACCAGTCCCTGCTCTCCCCAGTCGAGGAACCGTAGCGCGCCGGTTCGAAGCTCCGCCACCTCCCGGCGGAGCGCCAGCATCCGACGATAGGCCGCCAGAACCGGACCGCCCTGGTCCACCGCCAGGGCGCGATGCGCCTCCGCCACCGGCAACCAGGTCCGCGCGGCGGTGGAGAACCCGGCCTGCGGCGCCTCCGCGGCCCAGGGCATCGGCGTCCGGCATCCATCCCGCCCTTTGATCTCCGGCCAGAAGGCCAACCCAACCGGATCGGTCAGATCCTCATAGGCAAGCTCCGCCTCCGGCAGCCCCAACTCCTCCCCCTGATAGAGGCAGACAGACCCGCGTAAGCACACCAGGAGCGCCACCGAAAACTCAGCGATCCGCTCCACCGACGCGCCGGTTAGCGCAAAGCGCGACGCATGGCGCGGGACATCGTGGTTTGAGAACGCCCAACAGGGCCAGGCGCCCCCCGCGGCGTCGAATGCCTCCACGCAGTCGCGAATGTGCGCCGGCGTGAAGGTCGGCCCCAAGAGATCGAAGGAATAGGCCATGTGGAGCTTGTCGCCACCGGCCGTATAGGCCGCCATGGTCTGCAAGGACCGCGCCTCGTCCCCCACCTCGCCCACGGTCGTGCGCTCGGCATAGAGGTCGAGGAGCGCCCGCACCCGCTCCAGAAACGGCAGCATCTCGGGTTGCGTCTTGTCGTAGAGATGCGCCTGATACCCGTAGACCGTCCCCGCGGTCAGCCCGATGCCCGAGCGGTCGGCAAGCGGTGGGTTGTCCCGCAACGCCCTGTCATGAAAGCAATAATTGATCGAATCCAGTCGAAACCCGTCGACGCCCCGGTCGAGCCAGAACCGAACATAGTCGAGGACGGCCTCCTGGACGTCCGCGTTCCAGAAGTTCAGATCCGGCTGGCTCGGCAGAAAGTTGTGCATGTAGTATTGCTGCCGCTTCGGGTTCCAGCTCCAAGCCGGCCCCCCAAAGACGGAGTGCCAGTTCGTCGGCGGACTTCCATCGGGTTTCGGATCGGCCCAAACATACCAGTCCGCCTTCGGCCCCTCGCGCGCGGCGCGGCTCTCCTGGAACCAGGGATGCTGATCGGAGGAATGACTGAAGACCAGATCGATCATCACTTTGAGGCCGAGCGCATGGGCCCGCGCGACCACGGCGTCGAAATCGGCGAGCGTGCCGAAAATCGGGTCGATGTCCCGGTAGTCCGAGATGTCGTAGCCCATATCCGCCATCGGGCTCCGAAATACCGGCGACAGCCAGATCGCATCGACGCCAAGCCCCGCAACATGCTCCAACCGTTGCTCAACGCCCTTGAGGTCGCCCGTCCCGGTTCCCGTGCTGTCCTGGAAGGAGCGTGGGTAAATCTGGTAGATGGCGGCCCCCCGCCACCACGCCGCCTCGTCCATCTTGCCCTCCAAGGATCACGTGAGGCCGAGACCACAGGGCAGGCGGGCGGAGGTCAATCCCGAATTGCATCCGGCCTAAGGCACCGTCTTGCCCGCCACCCGGAGCGCGGCCATCTTGTGGCGGAGCTCCTGCAACGCCTTGGCCCGCGCGACGCCGCCTGCGCGCCCCCACTCCGTGTACCGCGCCCGGAGTGCGGCGATCTGTGCCTGAAAGGCCGCCTCGCCCCCGCAATAGCCCACCATGGCCCGGGTCACGAGTGAGCCGCTTGCGCCGAGTTCGGCGTAGCGGGCCAGCGTCAGATCCGCCGAGATCGGCAAACGCGCATCGTCGAGCGCCGCAATCCCCGCAATGTGCACCGGCAGCCCCGCCGCATGCACAGCCTCGCAGGACCGCGCAAAGAGATCGGAGCAGAGCACCTCGTACCGGCTGCCGATCCCCGTTGAGATCATCAGATCCGTCAGCCCGAAATGGATCTCGTCGACCCCCGCCACGCGCAGGATCTCCGGCAGGCGAAAGAGCGACGGCGCCGTCTCGACGAGGAGCGTCACGCGTGTCCGACCATCGACGATCCGGACGAAGGTCTCCACCTCGGCCGCGCCCATGAAATAGGGCAGCATCAGACTCTCGGCGCCGTGCTCGATCAGCGCGGCGATGTCGACCTCGCTCCGCTCGTTGATCGGATCGGTCCGCGCGAAGAGCTCGCTCTGTCCCTTGCGGTGCCGCAGGGCGGTGAGGATTGCCGGATCGTGCTGGGACATGCGCGTCCCCATGCCGCCCTGGCGCTCATGCTTGCCGAGGAACTCCATGTCGGGCCCGATCCGATCGACGCCCGCAGAGATGCCCCAGAGCCCCTCCTCCAAGACATCCGTCATCAGCGTGAGCGTCAGCCCCGGCACCTCGACCGGTGGCTCGGTGAGACGCGCCGCGGTCTCGGCCCAGCTCCGCGTGCTGTCCCGATGCTCCCGGGTCTCACCCCCCAAAGGGGACCGCGCGATCCGGCGGAGCGTCTCGACCGTCCCTCGGCTGAACGCCTCCACCTGGCCCTGCGCCGCAAGCTCCGCGCCGACCTCCTCGGCCTCTTCGATCCAGCGATCCGCATCCGCGGGCGCCCATGGGAGCGACCGCTCCATCCGCGCGCCCAGATCCGGGTTCACACGGGCGAGCAGCGCCCCGAAAGCTTCGGCGAGCCCGCGCTCGGCCGCCGCTGTCGCCAACGTCGCCAGAAGCATGTTCGAGCCCTTCGACGCCCCGCACTGCAAGAGCTTCAGAAAAGACGCATCGCCCGTCTCCCCGCCGATGGACACCACGTCGAACCCGATCCCATCCAAGGGCTCGATCATGCCATGCGTCTCACCCGAGACGAGCAACACCGGCCGCCGCGCACCACCCGGCGGCAGACCGAACAGCGCCCCGTCGATCATCTGCAGCCCTGCCGCCGACAGATGCCCCGCCACCCGCCCCATCCGCGCTGTCGAGAGCGGATTGGCGTCGAGAACCACCGGACGGTGCGCCGCCGCGGCCGCCGCAACCTCGCGCGCCAGATCCTCCGCCGCGGCCGCGCTTGGCGCAATCGAGATCAGAAGCTGTGCCTCCGCCACCAGCTGCGCCATCGACCCCAGATCCCGTGCGCCTGCGGCCTCGGCCCGCGCCCGTGTCCCGGCACTCCGCCCCGCGCCGAGATAGCCGACCGACCGCCCCGCCTTGACGAGCTCGGCCGCGATGGCGGCCCCCATCCGGCCCATCGCCAGCATTCCGATCATGGTCTCAGCCATGCAGGCTCACCGCCTGGCCAGTTCGCGCGGCAAGCGCCGCAAGGCCATCGCGGAGCGCCGGCGGATGGGGCACCCCAAGCTCGTCGAAGAGCGCGGCAAACCGGTAGCGCGTGTCGTGGCGGCGCAGCGCCTCCTCCGCGTTGAGCCGCCCCTGCCGGCGGAGCGCGTCGGGATCGGCCAACCGCGCCTCGATCAGATCCGCTGCGGCGCCACCCTCCGCCGGAAGCTCGACCGTCGCACCCTCCCAATCCATCTCCGCCGCCGTCCCTGTCCCCCGCGGCAAGGTGCCAAACACCACGCACCCCGCCGCCCACGCATAGACCCACCGCGCAAGCAGCGGCGAGCGACCGTTGAACCGCGGCTCGTCGTGGGGCGCAAAGCAGAGCGTCGTCTTCGATTTCGAGAGCGCATCGAACAGGAGCCGGAACTCCGCCTCCGCCGATTGCGCCCGATTGCTCTGCGTGCGCGTCACGAAATCAAGGCAGAACCGCTCCGCCCCCTGAGAGCGCCGCTGCATC
>JBCDHQ010000137.1:0-10943 GCA_038749815.1 Pseudomonadota bacterium | reverse complement strand
TTGGCCCGGCGGGGGCGGGGGTCCTAGGGTTCGCGGGACATGTCAACAGGGGTGCCCAATGAGATCGTTTGTCCTGACCGCAGCGTTTGCCGCACTTGCCGCCACCGCCGCGGCGCAGCCCGAGAAGTACACCGTCGCGCTTGACGGGACGTTCGCACCGCATGCCATGCCGAAACTCGGCGGCGGCGTTGAGGGGTTCAATGTTGACCTCGCCACGATCATCGGCGAGCGGCTCGATGTGGAGATGGAGATCGTTGCGACGCAGTGGTCGGGCATTCTGCCGGGCATGCAGGCGGGCACTTACGACTTCGTCGTGGCGCCGACCACGATCACGGAGGAGCGGGCGGGCAATATGCTCTTCTCCGAGGGGTATCTGAACACCGACTACCAGTTTCTGGTCCTGAACGAGGCCGAGGAGGTGACGAGCCTCGAGGGCTTTGCGGGCAAGACGATCGCGGTCAACAAGGGCTCGGTCTATGACAGCTGGGCGCGGGAGCTCGAAGGTGAGATCGGTTGGACCGTGGAGAGCTACGGGACCAACACCGACGCTGTGCAGGCCGTCGTCTCGGGGCGGGCCTTCGCCAATGTCGCGGGCAACACGGCCACCGCGTTTGCGGCGGCGAAGAACCCGAATGTGAAGCTGAGCTATCTGCACTCCACCGGTCGGGTCTGGGGGATGCCGTTCCGGAGCGACGACGCGGAGACACGCGCCCGGGTCGAAGCGGTGATCGAGTGCATGAAGATCGACGGCACGATGGCCGAGCTCCACGAGAAATGGTTCGGGATCGCGCCGCCGGAGGGCTCGGCCGCGGTGACGCCCGTGGCGGGCTTCGGCGAGCCGGGCTATGCCGGCTATGTCGATGAGGGGCATGTGCCCTCCTGCTGACGCCGGTGCTGACGATCCGAGGCCTTCGCAAGTCCTTTGGGGGCACGGAGGTCCTCTCTGGCATCGATCTCGACGTGGCCGAGCGCGAACTGGTGTTCGTGCTCGGGCCGTCGGGGTCGGGGAAATCGACGCTGTTGCGGTGTCTCAACCGGCTGGAGGAGCCTGAGGCAGGGGAGATCCGGCTGGCGGGCGACGCGGTGACCGGGGCGGGCGTGGATCTCAACGGGCTGCGGCGGCGCATCGGGATGGTGTTTCAGGCCTTCAACCTCTACCCGCATCTCTCGGCGCGGCGGAACGTGACCTTGGCGCTCCGGAAGGTGCTGCGCCTGTCGCGGGCGGAGGCGGATGCGCGGGCTGAGGCGGCGCTGGCCCGAGTGGGGCTGGCGGACAAGGCGGAGAGCTATCCCGGCACGCTCTCGGGTGGGCAGCAGCAGCGGGTGGCGATTGCGCGCGCCTTGGCGCTGGAGCCGCAGGTCATGCTCTTTGACGAGCCGACCTCGGCGCTGGATCCGGAGCTTGTGGGCGATGTCCTCGAGGTGATGCGGGAGATGAAGCGGGCCGGCATGACGATGCTGGTCGTGAGCCACGAGATGGGGTTTGCGCGCGAGGCGGCGGACCGGGTGATCTTTATGGACCGGGGTCGGATTGTCGAGGAGGGCGCGCCCGAGGCCGTCTTCGGCGCGCCGAAGGAGGCCCGCACGCGCGCCTTCCTCGCGCGTGTCGGCGGCGCCCGATGACCCAGTGGGAGCGGTTCCTCGAGACCTTTTTCAACGCCGAAGTGCTGGCGCGGTATGCGCCCTCGATCCTGCATGGCGTCTGGGTGACGATTGAGCTCTCGCTGCTGATCGTCGTGGTGGGGATTGGCGTGGGCACGGCGCTCGCGTGCGTCCGCGCGCTCCGCCGGCCGTGGCTGACGGCGCCGATTGTGGTCTTTGCGGATGTGTTCCGGGCGCTGCCGCCCCTCGTTCTGATCCTGATTGCGTTTTTCGGGCTGCCGAATGCGGGCGTGTTCCTGTCCGCCTTCCTCGTCCTCTTTCTGGTTCTGACCCTGGTTCTCGCGGCGTTTGCGGAGGAGATCGTCTGGGCGGGCATCACTTCGGTCCCGAAGGGGCAGTGGGAGGCTGCGCGCTCAACCGGTCTGACATTCGGGCAGACGCTCGGCTCGGTTGTGCTGCCCCAGGCGATCCGGCTGGCGATCCCGCCGCTGACCAACCGGGCGATTGCGATCACCAAGATGACCGCGCTCGGGACGGTGATCGGGGTGCCGGATATTCTCAATCAGGCCACGACGGCGCAGAGCTTTTCGGGCAATGCCTCGCCGCTGATGCTGGCGGCGGTGGCCTATCTGCTGCTGTTTCTGCCGCTTGTGATCCTGTCGCGGTGGCTTGAGACGCGGTTTGCGTGGCGGCGCGCCTGATGGAGCGCTTTGTCGAGCAGTTCCTGAACCTCGAGATCATGATGGCCGCCTGGCCGATGATCCTGCAGGGCTTCGGCATGACGGTCCTGATTTGCGCGGTGGTGATCCCGCTCGGGTTGACGGGCGGGCTGCTGGCAGCGCTCGGCTCCCTCTCGGGGCGGCGGCCACTCCGCTGGACGGTGATTGCGCTCGTCGATGTGTTTCGGGCGTTCCCGCCGCTCGTGCTCCTGATTTTCATCTATGCGGGACTGCCCTTTACCGGCCTGCGGCTTTCCCCCTTTGCGGCGGTGGCGATTGCGTTCTTTCTGAACAACTCCGCCTATTACGGCGAGATCTTCCGCGCGGGCATCCAATCCGTCGGGGCGGGGCAGAGCGAGGCGGCGCGGTCGACGGGGCTGACCGGACCGCAGACTCTGGCCTATGTCGTGCTGCCGCAGGCGGTCCGGAACGTGCTGCCGGATCTTTTGTCGAACACGGTGGAGGTGGTGAAGTTGACGTCGCTTGCCTCGGTGGTGTCGTTGGGCGAGATGCTGCACCAGGCGGATCTGGCGCGGTCGGTGACCTACAACGCCTCGCCCATTGTGCTGGTGGCGGGGATTTACCTGGTGTTGCTCTGGCCCTTGGTGCGCCTGGTCAGCCACTTTGAGCGGCGGCTGGCGAGCTGAACTCAGGCGAGGGCGCGCACGACGCTGTCGAAGCCCTGGACCATGTGTTCGTCGATGTGGGCGAGCATCGCCTCGAGGCTCTCGCCCTCTGCGAGGTCGCGGTAGCGGGTCGTCATCTCGCCGAACACGCCATGGGCGCCGTGCAGATTGTGGTGGAGCGACATGTAGATGCGCACCAGGTAGGAGAGGCGGGCCCAATGCTCCTGAAGGAGGCGGTGCGCGCTCGTCTCGTAGACCCAGCCGTGGAAGGCGATCTCGCGCTCGATGGCTTTGGCCTGATCGCCGGAGAGGCGGATCGACATCAGCTCCTCGTAGCGGGTGCTGAGGTCGGCGAGGGCCTCGGGCGTGCGGCGGGGCCAGGTGAGCGTGAAGGCGAACTTCTCGAGCGCTGTTCGCATCGAGTAGAGCTCAGTCAGGTCGCGCTCGGAGACCGGGCGGACGCGGAAGCCCTTGTAGGGCTCGCTGACGAGGATGCCTTGGTCGACGAGCTCGCGGAGCGCCTCGCGGAGGGGGGCGCGGCTGACCTGGAGCTGCGTGCAGAGGGTGGTCTCGATGAGGCGCGCGCCGGGCCCGAACTGACCGCCGAGCACCCGGTCGAGGATCTGGCGGCGCACTTGGGCGCGGAGCGTGCGGTCCTCGACGGGGGTCAGTTCGGTGGGCGACTTGTTCATGCGAGCTCTGCGGCGATCTCGGCCTTGTAGAGCGCGCGGATGCGCTGGAACACCGGCCCGGCGACGCCACCGCCGATGGGGCGGCCGTCGACCTCGAAGACGGGCGTTTGGGCGCCGAACGTGCCGGTGAGGAATGCCTCCTCTGCGCTGTAGGTCTCAACGAGGGAGAAGTTCTTCTCGAAGACCGGGATGGCGTTGGCGCGGCAGAGGTCGATCACCTTCTGGCGGGTGATGCCGTTCATGCAGTAGTCGCCGGTTGAGGTCCAGACCTCGCCCTTTCGGACAATGAAGAAGTTGCAGGCGTTGGTTGTGTTCACGAAACCGAACGGGTCGAGCATCAGAGCCTCGTCCGCGCCGGCCCGGACTGCGAGGGTGAGGGGGATGATACAGTTGAGCTTGGAGTGGGAGTTGAGCTTGGCGTCCTGGGTCAGCGGCAGGCCCCGGTGGTGGGGCACCGTGAAGAGGCGGATGCCGCGCCTGACGACGCCCTCATCCGGTTTGGAGTGCTCGGCGATGATGACGATGGTCGGGCCATAGACCGAGAGGTGCGGGTGCTGGAAGGGCTTTCGCTTGCGCCCGCGGGTGACCATCAGACGGAGGTGGACATCGGTGGTCATGTCGTTCGCGGCGAGGGTGTCGAAGATCGCCTGCGTGAGCTCCTCGCGGCTCATGCCGATGTCGAGGTCGATGAAGAGCGCGGCCTCGTAGAGCCTGTCGAGATGCTCGGCCAGGAACGGGATGGTGCCGTTGTAGAGGCGGAGCCCCTCCCAGATCCCGTCGCCGAGCATAAAGCCGCTGTCATAGACCGAGACCTTGGCCTCGTCGCGGTGCACGATCTCTCCGTTCACGTAGATCCGGATGTCGTCATTGCGGTCGTCCGCCGCGGCGTCGTGGGTCGAGATGTGGGTGTCGGGGCTCATGGACCGTCCTTGGTGGTGGGCGGCGACGGCGCCGCCGCCCCTGGGGCCTCAGTTGTTGAAGAGTAGCTCCCGCTGGATCACGGGCGAGGCCTTGGGGTCCAATCCGAACTCGGCCAGGAACTCTTCGTACCAGCGCTGCGTCCGGCCGGTCTCATAGTAGTAAAAGATCGTGTGGTCCACCCAGTCGCGGAACGTCTTGTCGTCCTCGCGGCGGACCGCGATCGAGGAGGGCGAGGAGAAGGCCGGCGTCGGGATCACGAGCTGGCCGCGGCCGAGTTTCTGCCGGGCGGCGAGGAGCGGCGGATGGAAGAGCGAGACGGCGTCGACCCGGCCCGACTGGAACGCGGCGATGGCCGCGCCATTGTCGGGGAAGCGCTGGATGTCGGCATTGGGGATGGTCCGGGTCAGGAAGGCGTCCATCGAGGTTGCCTGCGGCACGCCGACAGTCACTTCGGGCTTGTTCAGATCCTCCCAGGTCGTGACCTCGAGATCGTCGCTGGCAAGGACCGCAAGGGAGATGTAGAGGAGCGGCTGTTTCGGGTAGTCCACGACCATTGCGCGTTTCGGCGTCGCGTCGAGGAACATCATGTCGATCTTGTCGGCCTGAAGGGCGGCGATGGCTGTGGCCCAGGTGACCTCCACCATTTCGAGCTCGACCTCCAATTCCTCGGCCATGGCCTTGCCGACGGAGACGATGAGGCCGCTCTCCCACTCACCGCTTGCGGGGTTTTTGGAGTACCAGGGCGGCGCCTGCGTCACACCCATGCGGAGCGTGCCGGTCTCTTGGATCTTTTCCCAGGTCGACTGGGCCTGGGCCGCGCCGACGGCGAGCAGGGCCAACCCGGCGACGAGCGCGGCCCCCAATCGGTGCAGATGTCTCATGATGGTGTCCTTTCCCTGATGTGTCTGCCGTCAATCGGGCAGTTTGAAGAGCGAATGTCCGTCGAGGAACTCGCGCATGCGCCCCGTTGTCGGGGCCTTGAGGACGGTCTGCGGCTCCCCTTCTTCGAGGATCGTCCCCTCGTTGAGGAAGAGCACGCGATGGGCGACGTGGTAGGCAAAGCCGAGCTCGTGCGTGACGCAGAGCATGGTCATGCCCTCTTCGGCGAGCTGGCGCATGGTCTTCAGCACTTCGCCCACGAGTTCGGGGTCGAGCGCGGAGGTGACCTCGTCAAAGAGCATCACCTCGGGGTCCATGGCGAGGGCGCGGGCGATGGCCACGCGCTGCTTTTGGCCGCCGGAGAGGCGGGCGGGGTATTCCGCCGCCTTCTCGGCGAGGCCCACGCGGTTGAGCTGGGCCATGGCCTTGGTCTCGGCCTCGTCCTTGGAGCGGCCGAGGACGATCACCTGGCCCTCCATCACGTTCTGGAGGACGGTCATGTGGGGAAAGAGGTTGAAATGCTGAAACACCATGCCGATCCGGGCGCGGAGCGCGCAGAGTTCGGCCTCCTTGTAGTGCATCTGTCCGCCCCGCTCAGCGCCGATAAGATCGCCCTTGAGGTGGATCTTGCCGGCGCTCGGCGTTTCCATGAAGTTGACGCAGCGGAGCATTGTCGATTTGCCCGAGCCCGACGAGCCGAGGAGGACGACGGTCTCGCCCGACTGGACGGTGAGGTCGATGCCTTTCAGGACCTCAAGGGTGCCGAAGCTCTTGTGCAGGTTCTCGATGCGGAGGATCTCGGACATCAGTCGCCCTTTCGGAGCATGCGCTCGAGCACGTAGGTCGCCTGGACGATGGGGTAGAGCACGACGAAGAAGATGAGCGCCACGGCGGTGTAGCTTTCGATCGGGTTGAAGTTGAGGTCCGCGATCAGCTTGGCCTGGTTCAGCGTCTCGACATACCCGACCACGGAGGCGAGCGTGGACATCTTGAAGACCTCGATGCCGCGATTGGTCAGCGCCGGCAGCACGCGTTTGACCGCGACCGGCAGGATGATGCGGCGGAGCGTCTGGTTGTAGCTCATGCCGATGGCTTTGCCGGCCTCCCACTGGCCGCGGTCGATGGACTGGATGCCGGCCCGGTAGATCTCGGCCGAGAAGGCCATCGTGTTGAGCGAGATGCCGAGGACCGCGGCGAGGAAGGGATCGGTCTCGATCCCCGTCAGGATCGGGAAGGCGTAGTAGAACCAGATGATCTGGACGAGGACGGGCGTGTTGCGGAAGACCTCGACAAAGGCGCGGGCCGGGGCGCTGATCAGCGGGGACGTGGCGTAGCGCGCCACGCCGACGACGAGGCCGCCGCCGAGGCCGAGAACGACGGTGATCAGGAAGATGAAGACGGTGCCCTGGATGCCGACCCAGAGGACGGGCCAGTTCTGGAGGATCGTCGCAAAGTCCCAGGTGTGCCCCATCAGCGCACCGTCCCTTCGCCGGAGCGGGCCAGGCGGTGTTCGACCCAGATCGAGAGCTGGCTGAAGACGAAGATCAGGACGAAGTACATGACGGCCACGACCGTGTAGACCTCAAGCGGCCGGAAGGTCTTTTGCGCCAGCTCATTGGCCTGGAACATGAGATCGGCATAGGCGACGGTGGAGACGAGTGTGGTGGTCTTCAAGAGCTCGATCGAGCGCTCCATGAAAGCGGGGATCATGCGTTTGACCGCCTGCGGCAGGATGATCCGGCGGAGGCTCTGGGTGTAGCCCATGCCGATCGCTTTCGCCCCCTCCCATTGGCCTTTGTCGACCGAGAGGATGCCGCCGCGGAAGATCTCGGCGAAGAAGGCGGAGGACTGGATCGAGAAGGTCACGACCGCCGCGATCAGCGGTGTCATGCGGACATCGACGAGGATCGGCAGCGCGAAGAAGAACCAGAAGAGCTGGACGAGGGGCGGCGTCGTTCGGAAGAACTCAACGATGAAGCCCGCGATGCCCGACAGCACCCGGAGGGTCGAGAGGCGCGAGAGCGCCAGAACAAGGCCCAGCGGGATCCCGAAGAGGAGGGCGAGGCCCGTGACCTTCAGCGTGTTGAGGAGGCCGAGGACCAGGAGGTCCATGTCGTTCAGGACGGCCAGGAAATTCCATTCCATGTCGTGTCAGAGCCGCCCTCGCCGATTCCACCTTGCCCGAGCGTAACCAGCGGATAGTATGATTGTCGACAATTTTTGAGCGGGCGGCCGATGAAACCCAACATCCTCTTCCTCCAGGTCGATCAATTGGCGGCGCAGTTTCTGCGGTGCTACGGCGACACGATCTGCCACACGCCGAACCTCGATCGGCTGGCGGCGGAGGGGACGGTGTTTGAGACCGCCTATTGCAACTTTCCGCTCTGCTCGCCGTCGCGGGCGTCGATGGCGACGGGCAAGCTCTGCTCCGAGATCGGGGCGTACGACAATGCCGCGGAGCTGCCGGCGAGCGTTCCGACTTATGCGCATTACCTGCGGGCGGCGGGGTATCAGACCGCGTTGTCGGGCAAGATGCACTTCATCGGGCCAGACCAGCACCATGGGTTTGAGCGCCGGCTGACCCCGGATCTCTACCCGGCGGATTTCTCCTGGGTGCCGAACTGGGGGGATGAGGGGGAGCGCGACACCAACGATCCACGCTCTGTCACGGTTGCGGGGGTGTGCGAGCGGTCGATGCAGATCGACTTTGACGATCTGGTGACCTTTCACGCGGTCCAGCATCTCTACGACATCGCACGATCCGAGGACGCGCGGCCGTTCTTTCTGCAGGTCTCCTACACCCATCCGCACGAGCCCTATCTCTGCCAGAAGCGGTTTTGGGACCTCTATGAGGGGGTCGAGATCCCTTTGCCGACGGTGCCCGCGCTGCCGGAGGCGGAGCATGATGCGCATTCCGTCCGGCTCCTGTCGGATTTCGGGATGCTGAATGTGCGGTTTGCGGATGCCGACATCGCGACGGCGCGGCGGGCGTATTACGGCTCGATCAGCTATCTCGACGCCAAGATCGGTGAGGTGCTCGAGGCGTTGGAGCGGACCGGCCAGCGGGAGCGGACGGTGATCGTCTTCACCTCGGATCACGGCGAGATGCTGGGGGAGCGGGGGATGTGGTTCAAGAAGCACTTCTACGAGCCCTCGCTCCGGGTGCCGCTGATCATCGCGGGAGGGGCCTTTGGGCCCGGGCGGGCGACGACGCCCGCCTCGCTGGTGGATCTTCTGCCGACATTCATGGGCGTGGCCGAGGGGTCCGGTTGGGTGTCGCCTGTCGAGACGCTCGACGGAGAGGATCTGTCGACCAAGTTGGCGCCGGAGCCCGACCGTCCGGTCTATGCCGAGTATTTGGCGGAGGCGACGACGGCGCCCCTCCTGATGGTGCGGCAGGGGCGGTACAAGTATGTGCACTCGACCAGCGATCCGCCGCTTCTCTTCGACGTTGAGGCGGATCCGGCGGAGCAGCGGAACCTCGCGGGGGTGCCGGAGCACGGACCGGTGGAGGCGCGGCTCCGCGCGCGGGTGCTGCAGCGTTGGGACAGCGAGGCTCTGTCCGAGCGCATCCGGCTGAGCCAGAAGCGGCGGCGGCTGGTTCTGGAGAGCGATCGGCAGGGTCTGCGCCCGCGGTGGAACCATGGTGAGGCGCCGGGCTCCGACGTTGTGTGGTATCGGGGCGAGACCAGCTACAACGCATGGGCCTTCAAGTATCTGCCCGTCGTGGACGAGGGGTGAGCGCGTCCGGCTCGCGTCTGATCGTGCCGGCCGATGCAACGGCCGATCTTGTCGTCTGCGAGGAGGGTCTCAGTTTCTGGGGCGGCGTCGATCCGGAGACCGGAACTGTGATCGACGCGCATCACCCGCTCTGCGGGCAGTGTTTGGCCGGGAAGATCGTGCTGATGCCGACGAGCCGTGGGTCCTGCTCGGGGAGCGGTGTGCTGCTGCACCTGGCGCTCAACGGCTGCGCCCCCGCGGCGCTGATCTTTCGCGAGGCGGAGGAGATCCTGACGCTCGGGGCGCTGATTGCGGCGGAGATGTTTGACCGGAGGATCGCCGTGGCGCGTCTTGCGGCCGCGGAGTACGCCGCCTTGGCGCTCAGATCGAGCGCTGTTCTTCACGCGGGGCGGTTGGTGGCGGAGGGTCTGGTGGTCGATCTGGAGGTGACCGATGCGACTGCACTGGATCTGACCGCGGAGGATCGGGCCATTCTGGCGGGCGAGACGGGGCAAGCGGCGGCGCTGGCGATGCGGGTGATCCTGGCCATGGCGGCCGCCCAAGGGGCGGAGCGGCTGATCGAGGTGACCCGGGGCCATGTCGACGGCTGCATCTACGCGCATGACGCGAACCTGATCTTTGCCGAGACCATGGCCGAGATGGGCGCGAGAGTTGCGATCCCCACCACGATCAACGCCATTTCGGTCGACCGGGAAAGCCGGTGCGGCCCGGACCTGCCGCGGACCTTTTCCGAGGCCGCCAACCGTCTGGCCGACGCGTATCTCCGGATGGGCGCCCAGCCGACATTCACCTGTGCGCCCTACCTCTCGCCGACACCCCCGCAGAGAGGGGAGGCCATCGGCTGGTCTGAATCGAACGCCGTGATCTTTGCCAACAGCGTTCTCGGCGCGCGGACGGCCAAGCACCCGGACTACTTCGATCTTTTCGTGGCGATGACCGGGCGCGCGCCGGAGAGCGGGATGTACCTGGCGGCGGCGCGGCGTCCAGGGGTGGTGATCGACATCGATATGCCCACCTCCCATGACGACGCGATTTGGCCGCTCCTTGGGTGGGTTGCGGGGCGGCTGGCCCCGGACCGGGTTCCGCTGCTGCGCGGACTGGAGGCGGCAGCCCCCGGGCGCGACGATCTGCGGGCGATGTGCGCCGCGTTCGGCACAACCTCCGCTGCTCCCATGCTGCATGTGGCGGGTGTGACGCCTGAGAGCGATCTCGACCCGATCCCTGCTGCGCGGCGGGTGCAGGTGACGCGGCGGGACTTGGCCGAGGCGTGGCACGCGCTGAACGCGGGCCCTGAGTGCATCGATTTGGTGGCGCTCGGCAGCCCGCACTTTTCGCTCGAAGAAACGCGGGCCTTTGCTGGAGTGATGGCCGGTGCGCGGATTGGCTCAGGGGTGCGTGTGATCATCACGCTGGGCCGCGATGTCCGGGCAGAGGCCGCGAGAGAAGGGCTTTTGGACCGGCTTCAGTCGGTCGGGGTGCGGGTTCATGCCGATCTCTGCTGGTGCTCGATGGTGGAGCCGATCTTCCCCGAAACCGCACGCGCGGTGATGACGAATTCCGGGAAATACGCGCATTACGCGCCCGGTTTGAGCGGGAGAGGCGTGCGCTTTGGCTCCCTCGCGGACTGTGCCGCGGCGGCGCAGTCCGGGAGGGCGCCGACCGAGCCGCCTGAGTGGTTGAGGTGAGTGTTGGGGGCGGCGGCGCGTCTGAAGCGCCCATGTGTGCGACGCAGGGGCAGTCTTGAAGCTTTGGCGGATTGCGCC
>JBCDHQ010000136.1:0-11234 GCA_038749815.1 Pseudomonadota bacterium | reverse complement strand
TTCAGTTATGGCGTGAAGCCCTTCAGAAACAAGGTGAAACGAAACGTGGGGCCAAGGTCGTGACTGCAGCGCCACGCGCTCAATACCCGAGCGCGATCCCATCCTTCCGCGGGTCCGATGCACCCCAGAGCGTGCCGTCCGCATCAATCCGGATCGCCTGCGCCCCTCCGATCGGGGCGGGCGCCCGCTCAACACTGTGTCCACGTGAGGCGATCCCCGCGACAACGTCATCTCCGTATCCGGTCTCGAGCGAGAGCACACCGTTTTGCGGGAAAGCACGGGGCGCGTCGATGGCTGCCTGCGGATCCATCCCGTAGTCGACGAGGTTCGTCAGGAACCGTGCGTGACCTGCCGCCTGATACTGGCCGCCCATCACGCCGAAGGACATCTCGACCCGGCCATCGCGGCGCAGCATGGCTGGGATGATGGTGTGCATCGGCCGCTTGCCCGGCGCCGCCTCGTTCGGATGGCCCTCCGTCAGGGTAAACCCGGCGCCACGGTTGTGGAGAAGGATGCCGAACTTGTCCGTGCCGAGGCCGGAGCCGAAGCTGTGGAAAATCGAATAGATGAGCGAGACAGCCATCCGATTGCGGTCGACGACGGTGAGATAGACGGTTTCCTTATGGACCGCTTCGGCGCGTTCGGCCGGAGCGGCCATCGCGCGCGCCGGATCGATCAGCGCCGCCAGCGCATCGGCCGTTTCGGGGGCGAGGAGGCGATCGGTCAGGGCCGTTGACGGATCCGCGACAAACCGGTCCCGCGCGTCGTAGGCGAGCTTGGCCGCCTCCGCCTCGAGATGCGTGCGCTCCACTCCGAAGGGGTCGAGGCCTGAGAGATCGAAGCGCTCCAGGATCGCGGCCATCAGGATCGCCGCCGCTCCCTGTCCGTTGGGCGGCAGCTCCACCAGCTCCTGCCCTTTGTAGTGTCCTGCGATCGGTGCCACGTCGAGCGTTGCTTGCTCAGCAAAATCGTCGAGTGTGTGGACACCTCCCGCGGCGCGGAGGGCGGCGACCATGTCTTCGGCCACCTCTCCCTCGTAGAAGCCGGCGCGACCGTCCATTGCAATCCTGCGCAGCGCCTCCGCCTGCTTCGGCGCGCGGAACACCTGCCCTGCGCGCGGGGCAGCCCCGGCAAGGAGGAAGTCCTGCCGCGCCGCGCCGCGGAGCGCATCGGCCGAGGCCGACCAGTCGAGCGCAACCCGCGGCGCGACCGGAACCCCCTGTTCGGCATAATGGATGGCAGGTGCAAGGCAGGTCGCAACGCCAAGCCGCCCCCACTCCGTCGCCAGGCGGACCAGCGCATCGACAGCGCCCGGCACAGTGACCGCCGCCGCACTCGCCGGGTCGATCACGTCACCCGTGGCCCGGAGCGCCGCCGCATCGAGGGCCGCCGGCGCAACGCCCGACCCGTTGAGCCCCACGAGCCGCTCCTCCCCCGCGGGCTTTATGAGCGCGAAGGCATCGCCCCCGATCCCCGTCATATGCGGCTCGCACACCCCGAGCAGCACCGCGGCGGCGACGGCCGCATCCGCGGCCGTTCCCCCCTGCTCCAGCATTTGGATCGCCACTTTCGAGGCCAAGGGGTGCGACGTTGCCGCCATCCCGTTCTCGGCAATGACAATGGAGCGTCCCGGTCTTTGAAAGTCGCGCATGTCCCCTCCTCGCGTTGGAGGCGGGTTTAGTGCGGCGAGAGGGCGCTGGACAAGGCTATCAGAAAAAAGTCCCCTGACCTGCCGGTTTAAGTGGGGGCTGATCGCCGGCAGGCCAGGGACGTGCTCAGCGGAGCACTCACTCAACGTCGACGCGAATCCGGGCACGGCTGTAGCCAAAATGTGGTCGTTTCGTGTACACATTCCCCGGCTTGCCAACCGGCGCACAATCGCCGACAGTCAGGGCATGAACGTTCCCCGCAACACCGCGAGCGTTGTGACGTTTCACCGCCGCGAGCTTTCGTTGATCATGCCGGTCTATGGCCGGATGGTGGCCTCAGGCGATTGGCGCGACTATGCCATCTCGATGCTGCGGGACGTGGCCATCTTTTCGATCTTTCGCCACACGGCCGAACACCCGATCTACCGAATCGAAAAGCGCCCGAAACTCGCGCTCCGGCAGGGTCAGTATTCGGTCGTTGCGATGGACGGCTGGGTGATGAAGCGCGGCAACGAATTGCCGTCTGTGCTGCGCGTGCTGGAGCGCAAGCTGATCCGTGCCGTTCGCGACTGACGCTTGACCGAGACGCGCCATCGGCTACGGTCCGGCCGACCGTCACGCAGAGGGTGATCAGGATGCAACGGCTACACCTCGTCTTCGGCGGCGAACTCGTCGACCCTCAAAAAAGTGCGTTCGTCGCTGTCGACGAGATCGACATCGTCGGGATCTACCCGAGTTACGCCACCGCATACGATGCGTGGAAAGCGGCCGCGCAGCGCACCGTGGACAACGCACATGTGCGCTACTTCATCGCCCATTTGCACCGCCTCCGTGATGAAGAACGCGAAGCAAGCCCGACCGAAGAGCTCGGCTGAGCCGGTCCGCATGACCCGGTCGGTGACCGTTCTGGCCTATCTCGGCCTCGCCGAGATTGCGATGCCCATCGCGCGCGAGATGGTCCGACGCCGCCTGTTGCGGGGCAAGGAAGACCCTGAGCGCTGGCGCGAGCGTCTGGCCCGCACCGATGAGCTCCGCCCCGACGGACCGCTCATCTGGTTTCATGCAGCAAGCATCGGCGAAGCGCTCTCGATCATCGATCTCGTCGGGCTTCTTCTCAAAGAGCGGGAGGGATTGAACGTTCTGGTGACCACCGGGACGGTGACCTCCGCTGCCATTCTCACCTCGCGTCTGCCGCCGAGGGCGATCCATCAATACGTGCCGGTGGACGCGGCACCCGCCGTCCGCCGCTTTCTCAACCATTGGCGCCCCGACACCGCAGTCTGGACCGAGAGCGAGATCTGGCCGGCGCTCATCCACCACACGCATCGGCGCGGCTGCCCGATGTACCTCGTCAATGCGCGGATCTCTGCCAAGACGGCGTCGCGTCTCAGGATGGTGAGGCGCTATGCGCAATCCCTCTTCGGACGCTTCACTCGGATCCTGGCGCAGGATCGCGTGATCGCAGAGCGGCTGGTGAAGCTCGGCGTGCCGCGGACGCGAATCGAGGTCACCGGATCGCTCAAGGAAAGCGCGACCCCCCTCCCCGTCGACGAGGTGCAGCTGAAGGAGCTGACCCAGCGCTTCGCCGGGCAGCCGGTTTGGTGTGCCGCCTCGACCCATCCGGGCGAGGAAGATGCGGTGACGGCGGCCCACCGCTATGCGCGGCGGATTTTCCACCACTTGATCCTGATCCTCGTGCCACGCCACCCTGAGCGCGGCGACGAGATCGCTGCCAACCTTCGGGAAGAGGGATGGCGGGTCGTCCAACGCTCCAAGGGGGAGGCGATCGACCGCGCGACGGACATCTATCTCGCCGACACGATCGGCGAGCTCGGGCTCTGGTACCGGCTGGCGCCGGTCAGTTTTGTCGGCGGGTCGTTGGTTCGGATCGGCGGGCACAACCCGTTTGAGCCGACGCTTCTCGGCTCGGCGCTGCTCCACGGGCCCTATGTTGCGAATTTCTCGCATGCCTATGACCGGTTTCAGCGGGCGGGCGGCGCGGTGGCGATCTCGGAGCCCGACGCGCTCGGCCCGGCGGTGGTCGACGCGCTGGCGCCCGACCGCGCTGCCGCGCTTGCCGCAGCAGCCTGGAGCGTCACGTCCGAGGGCGCGGATGTCGCAACGCGGGTCTGTGACATGCTGCTCGAAAGCCTCGAGCGCGCGGCCTGATGCCACCGCCGGCCTTTTGGCACCGACCACCTGGCCTCTCTGCCTGGCTGCTCGCGCCGCCCGCCCGCATATGGGCGGCGCGGACCGCGGCCCGCGTCGCGCGCCCGCCCCTGGTCCGACCGGGCATCCCTGTGATCTGCGTCGGCAATCTGACGGCCGGCGGCACGGGCAAGACCCCTGTCGTGATCGCTCTCTTGGAGCGGCTCCGCAGCCGCACGCCGCATGCGCTGAGCCGCGGGTACGGAGGCCGCCTGCCCGGCCCGACGCAAGTCGATCCGGCACGCCACTCTGCCGCCGATGTCGGGGACGAGCCGCTCCTTCTCTCGGCCTTCGCCCCGGCCTGGGTCGCGCGTGCCCGCGCCGAGGGCGCCAGAGCGGCAGAGGATGCGGGCGCCGGTCTCATCGTGATGGATGACGGGCATCAGAACCCGGATGTGGCGAAGACACTGTCGATTGTGGTTGTCGACGCCGATGCGGGCTTTGGCAATGGGAGGGTCATACCGGCGGGCCCTTTGAGGGAGCCGGTCGCCTCAGGCCTCAATCGCGCAGACTTCACGATCATTCTGGGCAGTGAACCTGCAAAAAAGCGGCTTCACGCCAGATACCCGGAGCTGAGCGCCCTGCCGAGCCTCTCCGCCGACTTAAAACCCCTCGCCACAGGTATGCCCTGGAGAGGGCTTCGGGTCCTGGCCTTCGCCGGCATCGGGCGCCCCGCAAAGTTCTTCGACACGCTCAAGGCGCTCGGGGCCGAGATCGTCGCGACGCGCAGTTTCGACGATCACGCCCCCTATGCTCGCCCCCTGGCACTCCGCCTCCTGCGCGACGCGGCTGCGAAAGGGGCACGGGCGGTCACCACGGAAAAAGACGCAGTCCGGTGGCCCGCAGATCTCAGGGCGGAGGTGCTGACCCTGCCGGTGCGCCTCGAGGCGGCCGACTGGTCGCCCCTCGACCACGCGCTCAGCACACTCTAGCTCTCGATCTCGTTCGTCAGAAGACGCGCGAACTCGGCGTAGCCCATGTTGGAGTACATCTCGCCGTTGATCTTAAAGGACGGCGTGCCGCGGACGTTGTCCGCTTCTGAGTTCTTCTGGTACTCAGCGACCAGCGCCTCGGCAAACTCCTGGTCCTGGAGGCAACCCTCCATCTCCTCGTCCGTCAGGCCGGCCTGCCGCCCGAGGCCGTAGAGCGCCCCGATCACGGCACGGTCGTCGCCCGCCCGGGTCCACTCCGCCTGCCTTTGGAAGATCAGATCGACAATGCCGAAATACCGCATCTCGCCGCCGCAGCGCGCCAGCATGCCGGCCCAGAGGCCGTAGCGGTCGAAATAGACCTCGCGCATGACGAACCGGACTTTGCCCGTGTCGATAAAGTTCGCACGGATGTCGGGGTAGACCTGTTCGTGGAAGCTGGCGCAATGGGGGCAGGTGAACGAGGCGTACTCGATCACCGTCACAGGCGCATCGGGGTCGCCCTTCGACATCTCGAGGACTTCGCGCGCATGGGCGGGGAGCGCCCCGAGCGTCAGGCCGGCAGCAAGGCCAGAGGCGAGCGTTGTGCGACGGGTCAGTTTGGTCATGTCAATCCTTCCGTGTCTGGTCGCCCGGAGCCCCGGACAGAATGGTTTCCCCCAGCCGTTCCAGTGCCCCCCGCAGACCGTCATCGGCAACGGGGGCCGCGGTCTTGCGGGCCGCCTCGGTGACGGCCGCCGGCTTCGGCTGAAATGGGGTCTTCGGTTCTGCAAATCCAGGCGCAGCGTTGTCGCCCCCCCCGGTCTGAGTGATCTGCACCCGCTGAATGGCGTTGTAGCCATAGCACGCATTGACCTGCGCGCGGATCGTCTCCCGCGCAAGGCTGAGCTCGGGCGCGCGCGCGCCCTCGCATCGAAGAACCAACGTCGCGCCGAAGCCGCCTTTGGCATAGCTGACCCTGACAGGTGTCGCGACAGATGCCAGCGCCGGCCCCACGATCGCCGCCCAGTCGGTCAAGAGACGCGCCTCGACAAAGCCGCGCCGCTCGGACACCGTCCGGATCTGGCCGGTCACAAGGCTCGCCGTCTGACGAAACCCGCGCCGCCCGCGCTGTGTGCGTCCCTCTGCCATCAGCGTCCTCGCACCAGAGACTGGCCAGCGGCCATGCGCTCGCCTATGCCAGGAAGGATGTCAAAGCAGACGGGCTGGGGCCAGCCCCAAGGCGCGGGGGAGGGTTGACAGGTGCGTGATCCAGACCCGCGCGTTCTGATGGAGTGGTACGACCGACACGCACGGAGGCTGCCCTGGCGGGTGCCGCCGGAGGCCTCCAAGGAGGGCGTCCGCGCGGATCCCTACCGTGTCTGGCTCTCTGAAGTGATGCTCCAGCAGACGACTGTGGCGGCGGCCAAGGGCTATTACCTGGCGTTCACTGAGCGCTGGCCGGACGTCGATGCCTTGGCTGCGGCCGAGGATGCCGAGGTGATGGCCGCCTGGGCTGGGCTCGGCTATTATGCCCGCGCGCGCAACCTCCTCAAATGCGCGCGTGCGGTCTCCGCTGCCGGTGGGCGCTTTCCGGGGACGGAGGACGCGCTCCAGGCTTTGCCGGGGATCGGGCCCTACACGGCGGCAGCCATCGCGGCGATTGCCTTCGGCCGACAGGCGACTGTTCTCGACGGCAATGTCGAGCGCGTGATGGCGCGGCTTTTTGCGGTCGAGGCGCCGCTCCCAGGCGCCAAAGAGACCCTCCGCGCGCATGCCGCCCGGCTGACGCCGGAGGCGCGGCCGGGCGATCATGCGCAGGCCGTCATGGACCTCGGCGCGACGATCTGCACGCCCCGCTCGCCCGCCTGCGGCATCTGCCCCTGGCGGCCCGGCTGCGCAGGGCAGCGCCTGGGGCTCGCCGAGACATTGCCACGAAAGGCCCCGAAAAAGGCAAAACCCACGCGACGCGGCATCGCCTACTTTGCCCGCCGCCCGGATGGTTCGGTCCTCCTCGAGGACCGACCGCCAAAGGGCCTCTTGGGCGGGATGCGCGGATTGCCGTCGACAGAGTGGGTCGAGGGCACACCGCAACCGGCCCCGCCCTGCGAGGCGGCCTGGACCTCGGAGCCTGGCGCTGTGCGCCACACCTTCACCCACTTCCACCTGGTGCTCGATTTGGCGCATGCGGATGTCCCCGCTGGGACCGTGCCGGCGCGGGGACGGTTCTTCAGTTCGGAAGCCGCGCCGGCAGCCTCGCTGCCAACGGTGATGCGCAAAGCCTATAGACTTGGCATGCGGTGTCGCGACGACGCGGGCTGAGGGTGCGCTCTCAGGCCTCCGCCGCCCGTTCTGCCACCGTCCCTTCGGGCATCCGGTCCTCGGTCTCGCGACGGCGGCGACGCTCTGTCCCGGTCGTCTCGGCCCAGCGGATCAGGCGGAGCGTGCCGTCCTCCTCCTCCACCACGGCCGTGCAGCTCTCCACCCAGTCGCCGGTGTTGACGTAGAGCATGCCGCCCACCTCCGCGATCTTGGGGAAGTGGATGTGGCCGCAGATGATCCCGTCGAAGCCGCCCCGCTCCGCCTCGTCGGAGAGCACCTGCTCATAGTCGCCGATGAAGTTCACCGCCCCTTTGACCCGTTGCTTGGCCCAGTTCGACAGCGACCAGAACTGGCCGCCCCAGAGCCAGCGGACCCGATTGACCCAAATGTTGAGCCAAAGCGCGATGTTGTAGGCCCTGTCACCAATGTGGGCGAGCCACTTTGCATTGAGCACCACAACATCGAACTGGTCGCCATGGGTGACCAGCATCCGTTTGTCGTTCGCCGTCACGTGGACGTCGCGCTCTTTCACCTCGATGCCGCCGAAATGAGTACCGAGATAGCGGCGCATCACCTCGTCATGGTTGCCTGGCACATAGGTGATCTTCGTTCCGCCATGGGCGCGGGCCAGAAGCGCCTCCACCACATCGTTGTGCGACTGGGGCCAGTGCCATCCGCGGCGGAGGCGCCAACCGTCAAAGATATCGCCCACAAGGAAAATGTGATCCGCTGAATGGCGCTCCAAAAAGGCCGTCAGCAAATGCGCCTGACACCCCCGTGTGCCGAGGTGAATGTCCGACAGAAAGAGTGTCCGGTGGTGTTCTGTCTCGTCCACGTCAGAGTTCCACGCCTTTCGCTCTGCCTAAGGCGCTCATACTTCGTTTTTGCGACAGCGCTCACGCGGTGAGCTCCGCCCTGATCTGCTGACGCAACACATCGATCGGGATCCTCTCACCATCGCGCACAAAAGACCAATAGGTCCAGCCGTTGCAGGAGGGCAAGCCCTCCAGCTCGGCTGCGACCTGATGGATCGACCCCTTGGTGGCGTCTGCGATCAGGGTGCCGTCGGCCCGGATCTTTGCCTGGCGCCGCCCGTTGAGCGAATGAAGGACATCGCCCGGCGCCAGGAGACCGCGCTCGACGAGCTGGCCGAAGGGCACCCGCGGCTCTGCCCGGCGCGACGGCGTATGGCCCTGCGCGGCCGTGTCGACGCTGCGCACCCGGCTGATCCGGCCCCGTGCAAGCTCGACATAGGCCCGTTCCCGCTCAATCCCGACCCAGCGCCGGCCGAGCCGTTTCGCGACCGCCCCCGTGGTGCCCGAGCCGAAAAACGGGTCGAGCACGATGTCCCCCGGGGCACTGGAGGCCACGAGAACACGGTGGAGGAGCGCCTCGGGCTTCTGGGTGGAGTGTGCCTTCTGCCCGTCGGCATCCTTCAATCGCTCCGTTCCGGTGCAAATCGGCAACAGCCAGTCCGAGCGCATCTGAACGCCGTCGTTCAGCGCCTTCAGCGCTTCGTAGTTGAACCGCGGCTTCGAGCCCTCGTCCCGCGCGGCCCAAATCAGCGTCTCATGCGCGTTGGTCAGCCGCTTCCCCCGAAAGTTCGGCATCGGGTTTGTCTTGCGCCAGACGATGTCGTTCAGGATCCAGAACCCCGCATCCTGGAGGCACGCGCCCACCCTGTAGATGTTGTGATAGCTTCCGATCACCCAGAGCGCGCCGTCGGGCTTCAGGAGGCGCCGCGCAGCGGCGAGCCAGGCGCGGGTGAAGTCGTCATAGGCCGAAAAACTCTCAAACCGGTCCCAACCGTCCTCGACCGCGTCGACGCGGCTCGCGTCAGGGCGATGCAATTCGCCTTTGAGCTGCAGATTGTAGGGGGGATCGGCGAAGACGAGATCGACGGACGCTTCGGGGAGGGCCGCCATCACCTCGAGACAGTCGCCCTGGATCAGGGTGTCGAGCGGCAGGGTCATGTCTGTCATAGGCGGGGGTCCTCAGATCGCGCCGCAAACCTCCCAAATCGGCGAATCGGCGTCAAATATATTCTGAATCAAGGGCTTAGAGAGTTTTCTTGATACAATATGTTGTGGATTGGCCGGAAGGAGCGACGATGATGTGGGGTCACGCCGAGCCTGTCGAGCGCTCGGATGTGCGCCGGGACCCCGTATCCCATGTTGGTTTCCCAGCCATAGCCCGGATACTGTTGCGCAAGCGCCACCATTTCGCGGTCGCGTGTGACCTTCGCGATGATGGAGGCCGCCGCGATCGAGAGGCTGCGGCGGTCGCCCTTCACATACCCGCTCGCCGGGCAGCCGAGCGCGAGCGGCACGCGGATCCCGTCGACAAGCGCGTGGCCCGGGCGCCGCGGCAGGGCGTCAAGCGCGCGGCACATCGCGCGATCGGTTGCACGCCCGACACCGATCTCGTCGATCTCCGCGACCTCGGCCCGGCCGATGCCCACTTCAGCCTCGGCGACGATCACGTCGAAGAGGGCCGCGCGGCGCTTCGGCGAGAGAAGCTTCGAATCGTTTGCCCCCTCCGGCAGGGCCCTTTGGTCGAGAATCACGGCCGCGGCGATCACGGGCCCGGCCCAGGGCCCGCGACCGGCCTCATCGATGCCGCAAACCGGTCCGTCGACCCCAGCCTCGAGCGTCAAATCCGGGCTCATGCACGCGCCACTTCGGCCATGAAGCGCGAGAGCAGTCCCTCGTCGAGGGCCCCGTGCGGCCGGAGGCCCGAGCAGACATCGACCCCATGGGGGCGCACCGTTCGGATTGCCTCCGCCACATTGTCAGGCGTCAATCCGCCAGCGAGCCAGACGGGCACCGGGCTCTCGCGCACGATGTCCGCGCTCACCCGCCAGTCATGCACACGTCCGGTCCCCCCGAGCTCCTTCACGGCTTTGTTGGGCGAGCCCGAATCGAGGAGGAGCATGTCGACCCGCCCCCAAACGTCCCGCGCGGAATCGCGCGCGGACGGGCCGTTGACATGGATCGCCTGGATCAACACCGTCTCGGGATGGGCGTCCCTCAGCGCGTCGATGTCGCGAGGCGCCACGCGGTCAACGAGCTGGACGGCCGGCGTGCCCGCGCGCGCGACATGGTCGATCAAGTGGTCCGCCTGGGTCTCGGCGGTCAGCAGCACCGTCAGACCGTCGGTGGCGGCTGCAATTTCCGCAATGCGCGTGTCGGGGATGGGCCCGGGCCCCGATGGCATCTCCCCCACAAGGCCCACCGCACCGGCCCCGGCCGCAAAGGCACGCCTCGCTTCGTCCAAAGTCTGGATGCAACAGATCTTCACCGCTGTCATACGCTCTCCCGCGACACAGGCGTCGCACCGGACCCACAGGCGCAGAGTGCCGCAAATTCACCTGGATCGCCATTGGCCGGCGCGCGGCCGCCCTCACCCAAAGACCCAAAACAGGGTTGCGCCGATCACGGCCCCTGTCAGCATCCAGAGCCAGTTGGGCCAGGGTCGATCCTCGACGCGCCGTCGGGACGAGGGTTTGTCGGCGGCGATCAGCGCCCGCTCAGCCATGACGGGCAGCAGGGGGCCATAGCGCGATAGGATCTCGGCAGTCTTGCGGAGGTCGCGCACCACCGCTTTCGGGCCGAGGTTGTCGCGGATATAGGCCTCCACCACCGGCTTCGACGTCTCCCAAATGTTGAGCTCCGGATCGAGGGAGCGTGCGACGCCCTCGACCACCACCATGGTCCGTTGGAGGAGGATAAGCTCGGTCCGGGTCTCCATCCCGAACCGCTCCGTCACATCGAAGAGGTGGGCGAGAAGGCGCGCCATTGAGATCCGACGCGCATCCTGGCCGAAAATCGGCTCACCGACGGCGCGGAGCGCTTGGGCAAACGCGTCGATGTCCCGGTCGGCCGGCACGTACCCGGCCTCGAAATGGCACTCCGCAACGCGGCGATAGTCCTGACGGAGAAACCCGATCAGGACCTCGGCATAGACCCGGCGGGTGTAGGCATCGATCCGCCCCATGATCCCGAAATCGAGCGCGACGATGTCCCCCTCGGGCGAGAGCTTCAGGTTCCCCTGGTGCATGTCGCCGTGAAAGAAGCCATCCCGGAGCGCGACCTTCAGAAAAATCTGCAGCACCCGGCGGGAAAGGTCGTTCAGATCCGCCCCCTGC
>JBCDHQ010000135.1:0-11277 GCA_038749815.1 Pseudomonadota bacterium | reverse complement strand
GGCCGGCATCGGACGGGCCCGACACGGTCGAGGAGCTGATGCGCAACACCCGCAACAACCCGCTCGAAGATCTCGGCATGCACCTGCCGCTTATCTGCGACCGATACGAGGTCCGCGATGACGTGCCGCCCGGGGCGGGCAAGTTCCGGGGCGGATCGGGTGTCGTGAAATCTCAGCGCTATCTGACACCGGGCTTTATGACCCACGAATCCGACCGGCATGAGGATGCCCCCTGGGGGGTCTTCGGCGGCAAGGAAGGTGCCGTTGGCAAGATGGAGATCCACAACGTCCACAGCGGCGAGACCCGTCAGGAATACTCGAAGTTCTCGGGTCTGCGGACCGATGTCGGAGATGTCGTCAGCTACTTTTCGCCATCCGGCGGCGGGTACGGCGATCCGATGGAACGCCCCGCGGAAAAGGTCCTCGACGATGTGCTCGACGGCTTCATCAGCGCCGATCATGCCCGGTCCGACTACGGTGTGGTGCTTGTGGAAGTCGACGACGGATATGGATGGGCGCTCGATGCCGCAGCAACGGAGAGCCTCCGCGCCGACATGAGGAGCTGAGCGCCCGCTTCGACTTTGGGTCCGCGCCGCCTTGGAGCGCGCGGATCTCACGTCCGAGACGGGCCTTGGAGGCTGCCGCTTTGGTCAGGCTCTGCGCTCACACTGAGCCCGCCCGCCGCCGGCAAAGACGAAGGTGGTCGCGCCGATCAGGACAGGTGCGTTGCGTCGCGGATGATCTCGCCGATCTGGGCCAGTTGGTCGGCGAGCGGGTTGGTCTTGCGCCACACCATCCCGATGGTTCGGGCCGGCGCGGGGGGCGCGAACCGCGCGATGGAGACCTGGGCCGCCCGGGTCTCCAGCCTGAGCGCCATCTCCGGGATCAGCGTCACCCCCATGCCGGCGCCGACCATCTGCACAAGGGTCGAGAGCGAGCTCCCCTCCATCAGATAGCGGGGCTCCGTCGGCTTGATCTCGCAAAAGGACAGTGCCTGGTCGCGGAAGCAATGACCCTCCTCGAGGAGGAGGAGGCGCATTTTCTGGAGGCTCTCGGGGCCCGGCACCGGCTGGTTCGCCTCGCTTTCGGGGCGGACGAGCACAAAATCCTCGGTGAAGAGCTGCACTTCTTGGAGCGTCGGCTCGGAGATCGGCAGCGCGACGATCGCCGCATCGAGGCGCGAGGAGAGGAGGTCGTCGATCAGCGACTGGGTCACCGTCTCTCGGGGGTGGAGGTCCAGCCCCGCGCGGTGCGCCGTGAGCGCCCGCGCGATCTCGGGCAGCAGATATGGGGCCACCGTCGGGATCACGCCGAGGCGGAGCCGTCCCACAAGCGGCCCTTTCGCCGCCCGGACCAGATCGCCCAATTCGTCAACCTCGAGGAGGATGCTGCGCGCCCGCGCGACGAACTCCTGACCAAAGCTCGTCAGTCGAATCTGCCGCGCCGCCCGCTCCACCAAGGGCGCCCCGAGCATGGTCTCGAGCTCCTTGATCTGGAGCGAGAGGGCCGGTTGCGTGATCGCGCAGGCCTCCGCGGCGCGCCCGAAATGCCCGTGCCGGGCCAGCGCGTCAATGTAGCGGAGGTGCTTCAACGTCAGCCCAATCATTTGCAAAACTTATTGGAAGGGTAAGAAGATTCAATTGGGAATAATCGCTCTCCGCCGATAAATCCGAAGGGCAGCGCCGGCGTTTCGGCCCTTGCACGGAACGGAGAACCCCATGGACGGAAACAACGTACACGCCCTAGGCAGCTGCCCCGTGAACCACGGCGGCAACACTTCGCTGGATCAGCCGGTGACCAAATGGTGGCCGAACGCTCTCAACCTGGACATCCTGCACCAGCACGGGGCGCGGACCGATCCGATGGATCAGACGTTCAGCTACCGAGAGGCGGTCAAGGCGCTCGATTTCGAGGGCGTCAAGACGGATCTGCGCGCGTTGATGACCGACAGCCAGGACTGGTGGCCGGCGGACTGGGGCCATTATGGCGGGCTGATGATCCGGTTGGCCTGGCACTCCGCCGGGTCCTACCGGATGCAAGACGGGCGCGGTGGGGCCGGCTCGGGCAACATCCGCTTCGCGCCGCTCAACTCCTGGCCGGACAATGCGAGCCTCGACAAAGCCCGCCGGCTCCTCTGGCCGATCAAGAAGAAGTACGGCAATGCGCTGAGCTGGGCGGATCTGATCATCCTGGCCGGCAACATCGCTTACGAGTCGATGGGGTTAAAAACCTTCGGCTTCGGCTACGGCCGCGCCGACATTTGGGGGCCGGAAAAGGACATCTACTGGGGCTCGGAGAGCGAGTGGTTGGCGCCGTCGGAGAACCGCTACGGCGATCTCTCGAGCGCATCGACCCTCGAGAACCCGCTCGGCGCGACGCATATGGGCCTCATCTACGTCAATCCCGAAGGGGTGAACGGTGTCCCCGACCCGCTCCGCACGGCCGCGCATGTGCGCGAAACCTTTGCGCGGATGGCGATGGACGATGTCGAGACTGCCGCGCTCACCTGCGGCGGTCACACAGTCGGCAAGGCTCATGGTGGTGGCGCCCATGACCAAATCGGTGTCGAGCCGGAGGCCGCGGGCATCGAGGCGCAGGGCTTTGGGTGGGCCAACCCCGGCCACAGCGGTCGGGCCGCCAATGCCTTCACCTCGGGCATCGAGGGGGCCTGGACGAAAGAGCCGACCAAGTGGGACATGGGCTATTTCGACTACCTCTTCAACTATGAGTGGCGCTTGTCGAAATCGCCGGCCGGGGCCAATCAGTGGGCGCCGATCGACATGCCCGAGGACATGATGCCGGTCGATCCGTCGGATCGCACCAAGCGGCTGACGCCAATGATGACGGATGCCGACATGGCCATGAAAATGGACCCGGTCTATGCCGAGATCTGCCGCAAGTTCATGGCGGATCAGGCGTTCTTCGAGGATGCGTTCGCGCGGGCCTGGTTCAAGCTGACCCACCGCGACATGGGTCCAAAGGTGAACTACATCGGCCCCGACGTGCCGGACGAAGACCTCATCTGGCAAGATCCGATCGCTGCGGGCCCGACGGGCTATGACGTTGCGGCAGTGAAGGCGAAAATTGCGGCGGGCGGGCTGACCGCCGCTGAGATGATCGCCACGGCTTGGGACAGCGCACGGACGTTCCGGGGCTCGGACAAGCGGGGTGGTGCGAACGGCGCTCGGATCCGGTTGGCACCGCAAAAGGACTGGCTCGGCAATGAGCCCGCGCGGCTGTCGAAGGTTCTGGCTGTGCTCGAACCGATTGCGGCCGACGCAGGCGCCTCGGTCGCCGATGTGATCGTGCTTGCCGGCAATGTCGGGGTGGAGCAGGCGAGTGCGGCCGCGGGGCACCCAGTCGAGGTGCCCTTCGCGCCGGGCCGTGGGGATGCGAGCGCGGAGATGACCGACGCAGCCTCGTTCGACGTGCTCGAGCCCGTGGCAGACGCCTTCCGCAATTGGCAGAAGGAGGCCTATGCCGTCACCGCTGAGGAGATGATGCTCGACCGAGCGCAGCTTCTCGGGCTGACCGGTGCGGAGATGACCGTTCTGCTGGGCGGCATGCGGGTTCTCGGCGTCAACTACGGCGGGTCGCAGCACGGTGTCTTCACCGATCGGGAGGGGCAGCTGACCAACGACTTCTTCGTCAATCTGACGGATATGTCCTACAGCTGGCATCCCGTGGAGGATGACGGGACGTTTGAGATCCGCGATCGCGCGACTGGCACTGTCAAGTGGACGGCGACAAGTGCCGATCTCGTCTTCGGCTCGAACTCGATCCTGCGCGGCTATGCGGAGGTCTACGCCCAGGACGACAACGCCCGGAAGTTCGCACGCGACTTTGCGGCTGTGTGGGCGAAGGTCATGCACGCGGACCGCTTCGATCTGGCGGCATAGCGCCCACGGCCCGAGCGGGCATGACCCGCTCGGGTGCCTCGCCTCACGCGGCCGGCCGGTCTGCGTCCGCGCCGGTGGTCTTGAAGCGACCGACCTGAGTTTCGAGCTGCATGGCATCGGCGGCGAGTGAGTTGGCGTTCGATGCGTTTTGCTGCGCGGCCGTTGCGGTGTCCTGGACCAGTTTGTCGAGCTCACTGATTGTCTGAGAGATCTCGGACACGCCCGTTGACTGTTCGGCATTGGCCGATGTGATCTCGTCCATCCGCCCGTTCATGTCGCCGACCAGCGCATTGATGTCGGTGAGGGCGCTGCGGGTCTGACCCACGAGATCGACGCCGGTCGTGACGTTGACCGCGCTCTCTTCGACCAGCGATTTGATGTCGTTGGCGGCTTCGGCCGAGCGCTGGGCGAGGGCACGCACCTCGCTCGCGACCACTGCAAAGCCCTTGCCGGCCTCGCCGGCGCGGGCGGCCTCGACCGCTGCGTTCAGCGCCAGGAGGTTCGTTTGGAACGAAATCCCGTCGATCACACTCACGATTTCCGTGATCCGCTCCGAGCTCGCTTTGATGGCGTTCATCGCATCGACGGTCTGAGTGAGAACGTTGCCGCCATGCTCAACCCCGTCGCGCGCTTTGTCGGAGATCGACTTCGCCTCCTGCGCGTGGCTTGCCGTCGAGCGAACGGAGGTCGACAACTGCTCCATCGCCGCTGCGGCTTCCTCAAGCGAGGCGGCCGCAGTCTCGGTGCTGCGCGCGAGGCCGTCCGAGGTGGTCGTGATGTCGCTGCCGCGCCGGCGGATTTCGTTTGAGTTGGCAACGACGTCGCCCACAAGCGTGCGCAGGCTCTCGATCGTCACGTTGGTGGCATCGGCCAGATCGCGGAGGTCACCGCGATAGGCCCCGTCCACCTGCTGGGTCAAGTCACCTTCGGCGAGCGCCTGGAGCGTGAATTTCAGCTCCGTCAGCATCTCATCGACGGCCCCGCAGATTTCGTTCATGCCTTCGGCGATGTCCTTCAGGAACTTCTGTGAAGTCGTGATGGCCAATCGCCGGGTGAATGTGCCGTCCTTGACCGCCTCCATCATCCCGGTGAGCTGCGTCTCAATCTGCCGCGTGGCGGTCACTTCCCGCCATTCCGTGGAGGTGCCGATGCGCACGCGGTCGGCGTCGAGCACGGGCGCCAAGGTGACGTCGAACACCCGGTTGTCGAAGCGCACTTCGACCAAGTGCTCCCGGTCGATGGCGTTGATGTCCTCACCCTGTTCAGAGAGCGAAGAGAAAGAGAGCGTCGCCATGTGTCTCAGGCTCTCGGAGGGGTCGAATTCCGACATTTGCTCCATGAAGAACTCAATCGACTCGTCCGCGGACTTCTCGAGTGCCGGATTGACGAAGAGCAGGTTTCCGTCCTCGTCGAGGATCATGATCTGTGCGGTGGAGGCAGAGAGGGCGGAGCGGATGCGGGTGTTCTCAGCGCCCTGCTTTGCAATCTTGGTCATTGCGCGGGCGAGAAGGCCGACGATGTCCGCGCGATCGGCCCCGTTGATCCACACATCCGAGAGGCCGCGGGCGAGCCTTTGCAGGCCTTTGGCAAGCTTGTTGAGGGGCAGGATGAACCGATTGGCTTGCCAGAGCGCAAGCGCTGCAGAGGCCGCCAGCATCAGAACCACCGCCCCAAGCACCTCATAGAGGAGGACGCGCGCCGACGCGATGTTCTCCTCCGATTCGAGCACCAGCTTGTCGGCGAGGAGCGCCCGAACGCCGGCGAGCTCCCCCAGAAAATCCGTCGAGGCGGCGAACCACTCCGGCCCGGTGATGCCCTGAAGCTCGCCGCTGGCTGCGCCGGACACCGCGATCTCACGAAGCTCCGCAATTCGGACACCCGCGGCGCTGTCGAGAGCCGCCTGGAGGAGCGCGAGATCGGCCTCCTTCGCGGTTTCGAGGTAGCGTTGAATGAGGCTGTCCTGACGCGCCTGAAGCGAAATGAAACGGTTCAGAAGCGCCGGTGGGAAGGCACCCCCTCCAAACCCAGCCGATCCGGTCGCCCGTTCGAGCCCGCCATACTCGCCTGCCATCACCAGCTCAAAGTAGTTCTCTGCGAGGATCGACTTTGAGGCCCGTTCAAGCTGGAGCCCGGAGAGGTCTGCCAGCGACAGCAAGGTGCGCACCGTCTCAGTGTAATAGCCGAGCGTTTCGCTCGGCACGGCCTCGAGCGCGGAGACCGAGGCGCGTCGGTCCGAGAGCGTCTCCAGATTGGTTGCGACCTGGTCGATCCGGGCCGTGACGACATTTCGGGCCGTGTCGGGCAAGGATGCCAGTTGAGCGGTGCGCAGCGCCACCCAGGCCTCTGCCAGTGCAGCGTCTGTCGCTTCCCGTTGGGTCGCAAGTTCCGACCCGAACTGCGCACCTGCCGACCCCATGAAGCCGGCCGACATGCCCCGCTCCTTCTGGAGTTCGGTTGCCACGATGACGGCCTTTTGCCCCAGCGCCACGGCATCCGCTTCCGCCTTCGCTTGGTCAAACACCTTCAGATCGACAATAACGATGTAGGTTGCGAGACCTATCGACAGAAGCGTCGGCGGAACGAGCAGAACCAGAAGGTGAAGCAGCGTGCGCCGTGCTGCAATCTTGCCTTCCTTGACCAGCGCCTGAATTTTTGGATCGATCTCTATCCACATGGCCACATCCCTCTTCGACCGGGAACATGCATACCGCGTCCAGTCTGAAAGACTTCTTAAGTTGGCCTGTGAGGAGCTTTTTCGCCTTTTGGGGCAGGGTTTACGAGACTGACGCAGCCGAAGGAACTTCGGCAAGGCGCGAAACTGCAAACGCGATCTGCTCATTCGAAAACGGCTTCTCGAGAAGCTCATTCGCGCCGAGAAGCTTTGCCGCCGGCAGCGCATAGGGGTTGCCGGCGCGCAGATTGGCGCCCGAGATCGCCAACACGGGGATCTGGCCGAACCGCTCGCCTGCTTTTTTGCGGCTGCGAAGCCAACGGATCAGTTGAATGCCGCCGCGCATGGCCCGGCCGGTGTGGGAGCCGATGATGTGCAGATCGGCGATCAAGAGATCGATGTCGCCCTGCGAAATCAGGTCTTTTGCGTCTTCGAAATCGGCTGTTCCGACAACATCGTGGCCCTCGCAGGAGAGAAGGGTTGTCAGTTGAGCGCGGAGGGCCAGATCGTCTTCAAATATCAGTACCTGCATCGCCCCAACCTCATTCAAGCGCCACGGCATCTCATAGATAGCGCCCGAAGAAATTGTTAAAGCTACGTGCGCCCAGCCGTCTGCGTTTGGTCGCAGATAGTGGCGACAACGTCCACTGACATTCTAATTGACACGGATCGGTGTAATTTTTATCAAACATATCAGCTTAAGCGTGTGAGATCAACGATGACCAACGACGCTGCGGACCTCGAGGTCCTGCAAGCCCTTGCGACGTGCTCGGAAGAGCCCGTGCATATTATCGGTCAAGTTCAGCCGATTGGCGCTCTGATCGCCATCGACGCTCAAACCGAACAGATCACACATGCCAGCGACGGCTCCGAAACCTACATCGGGACCGCGCCGGAGGACCTCCTGGGACGCCAGGCGCGCCTGCATTTCGGCGCGTCGGCCTGGCACGCCTTCAACAATGTGCGCATGGCGGAGGATGTGGGCACGGCGCGCCAGCGCGTTGGCTGCTTCGATCTCGGTCGCGGGCCGATGGAGATCCACGCATCCAAAAGCGGCGACCAGTTCGTGCTCGAGGTCGAGCCCGGCAGCTCGGACCTCTCATCGGATCTTGTGATGCGCGACTTTGGTCATTTGGTCTCGCAGCTCAACGAGACCGAGACCGAGGAGGCGCTTTTTGACATGACCGTGCGCCTGATGCGGACAGTGACGGGATATGACCGCGTGATGATCTACCGCTTCGATCCGCACTGGAACGGCGAGGTGGTTGCAGAAGCGCGCAAAAGGAGCATCGAGCCCTATCTTGGCCTCCGCTTTCCGCATTGGGACATTCCGGCCCAAGCGCGCGACATCATGCGACAGGTGCCGATCCGGATCATCGCCGATGTCGATCACGTCCCGACCAAGCTCCGCGCGGACCGGGCCGATCGCGCGCCCCTCGACATCACGCTCGCGTTGATGCGCGGCGTCTCGGCGGCGCATGTCGAGTATTTGCGGAACATGGAAACGGCGGCGACGATGACGTTGTCGCTGGTCGTCGGCGGGCGGCTGTGGGGGATGGTCTCGCTCCACCACAAAAACCCACGCATGCCGACGCCCCATGTGCGTCAGCTCCTCGGGGCGTTCCTGCCGTTCCTCAGGCTGCGCCTCGAGCTCCTGACCGAGCGCTCGCGCCTTGCGCAGGCCAAGCGCATCGATCTGCTGAAACATGAGGTGCAGAAGCGGCTTGAGGAGGGATCGAACTTCGCCAGCGCGGGCCCCGTGATCTGCAGCACACTCGGTGTGGACGGGGTGGCCATTGTCGTCGGATCTCAAAACGAGAGCTACGGCGAGGTTCCGGGCCAGTCCGTGTTCGACGCTCTGACCAAACAGGCGGTGGCCGCGGGCGGGCTCGCGGCCTTCAACAGCCTGAGGGAGGCGTTTCCAGCGCTCGAGCAGGACCTGGGATCGACCGCCGGCGCGCTGGTCCTCGCGCAGCCAGACAATCGCGCCCTCATCGTTTTTCGCCGCAGCATCGCAAGTCCAGTCGCCTGGGCCGGCAACCCGGAGAAGACGATCGAGCACGTGTCCGGAAAGGCCCGCCTGCGCCCGCGTGGCTCGTTCTCCACCTACCTGCAGGAGGTGGACGGGCGCTGCGAGAGTTGGCGGGAGGCCGATCGCAACGCGCTGCAGCGGCTCTGGCTGCTCCTCAGTCTCGCGGAGCGGCGGTTCTACGTCGAAAAGATGAGCCGCCAGCAAGCGCTGATGATCGATGAGCTGAACCATCGGGTGCGCAACATTCTGGCTTTGGTCAAGTCCGTGTCGCGCAAGGCCCGGTCGCAATACGCGTCGCTCGAAGCCTATGCGGATTCGGTGGAGGCCCGGATCCATGCCCTCGCTGCCGCCCACGATCTTGGGTCGGGAGCCTCTTCGGATGCGGTGTCCCTGCACCGTCTGCTGCAGATCGAGACGGAGCCTTACCTCGTCTCCAACGGCAAGCGCGTGGTGATCCGCGGCGTGGACGCCCTGATCCGCGCGGAGGCCGCGCCGATTTTGGCGCTGATCATCCATGAGCTGATCACAAACGCCGCCAAGTACGGCGCGCTCTCCGTTGATGCGGGCTGCGTCACACTGGACATCCGCGCCGTCGAGGGCGGGCTGGCATTTCACTGGGCGGAAGAGGGCGGGCCGCCGGTGGAGCTGCCCACGGAAACGGGGTTCGGCAGTGCGCTGATCGAACGCGCTGTGCCCCATGAGCTCGGTGGAACATCGCGCCTTGAATACAGGCCCGAAGGGGTGCGTGCGGAGATCTTTGTGCCCGATGCCGTGCTCCTGCCATTGGAGTCCGGGCGCACCACCGCGTCAGAGGCGATTGAAACGACCGCATCCATCCCGATCCCCGAGGGGGCGCTCAATGGGATGATCCTGCTGCTCGAGGACAACTTCGTCATCGCCGCCGGCATGGTCGAAGAGTTGGAGGCGATCGGCGCCCAAGATGTCGAGACCGCCGCGACGCTCAGCGATGCGGCGGAGATCATGGCCAACGAGACGCCGGCCCTCGCAATCCTCGACGTCAACCTCGGACGGGGTGGCACCAGCGAGGCACTCGCGCTCGAACTTCACGCTGCAGAGGTGCCGTTCTTCTTTGTGTCGGGCTACGGTGAAAGCGTCCGCATGCCCCCCGAACTCGACACAGTGCCACGGCTCAGAAAACCCGTCGCCGGCCGCGACCTCGAGCAGGCCATCGCCACTGTCATGTCGCCGACCCCCTCGGGCTAATCGTCCGGAGCGAGAATGGTCGCCAGCTGTTCGCGGCGGAGCGGCTTTTCGAGATAGCCCTCGACAACGGGATGCGCCTCGGCCCGATCCCTGTCCCGGGGATTGATTGAGTGGGAGGCAAGGAACACGCGCGCGCCACCCTTGAGCTCGGAATAGAGGTCGCCGAAAGCGTCGACGAAATCGAAGCCGGTGAGCTTTGGCATGTTGATGTCAGCGATGATCACGTCTATCGGCTTGCGCCCGGGCGTTTTCAGATGCGAGAGCGCGTCATCGACATACTCAAACTCGATCACGTCGCAGCTCTTGTCGAGCTTGCGCAGGATCCGACGCGCAAAATACCGGTCCTCGTGGCTGTCTTCGACCAGCATCACAACGGTCATGATGCCACCGACGGCAAGGTGAAGACGAACGCGCTGCCCCCGTCGGTGCCGTCTTCGACCCGGATCGTGCCGCCATGCATCGTCACCAGCCGGTGCGAGAGGGCGAGGCCGAGGCCACTGCCTTCATAGGCGGATTCCGAGTGAAGGCGGGAGAAGAGCTCAAACACTTTGTCGCGGTAAGCGGGTTCAATGCCGATGCCGTTGTCTCGCACGGCCACGGATTTGAAGCCGGGCGCCGCCGGCACTTCGGTCACGTGGACGCGGCAGACACGGCCCTCGCGGCGGAACTTGATGGCGTTGCTCAGAAGGTTTTGCGCTACGCGGGCAATCAGGCTTTGAACGCCGTGGACATGGGGCAGCCTGTCGACGGTGACGGTTGCCCGGCTCTCCGTGATCTGCTGCGAGAGGTCCTGGAGACAGCTCTCGATCACGGTGTTCAGGTCGACATCGGCGAAGTCCATCTGGTCTTCTTCGAGGCGGGAGTATTCAAGGATCCCGTTGATCCGGGTTCGGACGCGGCCAAGTGCGTTTGAAATGAACCCGACCAGGGTCTGATCCTCCGCGTCGATCTGGTCGTCGATCCCTTCGAGGAGCAGATCCATGCTCGAGGCGATGGAATTGATCGGCTGCACCAGGTCATGGGCCGCGATAAAGGCGAAGCGGCGGATCTCTTCGGCGCGTGCGCTGATGTCCGCCTCACGCTGTTTGACATCCTCGATGTTCATGTGTGCGCCCACGGCCCGGATCGGACGGCCGCTGCTGTCGCGCGTCACCACGCGTCCCCGCGTTCGGACCCATTTGGGGCCGCCGGAGCGCGCCTCGTAGCGAAGCTCCAGGTTGATCCGATGACCCTCCTCCGATGTCGCGAGGTCCGCCAGCGCGCGCTCCAACGTGGGGCGATCCTCCTCCTCGACAACTGCGAGAAGGCGGCGGTGGCTGCCGACGAGATCGCCGCTCGCGTGGCCGAGCATCGCCTCGAAGCTCGGGCTGACAAACATCTCGTCGCGCGCGATGTCCCAGTCCCAGTAGCCGTCGACCTCGCTCTCGAGGAGGGCGTCGAAGCGGTCGCGC
>JBCDHQ010000134.1:0-11286 GCA_038749815.1 Pseudomonadota bacterium | reverse complement strand
GCCCGTCTTGGCGGCCTCGACGATGGCCGTGATTGCGGCCTCCGCGAGATCATCGGCCACAACGACCTCGATCTTCACCTTGGGCAGAAAATCAACTACATACTCGGCGCCCCGATAGAGCTCTGTGTGACCCTTCTGCCGACCGAAGCCTTTCGCCTCGATGACACTGAGACCCTGCACGCCGATGTCCTGCAGAGCTTCCTTTACTTCATCGAGCTTGAACGGCTTGATGATCGCCTCGATTTTTTTCATGGGCTATTCTCCCTCGGCGCGACCGGCCAAATTGTTGGAATGCGTGAAATCACCCCGGCCGGCCGACTTCAAACGCCGGGCCGGGGACGGTCAACCCGAGGTCTGGAAAACCCAAGGATGTGCTTAAGAATTAAGCAATGTGCCCGAGCCCAGGGCGGGGTGAAAAAATGGAACTCCTGACCGCTGCCGAGATGCGCCGGGTTGAGCAGATCGCGATCGAGAGCGGCGCCGTGACGGGTCTTGAGCTGATGGAGCGTGCGGGCCGCGGCGTGGTCGAGACCGTTCTGGACTGGCGACCCGAGCTCGGAGATGGGGCGCACTGCGCGGTGGTTCTCTGCGGACCCGGCAACAACGGGGGCGACGGCTTCGTTGTGGCGCGGCTGCTCCACGCAAGGGGCTGGAATGTGGAGGTGTTTCTGCATGGCAACCAAGAACGCTTGCCGCTCGACGCCGCTACGAACGCCGCACGATGGCGCACACTCGGTCCCATCGCGCCTCTGACCGCTGAGGCGCTTTCAACTTCGGAGGCGGCGCGCTCCCTCCGCCCACGCCTTGTGGTGGATGCCGTCTTTGGCACCGGTCTCAAACGCAGAGTTGTGGGACCCGTGTGGGATGCGCTCATCACAGCGGCGGCCACGGGTAGCTTTAACTATGCGCCTTGGGTGTGCATCGATGTGCTGTCGGGTATTTGCGCCGACAGCGGCCGCGAACTGGGTGCGCCGAGCGTGCACCCAGGCGATGTGCTGACGGTCGCGTTTCACCGACTGAAATGCGGTCACGTTCTCGCAGACGGCGCCACGAGAAGCGGAACGCTCAAGCGCGTGGACATAGGTCTCGACGCCACAGTCCAGGCCCAGCACCAGCGGGTTATGGACAGCATTGCTGGTCTGTTTTCGACTGACGCCCCGAGCGTCGAACCAGCCGATGTCCCCGAGCCGTCGCGCACGTGGCTCCTCGACCACGCAATGGGCTCCTCGTTGGCCGAGGATCTCAGGAAGCATCCAGACCGGCACAAGTATGACAACGGTCATGCCCTTGTCCTCTCGGGCGGGCCAGGCAAGGGCGGTGCTGCGCGCCTTGCCGCGCGCGGTGCGCTGCGGGTTGGGGCCGGGTTGGTGACGATCGGCTGCCCACCGGCGGCGCTGATCGAGAATGCGGCCCGGCTCGATGCGATCATGCTCCGGTCCCTGAAGGATGTGGCAGAGTTGGCGGATATGCTGAGCGACGACCGGATCAATGCGCTCTGCCTCGGGCCTGGCATGGGGCGGAGCGATCGGACCCGGGACATGGTGATCGAGGCCCTTCGGACGGGGCGGTCCATGGTCCTCGACGCCGATGCTCTCACTCTCTTCGACACTGCGCCGGATGCCCTCTTCGATGCGCTGCACGCGGGCGTTGTTTTGACACCCCACGAGGGTGAGTTTCGGCGCCTCTTCCCCGATATCGGTGAGCGGTTGCGCGCGCCCGCAGTGACGGGCCCCGCCTATTCCAAGATCGATGCGGCGCGGGGGGCCGCAGCGCGGGCCGGATGCACGGTTCTCTTCAAGGGGGCCGACACGGTCATCGCTGATCCAGGCGGGGCGGCTGCGGTCAACGCAGCCAGCCACGGCCGCGCGGCGCCCTGGCTGGCGACCGCCGGCTCCGGCGATGTTCTGGCGGGGTTCATCACGGGCCTGCTTGCGCGCGGCTTTGAGCCGATGCACGCCGCGCAAGCCGGTGCGTGGCTGCATGTGGCATGCGCGAGGCGCTTTGGGCCCGGGTTGATCGCCGAAGATTTGCCGGAGGCCCTGCCGGGAGTGTTTCGCGACCTCGGCGTCTAGTTCGAGCGCCACTCAGGGGGCAGGGGGGTGTCTGCCAGAAAGAGGGAGAGCACCCTTGCCTTGGCCGGATCCACCCGGTGCAGGATTGCCCGAAGCGAAAAGTAGCCATATCCCCGGCCACCGATCACCGCCGACCAGTCCGTCACGTCCTCGCGCGAAAAGATGACGAGGGTCCCCTTCTCGAGCGTGTCGATGTGGCTCGGATCGGCGGTGAGAACGCCTTCGAAAGTGCCGTCGATCCGCTCCCGGAAAGGCGCGACCCAAAGATGCTCATACCCGCCATTGGACCCGAGAGGGAGGGCAACCTTGAGTGCCCCCTCGCCGGTGACACTGTTTGCCAGAAACAGGGGAAGGGTCTCGCGCGCGGCATCGATTGCAGCGTTGAGGGCGGGATCTACGCTGTTTGGCGCCTCGCTCTCCGCATGCGCCAGCAGTCCTGCCATCAGAAAGGGGACAATGACCAACCAACGCATACCGCATCCAAACGCTTATCAAACCGAGCGCAGGGTCTGCGGCGCGTCTCTCCGGGTCAAGCCCCGGCGCGGAATTTTTCGCTCGCACCCCCCAAGGCGCTTTGTTAGAGAGGCGCGGACGCCGCAAGCGGCCACCCGGCGGGTGTGGTGGAATTGGCAGACACGCCAGATTTAGGTTCTGGTGCCGCAAGGCGTGGGGGTTCAAGTCCCTCCACCCGCACCAAAAACGACGAAGGACGACACATGCAGGTGACCGAAACCCTCCGGGACGGCCTGAAACGAAGCTATCAGATCACGCTTCCGGCTTCCGATCTTGATGCGAAGGTCAATGCCAAGCTGGAAGAGGCCCGCAAAGACTTCCAGATGAAGGGCTTTCGGAAGGGGAAGGCGCCGGTTGCGTTGATGAAAAAGATGTTTGGCAAGTCGGTGCTCGGCGAAGCCATGCAGGAATCCATCGACGATGCGATGCGCCGGCACTTTGAGGACACAAAGGACCGGCCGGCCCAGCAACCCGATGTCAAAATGACAAACGAGGACTGGCAAGAAGGCCAAGACGTGGAGGTGCAACTCTCCTATGAGGCGCTGCCGGACGTGCCCGAGGTGGAGTTCAAGGCGCTGGAGCTCGAGCGCCTGGTCGTCGAGATCGACGAGGACGCTGTGGGAGAGGCGCTCGACAACCTCTCGCGGTCGGCGAATCACTTCGTCGCAAAAGCCGAGGATGCGGAGGCCGCGGACGGCGATCAGGTCGTGATCGACTTCGAGGGCCGCGTCGATGGCGAGCTCTTTGAGGGAGGCGCCGCTGAGGCGTATCCGCTCCTCCTCGGGTCGGGTGGGTTCATTCCGGGCTTCGAAGAGCAGCTTGTCGGCGCGAAATCCGGCGAGAGCCGCGAGGTGACGGTCACGTTCCCAGAGGAGTATCAGGCGACGCACCTCGCCGGCAAAGAGGCGGTCTTTGCCGTCACCGTTAAGGAGGTGAAGGCGCCAGAGCCTGCGCCGATCGATGACGAACTGGCCAAGAAGTTCGGCGTCGATGACCTGGAGACGCTGAACAGTCAGATCCGCGAGCAACTCGGCAAAGAGTATGCAGGCGCGGCGCGGATGGTGATGAAACGCAAGCTGATGGATGCGCTCGACGAAAAGGTGTCCTTCGAGCTGCCGCCCACACTGGTCGAAGTTGAGGCCAACCAGATTGCGCGTCAGCTTTGGCGCGAGGCCAATCCGGAGCCAAAGGAAGGTGAAAAACCTGACATCGTGCCGGAGGCGGAGCACATCAGCCTCGCCGAGCGCCGCGTTCGTCTTGGCCTCTTGCTCGCCGATGTCGGCGGCAAGGCCCAGGTGACCGTCTCCGACCAGGAGATGCAGCAGGCCATGATCGCGCAGGCCCGCCAATACCGCGGCCAGGAGCGTGAGTTCCTTGAGTTTCTCCAGAAGAACCCCGGCGCCCAACAACAGATCCGAGCGCCGATCTTCGAGGACAAGGTGGTCGACTACATTGTCGAGCTTGCAACTGTCACGGAGACCACGGTCAGCAAGGAAGCCCTCGAAGAGGCCGTCAAAGCACTGGACGAGGACGACGTGCCCACCGCCGAGCCCGACGCCGCAACCGAGACCTAGCCTCAGACCCGATCGTGCGGGCCGCCTGAGTGATTTGGCTCCCGCACGCGTTCTTAGAGGTCTGTCTGACCACGCTTCCAGGTCTTCGGGATCCCTCTCCTCGTCTGGCGTGCAGCGCAGGCACCTTCGTCGTCTTTTCGTAAGGTCTGGTGGGGGTGCCCCTGACGCCCGCGATTGGCTCAGTCGGTCTGTGGCAGCGCCTCGAACCAGTCGATTGCCATGTCCGACCATCCGATCGGCACAGTGTGCCCGCCCGTGTGCAAGGCAAACTCAAGCGCCATTCCGGCCCCGCACTCCTCCCATGAGCGGCGCCAGAAGGTGCCGTCGGTGTCGAACACATCCGCACGCAGTCCCGCGCACCCGTTGAGATCGCGCAGGATCTGAAAGCCGTAGTGCACGTCGCCCTGATAGATCTGACCGCCGCCGAGCGGGCGGCCTTCGAGCGGCACGACACGGTCGCGCCATCCATGCGTGTGGAGAAGGTGGATTGGGCCCGCACAGCTGCCGATCTCCGGATGCGGGCGCCAGAAGGCACCGCCCACCGGGGCATAGGCGCGCGCAAGGCCCGGATCCTCGCAGGCCAGATACCAGGTCAGCGATCCCCCGATCGAAAACCCTGACAGCAGGATCCGACCGGCGTCGATGCCATGCTCTCGCGCCGCATCCGCGATCACTTCGGCCGTGAAGGCACGCTCGTCGCGTTGCTTCTCGCGCTCGGGGTGAAAGGACCATCCGGGCCCGAACCGACTGTTCGGGCGCGGCAACCCGTCTGGCGCAACCACGGCATATCCGCGCGCCCGGAAGCGATCGACCATGCCCGTGTTCGAGAGCGTCCGCGCCCCGGTGCCGCCGGCACCGTGAAAGAAAAAGAGCGCGGGGTATCCCGTCTCCGGCTTCGGCGTGTCGGGCAGGGCGATGCGGTAGCTGCCAAGCGGCGTTTCGCAGGCGGGTCCCTCGCGACCGCAAGCCCCCGCCATCAACGGCATCGGCAAAAGGAACGCGATGAGGGCAAGGCAGCGGCGCATGTGAAGACTCCCTAAACGGTCACCGACGCAGGTAACCTCAGAAGCGGGGGTGTCACCAGACTTGCGCGGCCCTCACGGTGCCGTGACTTCAGCCCCTCCCCTTGCAGACCGGGGGAAGCAGACATATTCCTCTTAGTCCGGGCGCCACGAGCGCATCACGAAAGGGACCTTCCCCGATGCACGACCTCCTCAAACCCCTCACTGGCTTCAATCACGTGCCGTCCGTCGAAGAGGTGAACGCGCGCGGCTCGTTGCGCTACGACATCTTCTCGAGGCTCCTGAAGGAACGGATCATCTTCGTCACCGGGCCGATCGACGATTACACAGCGACGATTGTGACGGCGCAGCTTCTCTTTTCGGAGGCGGAGAACCCGAAGAAGGAGATCTCGATGTACATCAACAGCCCCGGCGGTCTGGTGACCTCGGGCCTCGCGATTTACGACACGATGCAATACGTTCGGCCAAAGATCACGACGGTGTGCATCGGGCAGGCCGCGTCGATGGGCGCGCTTCTCCTCGCCGCGGGGGAGCCTGAGATGCGCTTCACCCTCCCCAACAGCCGGATCATGGTGCATCAGCCCTCCGGGGGGTATCAGGGCCAGGCCACGGACATCATGATTCATGCCCGCGAGACCCAGGCTCTGAAGGACCGGTTGAACCAAATCTATGTCAAGCACACGGGTCAGGACTACGACACGGTCGTGTCGGCGCTCGAGCGAGACAACTTCATGACCGCGGAAGCCGCCAAGGAGTGGGGCATCGTCGACCGCATCGTCACCACACATGACCGCGGGGACGAGGCACCAGACGCCTAACCAAATTGTAACGCCGAGCTCCCATTATCCCTTCTGAAGGATTAGAGGGAGGGGGGCTGATGTCGTCCGGCGCAAGACAACGCGAGCTGGAGGCTCGCCTCGGCGAGCTGTGCGGGACCGTCGGCCTCGACACGTCGCTGGTGGCCCACCTCAAAGACCTTGCGCCAGTGATCGACGCCGCCATGCCATCCGGCATCGATGCGGCACACGACGCGGTCTCGGTGCAACCAGGCGCGAGCGATGTCTTCGGCTCTCCTGAGGCGCTCGGCGCTCTCCGCAGTCGGCAGCTCGAGCACTGGGCGCGCTTCGTCAGTGACGGCCCGACGGAGGCATTTGTCGCCTCCGTCGACGAGATCGGCGGCGCGCAGAGGGGGATGGGTCTTGATCCAGTGGATTGCGCGATGGGATATGCGCAGATCCTCGAACATCTGCTGAAGGCCGCCATTGACAACCGGATGCCGGAGGCGCGGGCCGGCGGCTTCTTCACGAAGCCTGGTCCCGCGCTCGACCAGGAGGGACTGTCGATCGATGTGGCAGCACTCCTCCGCGCGGCCTTTTTGGACATGGGCCTTGGGATTGCCATGTATCTGCGCGAGATCGATCAGCGCGAGAAGGCGCTCGAGGCCGAGCGCGACGCTGCACGGCAGGCGCAAGACGAGGCACAGGCGGAAATCGAGCGCGTCATGCGTTTGGTTGCCGATGGCGATCTCAGTCATCGGGTGCGAGATGATCTGCCGGACGGGTTCCAGGCGCTCGGCAGTGACATCAACGATGCGCTCGCGTCGCTGTCGCAAACGATCACCAGCGTCAACGACCGCGCGGCCACGATCGAGAATGCGATCAAGAACATTGCGGCACGGACCGGCGATCTCTCGGAGCGGACGGGTCAGCAGGCCGCGAGCGTCGAGCAGAGTTCCGCTGTGCTCACCGAACTGAGCGAAACCGTTGCCAACACTGCGCGCGAAGCGGACAGTGCAATGCGCACCGTCAGCTCCTCGGCCGATGATGCCAAATCATCGGGCACTGTGGTTGAGCGCACCAGCGAGGCGATGGCGCGCATCGAAGCAAGCTCGGACGAGATTGTGAAGATCGTGACGCTGATCGACGAGATCGCGTTTCAAACCACTTTGCTCGCGCTCAATGCCAGCGTGGAGGCGGCGCGCGCGGGAGAATCGGGGCGTGGATTTGCCGTTGTGGCGCAAGAGGTGCGGAACCTTGCGCGCCGGTGTGCGGACGCTGCAGAGACGATCAAGACCCTTGTCGCGGCGAGCGCGAATGAGGTTCAAGACGGGGTGGAGCTTGTCTCCAGCACCCGCACGGCCCTCACCTCAATCATCGAAACGTTCAGCAAAATCAATCAGATCGTCTCAGGCATTGCCGGCACCGCGCGGGAGCAATCGACAGGCATCCGGGAGGTCACGTCTGCGGTCAACGATATGGACGGTCTGACCCAGAAGAACGCAGTCATGGTCGATGAGACCAGCGCAGAGCTCACGCGCCTCAGCGGCGAGGTGACAGCACTCACCGCAACACTCGCGGTCTTCACGACGAGTTCCGGCCATGCGGTCAGCACGGCTCCGGCGTCTCTCAAAGTCGCGAGCTGACGGCGCCCGGTGCGGCGGGCGGCGCCCCACAACGCGGGCCGTTTGCAATGACTTCATAACTCTGCGACAAAACAGGGTGACCTGTGCGGATCAGGTGATGTTGCTCTTGTCATTGCCGCACGAATGCGACCAGAATTACGTACCCTGGGGGCGAGACGCAGCGACGCCGCCCGCGTTCAAAAGCGGGTGCGAGGAGGCGAGATATGAGCAAGTCCGGAAACGGCGAATCTAAGAACACGCTCTACTGCTCGTTCTGTGGCAAAAGCCAACACGAGGTGCGCAAGTTGATCGCTGGCCCGACAGTGTTCATCTGCGACGAGTGCGTTGAGCTTTGCATGGACATCATACGGGAAGAGACGAAGTCTTCGCTGGTCAAATCGTCCGAAGGCGTACCGACGCCGCAGGAGATCTGTAAGGTCTTGGACGATTTCGTGATCGGCCAAGAGGTGGCGAAGCGAGTTCTGTCTGTTGCGGTGCACAACCACTATAAGCGCCTCAACCACGGCCAGAAGAACACCGAGGTCGAACTCGCCAAGTCGAACATCATGCTGATTGGCCCGACGGGGTGCGGCAAAACGTTGCTCGCCCAGACCTTGGCGCGGATCTTGGACGTTCCGTTCACGATGGCGGATGCCACGACGCTGACAGAGGCGGGCTATGTTGGCGAAGATGTTGAGAACATCATCCTGAAACTCCTGCAGTCCGCCGAGTACAATGTGGAGCGGGCCCAGCGTGGGATCGTCTACATCGACGAGGTCGACAAGATCTCCCGCAAGTCCGACAACCCTTCGATCACCCGCGATGTGAGTGGCGAAGGCGTGCAGCAGGCCCTGCTCAAGATCATGGAAGGCACCGTTGCCGCAGTGCCCCCGCAGGGCGGGCGAAAGCACCCGCAGCAGGAGTTTCTGCAGGTCGATACGACCAACATTCTGTTCATTTGCGGCGGCGCGTTTGCCGGGCTCGATAAGATCATCGCTCAGCGCAACAAAGGCTCTGCCATGGGCTTCGGCGCGGACGTCAAGGACGTCGATGATCGGCGCATCGGCGAAGTGTTCGAGGATCTCGAGCCCGAAGATCTTCTCAAGTTCGGTCTCATCCCAGAGTTTGTCGGCCGGCTGCCTGTCATCGCGACCCTGACGGACCTCGATGAGGAGGCTCTGGTCACGATCCTGACCAAACCGAAGAACGCGCTGATCAAACAGTACCAGCGGCTCTTCGAGATGGAGAGCGTCAAGCTCTCCTTCACCGAAGAGGCGTTGAAAGCTGTCGCCGCCCGGGCGATCGAACGGAAAACGGGCGCGCGTGGCCTCCGCTCAATCCTTGAGGAGGTGCTTCTCGACACGATGTTCGAGATCCCGGCGATGGAAGGGGTCGAAGAGGTCGTGGTCAACGAGGACGCAATCAGCCGCCAGGGCAAGCCGTTGGTGATTTACGCGGACAAGTCAAAGCACCCGGCAAGCGCAGGGTGATCTGATCCGCCGTGCAGCTTTGGACGAAGGTGGTCGGCGTCGCGACCGGGCTATCCGTTCTCGTAACACTGCTCAGCGGTCCGCAGGTCGTCTCCTGGTACTACAGCGACGGCACGGCGGAGCCGGACGTGGAGCCTCCGCCACAGCAGCCGATCGCGTCCGCACCGGTCGAAACCCGCCTCCGCATCCAACATGTGGAGGTCAGCTACACCGACGAGACGCCGTATGTCTTGTTCATCCGCGGGGCGGAGGACCGCTGGCTTGGCCGCTATCGCCTGCAGCTTGTGAAGTCCGAACCGGCGCCGCTTCGCCAATGCCGGGCCTTTCGAGATCACGTGGGACCCCGCCGCCGCGGCTCCGGGCTCCTGTCTCGGACCGATCCGATCGGTGACCGGTTTGACGCCGCCTTCGATGTCGGGGATGAGACCGGCGCTTTGGAGTTGGCATTCTACACAGTCGAGTGGGGGCCGCGCCCCGACTTCGATTGGATCCGACTTCAAATCGAGTGCGAGGGGCTGATCACTGACCCGTTCTACGTCGACACGGAGCGCGCGATCGTCGTCTATGACTGAGCATCCTCTTCAGATTGGCGGTGAGGCATGGTATCGGAGCCCGACGATAGGAGACAGCCGATGGGCGTTCTGACGGAGCTTTTTACGTGGTGGAACGGGCAAACGCTCGGCACCCGCCTGTTCACCGCGCGCAATGGCGCGCGTGTGGGTGAGGATGAGCAGGGCAATGTCTTCTATCAGACACAAGACGGCGCGCGGCGCTGGGTCATATACAACGGTGAGGCGGAGGCCAGCCGCGTGAGCCCAGAGTGGCACGGGTGGTTGCATCACACCTACCAGGAGCCGCCAACGGAAGACCCGTTGCCACGAAAATCCTGGGAGAAGGCGCATCTGTCGAACATGACCGGCACGTCGGCGGCGTATCATCCACCGGGCAGCATCTTGAGCGCGCGGCCCGCCCCGCGCACCGACTACGAACCCTGGTCGCCGGAGTGACATGATGGCGAATTCGACCACAGAAACCCTGATCGGCGGCTTGGTGCTCGCCACGGCCGCGGGCTTCCTGATCTACTCGGGTCAGACCATCGGGCTCAGCGCCGGTGGCGACGCGCGATACGAGGTCAAGGCGGCCTTCACTTCTGCGCAAGGGGTGAACGTGGGGTCCGTCGTGCGGATGGCCGGGGTGGAGATCGGCGTGGTCTCGGACATGGCTTTGGACTTGTCGACCTATCAGGCGGTCACGACCCTTGCGATTGATGAGAGCGTTGCGATCCCGGACGACTCAGATGTGAAGATCGCCTCGGAGGGCCTGCTCGGCGGCACTTTTATCGAGATCACGCCAGGCGCCTCGCCGGATGCCTTTGCGGCGGGCGATGAGTTCATGTTCACTCAGGGGGCCGTCGACTTGCTGACGCTGATGATGCGGTTCGCGTCGGGGGGCGACGAGGGATAGGATGCTCTGGCGCGGCCTTGCGCTCCTCCTCGTTCTGGCTGCGCCGCTTGTCGCGCAGGTGTACGACCCGGGCGGCAGCTTCAGTGAAACCCCGCTCGATCCCACAGACGGCGCGCGGGTCGTGCCCGGCACACCGCCGGCCAACTTCTCGGAGCCTCGGCTTCTTGAGGCGCCCCGGGCCCGGCTCCGCGGTCTCGACACGCTCGACAACACGGTCAACGATTTTGAGATCGATGTCGGGCAGACACTGATCTTCAAGCGCCTCGAAGTGACGCTCGAGGCCTGCCGCTACCGCGAGGGCGGCAGTGGAACGGACGCGTTTGCGTTCCTCCGTATTCGCGATCGCCGCGAAGCGGAGCCGCGCTTCGAGGGGTGGATGATGTCCTCAAGCCCCGCCCTCTCCGCGCTTGATCACCCGCGCTACGACGTCTGGGTGATTGCCTGCAGAACCTGATCGGGTTTCGCATCCGGGCGGAGCGCCCAGTAATTCGCCGGCGTCGGCAGCGCGCGCGCAAGGCGGGCGTGGTAGTTTGCGCGGCTGATCTCAAGCGCCCCGAGGCTCATCAGATGATCGGTGACGAATTGCGTGTCGAGAAGCTGAAATCCGCCGGTCCGGAGCCGCGCAACGAGATAGACCAGCGCAATCTTTGAGGCATCGCGTTGGAGCGAGAACATGCTCTCGCCGAAAAAGGCGGAGCCGATGGCAACACCGTAGAGCCCGCCCGCCAGCCGTCCGTTCATGTAGACCTC
>JBCDHQ010000133.1:0-11387 GCA_038749815.1 Pseudomonadota bacterium | reverse complement strand
CGTGCGGGTTCAGCCAATCCGAATACATGTGCGGCTCGACCGTGACGACCTCGAAGAACGCACTCGGGTCCACCCGGTCCGCCAGCTCCCTGCTCAACGCCAGATGCGCGTAGACGTCGTCAAAGCTCCAACTGATCAAGAACCCCGGTGCGCTCAGCGCAGAGATGCTCTCCCCCGGCAGGGTGAGCGCCGGCTGGTCCGGCTGAAAAGCGGCGCGCGGGACCTGGGCGCTCTCATCCCGCCAGTCGTTCCAGACCGTCACCTCCGCAATGTTGAGCGCCGCGAGGAACCGGGCGATCAAGGGCTCCATCACAGCGGGCATCGTGTCCTGCTCCGGCGGGTAAACGCCCTCCTCCGCAAGGGCCGCGAGGAGGTCATCCACGGATCCATCCCGCTCGGGGCGGTCGGCGTGAACGACAGAGAGCCACACGGCCCGCAAGAACGCCTCGAGGGGCCCGCCATGCACTGCGTGGATCGACGTCCAGGACAGAGGTTGGCCGGTGGTCTTGATCCGGTCCTCAAACCCGTCCGCTGCAGAATTGGGCGACGGCTCGGAGAGGAGGGCCAGCAGATCCTCGGCGTCCGACGCCTCCGCAAAGTGCGGACCGTAGGGCTCCGTCAGCGGGCTTGCGCCGGGGACGCGAAAGAACGGGTTGAGCGCAATCCAAACCGCATCATAGTGCCCCGACCACCAACTGAGGGTCGGGACCTCGGGCGGTGGATGGGCGAGGTGGCGCGGAGGTTCGGGCGAGCTGAACACGATACACCTGCAATTGCACGCGCGGCGCGGCGCGACTATCCATACCGCGAGGGGGAGCCATGCGCATCGGGTTTGACTACGGCGGAACCAAGATTGCTGGTATCGCCCTTGACGAAGACGGTCAAACCCGCGCGACTGGGCGCGTCCCAACACCGCGCCACGACTACGCGGCGGGCCTGGCCGCGATTGTGGGCTTGGCCGCTGACTTGGAGGCGGAGGCCGGCCGCGCGGCGACCTCGATCGGGATCGGTGTGCCGGGCTCTGTCGACCGAGAGGCGGGGCAGATCGCGCTCGGCAACTCGGTCTGGCTCCATGGACAGGACCTCCGCGGCGACCTGGCCGCGCGGCTGGGCCGCCCGGTCAGCATCGCCAACGATGCCAATTGCTTTGCCCTCTCAGAGGCCGTCGACGGCGCGGGCGCCGGCGCGCGCGTCGTTTTCGGCGCAATTCTCGGAACCGGGGTCGGCGGCGGCTTGGTTGTGAACGGAACTCTGATCGAGGGGGTGAACGCGATCGGGGGAGAGTGGGGACACATGCCCTTGCCGACGCCGACCGACGATGAGCGCCCGGGCCCCATTTGCAGCTGCGGCGTCGCCGGCCATTGCGAGGCATGGCTCTCGGGTCCGAGCCTTGCGGCGGACCATGCCAGGGCGAACGGGCTCAACGCGGTCCCAAGCGCGGCGGATGTCGCTGCCGCCGAAGCGCTCGGCGATCCGGCAGCCCAGGCGACCTTCGATCGGTTCGAGAACCGCCTTGCGCGGGCGCTGGCAGCGATCATAAACGTGGTCGACCCGGATGTGATCGTGCTCGGCGGCGGGCTGTCCAATGTGGCGCGGATCTACCAGAACGTGCCCCCGCTCCTCGAGGAGCTGGTCTTCGGACCCCGCTTCAACACGCGGCTCGTCCAGAACGTGCACGGCGACAGCTCCGGCGTGCGTGGCGCCGCCTGGCTCTAAGCCCTCAAAAAGGGACGGGCGCGGTCACCGTCAACCAAGCCCCGCCGACCGGGTGGCGAAAGCGAAGGCTCTCAGCATGGAGCGCGAGGCGTGGTGCGGCCGCGAGCGCGCGTCCACCGGCATAAAACCGGTCGCCGAGGATCGGATGCCCCAGTTCCCGCAAGTGGACGCGCAATTGGTGAGATCGCCCCGTCTCGGGCCGCAGACGGAGGCGCGACGTCGCGCCCTCGGCGGCGATCAGCTCCCAACGCGTCACGGCTGGTTTTCCCCTCAGGTGGCAGACCATCTGGAGCGGACGGCGCGGCCAGTCGGCGCATAACGGCAAGTCGATCCGCCCGGACGGGGCGCCGGGATGCCCCCAGACGCGCGCCACATAGCTCTTTTCGATCTGCCGCCGCTCGAACTGCCAGCCGAGATGTCGCTGCGCCAGGGCAGAGCGCGCGAAGACCATCACGCCGGAGGTGTCCATGTCGAGCCGATGAACCAGACGTGCATCGGGATAGGCATGCCGCACCCGCGCTTCGAGACAATCCTCGAGCCCCGGCGCCTTGCCTGGAACCGAGAGGAGGCCTGAGGGCTTGTCGACCAGGACCAGTTCCGGATCAACATGGCGAAGGGCCAAGGGCGCGCGGGGCGGACAATAGGGCCAACCCGATGGAAGCTCTGCGGGACGTGACATAGGCCCCTCCTCCCGTCCTCGCGGCCCGGCGTCAACCGGTCGAAAGGGGATCGGGTCAGACCCGAATGCGATGCACGCAGCCCGCGCGGCAAGATCAAACCTCAATCGGCGTGGTGGACTTCAATCCCCACGTCGAGCAACGCCTTCACCGGCGCCTGAGTGACATCCGTTTCGGCCCATGCAGCGTCGAGCGCGACCCTCTTCTCCGCGCCGGTGATCAAGAGGTGGCGGTGACGCGCCCCCGTCAGAACCCGCGCCGTCAGTGTCAGCCGCGGCTCACCCGCCCCAGGCGCACGCATGGGCAACAGGACCGGCGCGCCTGGCGCCAACGCATCCGCCAAGCGATCTGCCCCCGGAAAGAGGGAGGCCGTGTGCATGTCCGTCCCCATCCCGAGGACGAGGCTGTCGATCGGCAGCGCCTCGCCGATACCAGCGGACAAGAGATCGAGCACGTCTTCGGGCCGCTCGGCCTCTGCCGTCAGAGGCAGGAGCCGCGCGTCCGGCGCGCCGGCCAGAAACGTCTCGCGCAGGAGGCGGGTGTTCGAGCGGTCGGACGTCTCCGGCACGAACCGCTCATCCGTCAGCATCACACGCGTTGCGGACCACGCGACCGGCCGCGCCGCAAGCGCCGCCAGAAACGGTCCGGGCGTGGTGCCCCCGGGCACAGCCAGTGTGGCAACGCCCCGCTCCGCAATGGCCGCCGACAGCTCAGCCGCCACAACATCGGCCAGCCCCTCGGCCAGTGCGGCGCGGTCGGGATAGCGGTGGATCTCAGGATAGACGCTCATCGGTAGAGGAACGAGCGTCCTTCGGCATCAAACAGATGGATCTTGGCCGTCGCTGCCGTCAGCCGCACGCGCTGACCGGTCGAGACCTTTTGGATCCCCGGCAGCTTCGCAACCAGCGCCTCTTGATCCGCCTCCGCGCGGAAATAGAGGAGCGTGGTCTCACCGAGCGCTTCGACGATGTCCACATCGCCCTCGAAGAGAAAGTCGTCGCCGTCGGTCATCTGCAAATCCTCCGGGCGCACGCCGATCGACACTTGACCGTCTTGATCTCCCGCCGCGGAGGGGATGGAGGCGGTGACCGCGCTGCCATGGGCGGGCCGCACCTGCGTCTCGGCGCCCGTCGCGGTGACCCGACCCGCCACCATGTTCATCGACGGCGATCCGATGAAACGCGCGACAAACGTGTTCGCCGGCCGCTCATAGAGCTCAAGCGGCGTGCCGACCTGCTCGATGTCGCCGGCGTGAAGGACGACAATCCGGGAGGCCAGCGTCATCGCCTCCACCTGGTCGTGGGTCACGTAGATCATCGTGCTCTCCGGCATCGAAGCCTTGAGCTGCGCAATCTCGATCCGCGTCGCCACGCGGAGGGCCGCATCGAGGTTCGAGAGCGGCTCATCGAACAAAAAGACCTTCGGGTCGCGCACGATTGAGCGCCCGATCGCCACCCGCTGGCGCTGCCCGCCCGAGAGCGCTTTGGGCAGTCGGTCGAGCAAATGATCGAGCTGGAGCTTTTTTGCGGCACCCTTCACGGCGCTGTCGATCTCCGCCTTCGACTTGCCGGCAATGCGCATGCCAAAGGCCATGTTGTCGTAGACCGTCATGTGCGGGTAGAGCGCATAGGATTGGAACACCATGGCGATGCCCCGCTGAGCCGGCGGCGCCTCGTTCATGCGCTGGCCGTCGATCTGAAGCTCTCCTCCGGTGATCGCCTCAAGCCCCGCGATCATCCGGAGGAGGGTCGACTTTCCGCAGCCCGACGGGCCGACGAAGACCACCAACTCGCCCTGCTCAACATTGAGATTGATGTTTCGCAACACCTCGACGTCGCCATACGACTTCGAGACGTCGACCAGATCCACGGCAGCCATGCGCGTCCCCCCTTTTTTATCCTTCCGCCAGAATGGCGTCGCCGGACGGAAGGGTCACATGACCGTCCTCGAGCACGGCTTGAAAGCCCAGGTCCCCGATCTCTGTCCAGGTTCCCTCGGGCAGGCTCACTCGGACTGGACCGTCCGAGAAATTGAACGCACAGAACACAGGGGGGTGACCCTCGAGGCGGCGCAGGAACGCGACGGCGCCGCCCGCATCAACCATGGTCAACGTGCCCTTCCGCAGGCAGGGACGCCCAGCGCGGAGCGCAATGAGTGCCCGCGTCCAGTGGAGGAGGCTGTCCTCCTCCCCCTCTTGCCTGTCGACCGCAGACGCAAGATGTTCGGACGGCATCGGCAGCCAAGGCGTCGCGTCCGAGAACCCGCCATAAGGCGACTGCGCCACCCACGGCATCGGGGTTCGCGCCCCGTCGCGGCCCTTGAATTTTGGCCAGAATGCCTTGCCGTAGGGATCCTGGAGCGCTTCGAACGGGACATAAGCCTCCGTCAGCCCCAACTCCTCCCCCTGGTAGAGGCAGACGGAGCCCTTGACGCTGAACAGGAACGCCATGTGGAGCTTCACGCCCCTTGCGTCCAGACCGAAGCGTGTCGGCATCCGCACTGTGTCGTGGTTGGACAGGGCGTAGCAGGGCCAGCCCTCGGGCAGCTTCGCCTCCGTCTCGGCCAGCACGCCACCGGCCCGTCCGCCGCCGAGGGGCTCCGGCCCGAGGAAGTCGAAGGCGTAGCACATATGAAGGCGGTTCGTTCCGCTGGTGTAGTCGGCCATCACCTGCATGGCGTGGTGGCTCTCACCCACTTCGCCGAGTGTTGTGATGTCGGGCCACGTGTCGAGGACGGCGCGGAGCCGCTCAAGGAACACAAGGTTCTCAGGCCGGTTCTTGGAGTAGAGATGCTCCTGAAAGTTGTAGGGGTTGACGGCGGGAGCCGTGCTCGCGTTCCGATCTTCGGGCCGGAGCGCCGGGTTGTCGCGCAACTCCTGATCGTGGACATAGAAGTTCACAGTGTCGAGGCGGAAGCCGTCCACACCCTTGTCGAGCCAGAAGCCAACCACCTCAAGGAGCGCGTCCTGCACGTCGTTTGAGTGGAAATTGAGATCCGGCTGCTCTTTCAGGAAGTTGTGCAGGTAGTACTGCATCCGAACCCCGTCCCACGCCCAGGCGGAGCCGCCAAAGATCGAGAGCCAATTGTTGGGCGGCGTGCCATCGGGCTTTGGGTCCGCCCACACATACCAATCGGCCTTGGCGTTGTCGCGGGAGGAGCGGCTTTCGTCAAACCAGGGGTGCTGGTCGGAGGTGTGCGAGAGCACGAGATCGATCATCACGCGGAGCCCCAGCGCATGAGCCCGCGCGGTCAGCGCGTCGAAATCCGCGAGGGTGCCGAACATCGGATCGACGCCGCGATAATCGGTGACGTCGTAGCCGAAATCCTTCATGGGCGAGGGGAAAAACGGCGATATCCAGATCGCATCCACCCCGAGCCCCGCCACGTACTCGAGCCGGTCGATGATCCCTGCGAGATCACCGATCCCGTCGCCGTTCTTGTCCTGATAGGAGCGTGGATAGATCTGATAGATCACCGCGCCGCGCCACCAGTCTGGATCAGGGGTGAGGCTCACTTGACCGACCCAGCCAAGAGGCCGCGCACGAGATAGCGTTGCATTGAAAAGAAGACGAGAAGCGGCACTGCGATCGAGACAAAGGCCGCCGTCGCCAGGATCCCCCAATCCCCGCCGCGCGAGCCGAGAAGGTCATCGGCGATCTTGACCGTCATGACTTTGGTCTCGTCCGTCGCGGGCAAAAACACTTTGGCGACGAGCAGATCGTTCCAGGTCCACAGAAACTGGAAGATGGAGAACGATGCGAGTGCTGGAAAGGAGAGCGGCAGAACGATCCGCACAAACACCTGGAAATCGGTGGCCCCATCGACCTTTGCGCTTTCGATGATGTCGCGAGGGAGACCGGCCATGTAGTTCCGGAGGAGATAGATCGCGAGCGGCATCCCGAAGGCCGTGTGCGCAAGCCAGATGCCGAGATAGCTCTGCCCGATCCCGACAGCGAAATGGAGGTTCAGCATCGGGACGAGTGCGAGCTGCAGTGGCACAACCAAAAGGCCCACAATGCCCGCAATGATGAGCCCGCGGCCCGGAAACTCCATCCAAGCCAACGCATAGGCGGCGAAGGCCGCGACCAGGATCGGAATGATCGTTGCCGGCACGGTCACAGTCAGCGTGTTGATGAACGCAAGGTCCATGTTGTCTGCTGAGAGGACCGTTCGGTAGTTCTCGAGCGTAAACTGGGGCGGCACATCGGCGGCAAAATAGATGCGTGGGCCGCGCCGCCCGGGCTCCTCGGTCAGGGTGTAGACGTAGGCTCCGTCGGGCTCTACCAGGAGGGTGGCCCCGTCTTCGAGCTCGGCCACTTCGCCGGCCGGATGGGCCGCCGGCGCGCGGCCCGTTGTGCCGAACGCTGTGACCGTGGCGGCGCCGCCGTCGAAGGCGGCGCGGACCTCCTCGTCCTCGAAGATGTTGCCGCTGAGGGTCCACGTCCCCTCACCTGCTTCCGGCGCGTCGATGTTTGCGCGGCCCCGGAAGGTCAGCTCGACCGAGAAGGGGGCCACCCACCAGCCGGTGGCCGAGATCTGGTCGCGGTCCCGAAACGACGAGACCAGAAGGCCGATCGTCGGGATCAGCCAGACGAGCACCATAAAGACGACCGAGATCCGGACCGCCCATTCGAGCGCGGGCTTCTTGCCGACGATGTTGTCCATGACCCGCCTCCCCTACCGTGTCTCGCGCCGGGCCTGGACGATGTTCCAGACCATCACCGGCAGCACCAGAAGCATGATGACGAAGGCCACCGCCGTCGCGCGCCCGTCATCGCGGAACATGAAGCTCATCATGTAGGACGGCAGGATCTCGGTGCCGAAATTGCCGCCTGTCATCGTGTAGACGATGTCGAAGACCTTGAGGACCAGAATTGTGATCGTCGTCCACACAACGACGATTGTGGGCAGGATCTGCGGCACTTTGATCCTAAAGAAAATCTGGAGCGGATTTGCCCCGTCGATCACAGCCGCCTCAACCGTGTCCTCCGGCACGCCACGGAGCGCTGCGGACAGGATCACCATCGCAAACCCCGTCTGGATCCAGATCAGGATCACCATCAGGAAGAAATTGTTCCAGAACGGGACCTGCAGCACGTCAATCGCGCCGCTCGCCCCAAACAAATCGCGGAGCGCGTTGATGAGACCGATGTCGAAATTGTTGGCGTAGACGAACTTCCAGATCAGGGACGCGCCGACGAAGCTGATCGCCATCGGCATGAAAATCAGCGCCTTCGCCACATTCCCCCAGGACAGACGGTCGGTGAGTTGCGCCGCCAACAGCCCGAAAAACGTCGAGCCCGCCGGAACCACGATCACCCAGAGGAGGTTGTTGACGACAGCCGTTCGAAACTCCTCAGCCCCCGCCAGGGCCACATAGTTGCCAAACCCGATGAACCCGTCCCCGCTCCGGTCATAGAGCGAGCGGAGGAAGGAGCCGAGAACCGGATAGACCAAATAGAGGGTCAGAAGGAACAGCGCGGGGAACAGGAACAGCCAAGGCCGGATCTGGTTCGCGCGGTTGATGTTGCGCCCCGCCATCGGGCCCGTGCCCGGGAAAATCACCCGGTCGAGGACAAAGTTCGAGAGGTAGAAGTACCCGACGCATCCCCCCACACCCACGATGATGGTCAGGATGCCCTGCAAAAACGGGGTCATGCCCCCCCTCCCCTGTTTTGTTGGTCCCCCCGCGTCGAGGCGGGGGGACAGGTGCCTTACTGGATGCTGTCCCAGCGGGTCTGAATGTCGGCCGCGACGTCTTCGGCGCTCTCGCCCCCGGTAAAGGCGACCATGCCCTTCCAGAAGGCGTCCGCGCCGATTTCACCCGGCATCAGATCCGAGCCGTCGAAGCGGAACGTCGTCGCCGAGAGCAGGATCCCGCCCAAAGCCTTCAGTGTGTCATTCGCGTAGGTCTCGGTGTTGGCCCCTTTGAAGGGCGTCAGGAAGCCCGACTGCGCCATCCAGATCTCGTGCGCGATCGGCGTCTTCAAGAACTCGATCAGGACGCGGGTCGCGTCGCTGTCATTGGTGATCGAGAACATCGTGCCGGCGCCGAGGACCGGCGCGCCGAGGTCCTTGCCCGCATAGGCCGGAAAGTAGAAGAAATCGACGTCGAGACCGAGCTCGGTTCCTTCCGGGAAGAAGGTCGGGATGAAGGTCGCCTGCTTGTGGAGGTAGCATTCGGGCGGAAACTCAAAGAGGCCGCCGGGGCTGTCACGGAAGTCCGTGTTGGCGACAGAGGCCGCGCCACCCTCCACATACGCATCCGTTTTCGCGAAATGGCCGTACTCCTCAATCGCGGCGATCACGCGGGGGTCGGTAAACTTGACCTCGTTGGCGACCCAGGCGTCATAGACCTCGGCGGGCTGCGTGCGGAGCATCATGTCCTCGACCCAGTCCGTTGCCGGCCAACCCGTCGCCGCACCCGACCCGAGACCGATGCACCAAGGCACAGCGCCGTCGGCCACAATCTGATCGGTCAGCGCCTTCAGATCCTCCAGCGTTTCGGGGACCTCGTACCCGGCCTCCTCAAAGGCCTCGGGCACGTACCAAACAAGACTTTTGACATCGACCTTGTAGAAGAAGCCGTAGAGCCCCTCATCACCATTCGGTCCAGCGAATGTGGCAAGATCGACCCAACTGTCGCCGGCCGCGTAGTTCTCTCGCACCCAGTCGGACGTCTCGGGCGTCATGGCGGCAACGTAGCCCTGCGCCGCGAGGTCCGCGACGAGGCCGGGCTGCGGGAAGACGGCGATGTTGGGGGCCGAGCCCGCACGGGCTGCGATCACAATGTCCTGCTCAAAACTCTCGGAGCCGGAATATGTGACGGTCGCGCCGGTTGCCTCTTCGAAATAGGCGAGAACGCTCTCGACAAGCTCCTTGTCGAGGCCGGTCCAGGGGCCGGTCAGGCTGACCTCCTCGCCCGAGAGGTCGTGCGCGGCCGCGAAGCTCTCGTAGCTTTCCCAGCTGAAGGGCCCCTCGCCGGGTGCAAAAACGAGGTCCTGCGCGAATGATGCGCCCGCCATCAGCGCCAGCGCAGCGCTGAGGCCAGTGGTCTTGAGTGCCATGGTGTCCCCTCCCAAGGATCTTGTTCAACGGAGGCACGCAAGGCCGCCGCCGCGATGCGCAGAGGATGTCGGCGCTCTCCGGTTGTGTCAACGGGGGGCGGCGCCGAGGTTGCGGGGCCTTGACGCGCCCCCCCTTGGGCAGCGCAAGGTGGGCCCGCGGTCAGGCGGCGGACGTTCGACCGCCAAAAGGACGGATCATGAGCACGGATTTCGGCTTCACCCGGGCGGACTTTCCGCCGGGGTTCGAGTTTGGCACGGCCACCTCGAGCTATCAGATCGAGGGACATCGTGTCGGAGGCGCAGGTCTGACGCACTGGGACACGTTCGCCGCGACACCCGGAAATGTCGTCAACCGCGAGAACGGCGATCTCGCCTGCGACCACTACCACCGCTGGGCGGAGGATTTGGACTTTGTGGCGCAAGCGGGCCTCGGCGCCTACCGGTTCTCGACCTCCTGGGCTCGGATCATGCCCGACGGGCGGACTGTGAACCCCGATGGCCTCGACTTCTACGATCGGCTGGTCGATGGGATGCTCTCGCGCGACATCCGCCCCTACGCGACGCTTTACCATTGGGAGCTTCCGGTCGCGCTCGCCGATCACGGCGGATGGACCAACCGAGAGACGGCCGACCGATTTGCCGAGTTTGCGCGGGTGGTGACGGGCCGGCTCGGTGATCGGCTGGCTGCCGTCGCGCCGATCAACGAGCCCTGGTGCGTCGCCTGGCTCTCGCATTTCGAAGGCCACCACGCGCCGGGTCTCCGCGACATCCGCGCGGCGGCGCGGGCGATGCATCATGTGATGCTCGCCCATGGCCAGGCGGTCTCGGCCATGCGGGCCGAAGGTCAGGGCAACATCGGCATCGTCGTCAACATGGAGTTTGCCGAGCCCGGCGACGAAACCGAAGAAGCTGCCACCGCAGCAGAGACCTATGACGCTATCTACAACCGCTGGTTTCTCGGCGGCGTCTTCCGCCGCGCCTACCCCGCGCAAGCCCTGGCGGGGCTGGAGCCGCACCTCCCCGAGGGGTGGGCCGACGACTTCGACGCCATTGCAGCGCCAATCGACTGGGTGGGGCTGAACTACTACACGCGAAAGCTCCTCGTCGACGACGGCACCGGCGCCTTTCCAGGCTATGCCCCCGTGCAGGGGCCGCTCGACACCACGACAATGGGATGGGAAATCCGGCCGGAAGGCCTCGGCACGCTCCTCCGCCGGATCCATGAGGAATACACACCCACGCTGCCGATTTACGTGACCGAAAACGGCATGTCGGCCGGAGACATGCCGGAGGGCGGCGTGGTCGACGATCTGGAACGGATCACGTATCTGGAGGCGCATCTTGCCGAGATCCGCAGCGCCATCGAGGCGGGCGTGCCGGTCAAGGGGTACTTCATCTGGTCGCTTCTCGACAATTACGAGTGGGCGCTCGGATATGAGAAGCGCTTCGGTCTTGTTCACGTCGATTTCGGAACGCTCGCCCGAACGCCGAAGCGCTCCTGGCACGCGCTGCGCACCGCGCTCACGCCATAACGCGGCGCGACATGACGTGGAAGCGGAGCGCAAAGGCCGCTCCGGCGACGAGGAGACCGGCGAGGAGACCAAGCCAGACCCCGGGCCCGCCCATCCCGAGCGGGAAGCCGAGCAGGTAGCCCACCGGTACGCCGATGCCCCAGTAGCTGACAATCGCGACACCGAGGGGCACGCGAATGTCGCGGATCCCGCGGAGGAGGCCGAGCATCACAACCTGCAACGTATCCACGAGCTGAAAGAGCGCGGCAACCGCAAGGAGCGGCACGCCGTAGGCGACGATCGCCGCCGCATCCTCGTTCTCGGCGTCGAGGAAAAGCCTGATCAAGGGCTCCGGCACCGCCCAGAAGATGACAGCCGCGATGACCGCCACGCCGAGCGCAAGCGCGTTGACGGTG
>JBCDHQ010000132.1:0-11443 GCA_038749815.1 Pseudomonadota bacterium | reverse complement strand
GACACCGAGAGCGCCCCAACATGCCCCCGACCGCCCAGCCTCGACCCGGACCCGACCGCCACCCGCGGCCGGCGCATCCATGGCCCCCCGACAGCCCATCACATCGCATCCAAACCCCTATCGCACATGCCGCGGTCTAGGCACGACGGGGCCGTTTGTTCACCCTCCGAGAGCGGCTCTGAGGTGACACTGGTGGACGCGTGATGTGGTCAAGACACGATCGTCCGCGGGGCAGTGCCTGACCCTGACATTGCGGAGCAGGGCCGCGGCCCTCATCCGCCGAGAAAACTCGCCCGGACCTCGGGGTCGGCGAGGAGCGCCTCGCCTGTGTCCGTAAACCGGTTCCGGCCCTGCACCAGAACATAGCCGCGGTCGGCGATGTTGAGGGCCTGGCGCGCGTTTTGTTCGACCATCAGGATTGCGATGCCTGTGCGGGCGACCTCGAGGATCCGGTCGAAGAGCTCGTCCATCACGATGGGCGAGACGCCGGCGGTCGGCTCGTCGAGCATCAGGACCTCGGGCTCCGTCATCAGCGCGCGCCCGACAGCCACTTGTTGGCGCTGCCCGCCCGAGAGCTGGCCCGCAGGCTGTGCGGCCTTCTCGGCGAGGACTGGGAAGAGGTCGAAGACTCGTCCGATCGCAGGCCCGATGTCGTCGTCTCGAATGAACGCGCCCATCTCGAGGTTCTCGCGGACGGTCATTGAGGGAAAGACGTTCTTCGTCTGCGGCACAAACCCCATGCCGGCCCGCACCCGGTCCTGGGGGCTCAGCCCCGAGATCTCCCGGTCGCCGAGGCGGACCGAGCCTGCGCGAAGCGGCAGCATCCCGAAAAGCGCCTTCATCGCGGTCGACTTGCCCGCACCGTTGGGTCCGACGATGACCGCGATCTCCCCTTTTTTCACGGCGATCGTGCAGGCGTGGAGGATGTCGGCCGCGCCGTACCCTCCGGTCATCTCTTCGCCGATGAGAACTGTCATGCCTCGACGCGCACTCGGTCCGCGAACGCCCGGGGCGTGTCGGTGGAGATGATGCCGATGGAGAAGACAAGCCCCCGCACGGTCTCGAAGAGACGAAAGGTGTTCGACATCACCGGAGCGAGAACGACCGCTTGGGCCGGGTGCGTCTCGTCCGTCGCCTTGATGACGGGGATCTCAAGCGCGCCGCCGAAGGCCCCGGCCCCGCTCGAGATCCGGGTCTTGCGCATCCCAGCAGCGCCGATTGCGTCCTCGGCCCGATCGCCAAACCCCGAGGCGGGGTCACCACAGAGGTCCGCCGGTCGACCGACGACCGGCGTTCCCGCGACCACGGGGTGGGTCGCGGCCGCTGAGGCCAGAGCCGGAGGCGGGACGAGATCCCTCATTGCACCACTTTGTTCTTGAGACCGGTGCCGAGATAGGCCTCGATCACGCGCTCGTCGGCGCGGACCTCGGCGGCCGCCCCATCGGCGAGCACACGGCCCTCGGCCATCACGACCACCCGCTCGCACAGGCGGGAGATGAAGTCCATGTCGTGCTCGATCATACAGAAGGTGTAGCCGCGCTCTTTGTTGAGGCGCTGGATTGCGTCGCCGATGGTGTTCAGAAGCGTGCGGTTCACCCCTGCGCCCACCTCGTCGAGGAACACGATCCGCGCGTCGACCATCATCGTGCGGCCAAGCTCCAAGAGCTTCTTCTGCCCGCCCGAGAGATTGCCGGCGCGCTCATCGGCGACATGGGAGATCTCGAGGAAGTCAAGGACCTCGTCTGCGCGGCGGCGCACCTCCGCCTCTTCTGCGCGGACACGGGAGGGTTGGGTCCAGGCCTGCCAGAGTGTCTCCCCCGATTGGCCGCCGGGGACCATCATCAGATTGTCCCGCACGGTGAGCGACGAGAACTCATGCGCTATCTGGAAGGTCCGCAGAAGACCTTTCGAAAACAGGGCATGGGGGGGCAGACCCGTGATCTCCTCCTCCCCCAGGAAGACATGGCCGGAGGTCGGGCGGAGGTGGCCGGCAATCACGTTGAAGAGCGTGGTCTTGCCGGCGCCGTTCGGGCCGATGAGACCGGTGATGGAGCCCGGCGCGACCTCGATTGAAGCGCCATCGACGGCACGGATGCCGCCGAAATGCATGCAAAGATCGCTGACCCGGATCATGCGCGACCAGGGGCGCGGACGCCCCCGGAGGCCTCAGCGGAACTGAACGGTTTCGTAGGCGCCGCCGTCCACGATGAACTCACGGTAGCTGCCCGCGGCCTCACCGGGGCCGATCAGCTCAACATTGGTGGCGCCGACATAGTCGATCTCGCCGCCGCCCGCGAGGATCTCGAGGCCTTTGGCGAGCTCACCCGGGAGGATCGGCTCCCCCGGGGCGTTCGCCACGTCGAGGAGGTTTGCCGCCACCGTTTCGCGATCGGCCGCGCCGCCGGCTTGCATCGCAAGGGCGATGAGCGCGCCTGCGTCGTAGCTCTCCCGCGTGAAGGCGCTGTCGCCGTTGACGCCGGCCGCCTCGGTCAGCGCGGCAAAGGCGTCAGCGCCGGCACCTTCGGACCAGGGGACGGAGCCAACGGTCCCCTCGATGTCTGCGCCAAGCGTCTCGATCAGGCTGTCGGCGAACATCCCGTCGCCGAGTGCAAAGAGGTCGAAGGCGCCCGTGTCTATGGAGGCCTGCATGATGCCGACGCCGCCCTGGTCGGCATAGCCGAGCACGACGAGCACGTCGCCCCCCGCGGCCGCCAGCGCGCCCACCTCTGCCGAGTAGTCACCCTTGCCATCCTCATGCGGCGCGCTGATCGACACCGAACCGCCCAGGCCCTCATAAGCCGCGATGAAGGCGTCAGCGAAGCCTTTGCCGTAGTCGTTGTTGGTGTAGGTGACCGCCACTTCGCTGACCCCGCGGTCATTCAGGATGTTGGCAAGGACGTCGCCCTGGCGCGCATCCGATGGGGCGGTGCGGAAGAAGAGACCATCGTCATCGATTGTCGACAGCGCGGGCGAGGTCGCTGACGGCGAGACCATCACCACGCCGTTCGGGATCGCAACATTGTTCGCGATCGCCGTCGTCACGCCGGAGCAATCGGCGCCCATGATCGCCGCCACGCCGTCGGACGTGATCAAACGCTCGGCCGCCGCGCTCGCCGCGCCCGCATCGACGCAGGTGCTGTCGGCCCGGACCGGCACAATCGCCTTCCCGTCGAGGAAGAGGCCCGAGTCCGAGACTTCTGTGAACGCAAGCTCAGCGCTGTCGGCCATCTGGGGCGTCAGCGATTCAATCGGGCCCGTGAAGCCGAGGATAATGCCGATTTTGACCTCGTGTCCGCCGGCGATGGCGGCGCCCGTGACGCCAAGCGTTGCCGCACTGGCCAGAAGAAGCGTTCTCATTGTGGTGTCCCCTCTGCCGGATCCCGATCGATGCCGCGCGAGTGCGACCATGCCGGGCGGTTGTCTGATCCCGGCGAGATCTTAGGCGAACAGCCTCGAAGTGCAATAAAAAGGGGCGCAGGCAGGTCGACGGTCGATTGCTGCGACGCAGCATCGCCTGATCAGACCTTTCATTTCTATGAAAGTCAGGCGCCTAGGCTTTGCATTTCCCGCATGACTGCTTTTCCCGCAGAGCCATTGTTAGCGCTGTCACGCTCAATATATTGCAGCGCAGAAGAGGGGTGAGCGACCCCCACACACAGGATGCCAGCTTTGAGAGGACCACGCCATGGCGCCCCTTGGGACGCACATCCGGCGCCTTGCGGGCCATGCCCAGCCCGCGCTGATCCGCGCCAAGACTGCCGACCGGCGTGACCGCTGGTCACCCCGAATGCCAACGCGCGCTGCCGACTTTGACCGTTGCGCGCATTCCGATGCGACGCCCAACAGCGTCGCGATTGTCTGAGACGAAAGGACACCTGAGATGACCCAGATCAACACCACCGCACCGCGCGGCTTTGCCATTCCCGCCCTCGCACCGCTCTTCTCCGAGCTGCGTGCGCGCTTTGAGCGGAGCCGCCGCTACCGCGAGACGTTCGACGAGCTGAACCGGCTGAGCGACCGCGAACTGACCGACCTCAACATCTCGCGCGCCGACATCCACCGGATCGCGCATGAGGCAGTCTACGGCTGAGCCTCAAAACGGCACGCCGTCATCGGCGGTAACATAGGCCGCGACCACGTTTTTGGTCCCGGCCTTTTCGAAGGCGACCGTAAGTTTGTCGCCTTCGATTTCCTGGATCACCCCGTAGCCGAACTTTCGGTGAAAGACCCGGGCGCCGAGCTCGAAGGGTGACACAGCTTCCGCGTCGATCACCATGTTCCGCGCTTCCGAGGGCTGTCTGGTCTGACGCATCTGCCCCCGTGCGGCCATCCGCCGCCAGCCCGGGGAGTTGTAGGCATCCGAACGGCTTGCCTTCTCATGCAGTGCCGAGCCCGGCATCCCCTCGACAGCGCCCGCAAACCCTCCGCCATGGAGGCCCGGCGGTGTCAGCACGTCGACATGCGCCTTGGGCAGCTCATCGACGAAGCGGGACGGCATGGCGGATTGCCACTGGTTGTAGACCCTGCGGTTCGCGGCGAAACTGATGGTGCAGAGCGCCTCCGCCCGGGTGATGCCGACATAGGCGAGGCGCCGCTCCTCCTCGACCCCTTTGAGCCCGCTCTCGTCCATCGCGCGCTGAGACGGGAAGAGACCATCCTCCCACCCCGGCAGGAAGACGCACGGAAACTCCAGCCCCTTGGCGGCGTGGAGCGTCATGATCGAGACCTTCTCGCCACCCTCCACTTCGCCATTGTCCATCACCAGGCTCACATGTTCGAGGAAGCCCTGCAGGTTCTCGAACTCGCCGAGGGCCTTGATCAGCTCCTTTAGGTTCTCAAGCCGCCCGGGCGCCTCCGGGCTCTTCTCGTTCTTCCAGAAATCGGTGTAGCCCGCCTCATCGAGGATGATCTCGGCGAGCTCGACATGATCGCGCCCTTGGGTGAGCATCGCAGACCATCGGTCAAACCCTTCGATCAACTGGCCGAGCGCCGAGACGGCGCGGCCCGGCAGCGCCCGGTCCCGAACCGCGATCCGCGCCCCGTCGAGAAGGCTGACCCCGTTCTCGCGTGCGATCTGGTTGATCGTCGCCTGTGCCTTGTCGCCGAGGCCCCGCTTCGGCGTGTTGACGATCCGCTCAAACGCGAGCCCGTCATCGGGCGAGACGACGACGCGGAAATAGGCCATCGCATCGCGGATCTCGAGCCGCTCGTAAAAGCGCGGCCCGCCGATCACGCGGTAGGGAAGGCCGATTGTCAGGAACCGGTCCTCGAAGGTGCGCATCTGGTGCGTCGCGCGCACGAGGATCGCCATGGTGTCGAGGCTGAACGGATCGAGGCCGCGAGTGCCGTTTTGGAGCGCCTCGATCTCTTCGCCGATCCAGCGCGCCTCCTCCTCGCCGTCCCAATGGCCGATCAGGCGGACTTTCTCGCCGCCATTGGCCTCAGTCCAGAGGGTCTTGCCGAGACGGCTCTCGTTCGCTGCGATCACGCCCGATGCGGCCGCGAGGATATGGGGTGTCGAGCGATAGTTCTGCTCCAACCGGATGACGGTGGCGCCTGGAAAATCCTTCTCAAACCGCAGGATGTTGCCGACCTCAGCGCCCCGCCAGCCGTAGATCGACTGGTCATCGTCGCCCACACAGCAGATGTTCTTGTGAGCGCCGGCCAAAAGCCGCAGCCACAGGTATTGGGCGACATTGGTGTCCTGGTACTCATCGACCAGGATATAGCGGAACCAGCGTTGATACTTCTCCAGCACATCTTCGTGGGACTGGAAGATCGTCACGACATGGAGGAGGAGGTCGCCGAAATCGACTGCATTGAGCGTGCGAAGCCGCGCCTGATACTGCTCGTAGAGCTCCGTGCCGCGGTTGTTGAACGCGCCCGCCTCGGAGGCTGGTACCTTCTCCGGCGTCCAGCCGCGGTTTTTCCAGCGATCGAGGAGGCCTGCAAGCATCCGGGGCGGCCAGCGCTTCTCGTCGATGTTCTCGGCGACGATCAACTGCTTCAAGAGGCGGAGCTGGTCGTCGGTGTCGAGGATCGTAAAGTTTGACTTGAGATCCACCAGCTCGGCATGGCGGCGGAGGAGCTTTACGCAGAGCGAGTGGAAGGTGCCGAGCCAGGGCATTCCTTCGATCACGCCGCCCACCAGCGCGCCGATGCGCCCCTTCATCTCCCGCGCGGCCTTGTTTGTGAAGGTCACAGCCAGGATCTCGTTCGGGCGTGCCTTGCCGGTGTTGAGGAGATGCGCGATCCGGGTGGTCAACGCGCGTGTCTTGCCTGTCCCAGCGCCGGCCAGGACCAGAACCGGTCCGTCGAGCGCCTCGACCGCCGCGCGCTGGTCGTCGTTCAGCCCGTTGAGATAGGGCGCCGGGCGCGCGGCCATCGCGCGGGCGGAGAGGTTGTCTTCCGCCCAGCCTTCGAAATCCGCCGCATCCTCGGTCGACCACCCAGCCATCCACAAGATCTAGCTGACCGGCGCCCAAAAGGAAAGCATTTGTTCCGTTTGTGTTCTTTCTCGCGGCCCTCGGACACGTCAAAGTGGTGGCACCCCGTGCACCCTTTGACTACGGTGACGCCAACGCCCCACGCCACGGACAAAAATGCTCGAGCCCCGGCGCCGCATTCTGGTTCTGTTCGCCCACCCGGCGCAGTCGCGCTCGGAGGTCAATCGGCCTCTGGCGCGCGCGACGCGCCGGCTCGAAGCGGTGACCTTCGTCGATCTGTATGCGGAGTACCCGACGCTCGACATCGACATCGACGTGGAGCAGGAGCGGCTTCTCCGCCACGACGTGCTGGTCTTCATGTGCCCGCTCTACTGGTATTCCACGCCGGCCATTCTGAAGGAGTGGCAGGATCTGGTGCTCGAGTATGGCTTTGCCTATGGCCCGGGCGGCACGGCGCTTGCCGGCAAGCTCTTTTTCCTGGCGCTGACCACCGGCGGGCCGGAGCGTGCCTATGGGCCGGAGGGCTACAACACCTGGCCGCTTCGCGATCTCCTCCGCCCGTTCGAGCAGACCGCAAACCTCTGCCGCATGACCTACCTGGCGCCCTTTGTCCTCCATGGCGCACGCCACGCCGCGGAGGAAGGGCGGGTCGGCACGCATATCGCAGAGTGGCGGCGGCTGATTGCGGCGCTCGAGGAGGGCCGCCTCGACATCGACGCAGCGCGGACCGCGGATCGGCTCAACGCCGATCTCGACCTCTTGCTGGCGGAGGAAGGGTAGTTGGAAGGGATCCTGTTCCAGGCAGCGATCTACCTTGCGGCTGCCGTCCTCGCCGTGCCGCTGGCCAACCGCTTCGGCTTTGGCTCAGTCCTCGGATACCTCGTGGCGGGGGTTGTGATCGGACCCTTCCTGGGCATCGTCGGCGCCGAGACGCAAGACCTCCAGCACTACGCCGAGTTCGGCGTTGTCATGATGCTCTTTCTCATCGGGCTGGAGCTTGAGCCGAAAACGCTCTGGGCCATGCGGGTTCGGCTTGTGGGCCTCGGCGGCCTGCAGATCGCGCTCACGGCGCTCGCTGTCATGGCGGTCGGCCTGGTCCTTGGGCTCGAGTGGTCAGTCGCGCTCGCCGTGGGCCTTGTCCTGTCGCTCTCGTCGACGGCGATCGTGATGCAGACGCTGTCGGAGAAAGGCTGGACCGGGACTGAGGGGGGGCGGAGCGCCTTCTCGGTCCTCCTGTCCCAGGACATCGCTGTGATCCCGATGCTGGCGCTGATCCCGCTCCTCGCCCTGCCGGAGTTCGCGCCCTATGCGGGCGTTGAGCTCGTCGACGGTGCCATGACCCGGGTCGAGGCCCACACGGACGAGCACCATGGCATGAGCCTCGTCGAGGGCCTCCCGGGGTGGGCGGTCACGCTCGTCGTCCTCAGCTCTGTCGTCGTGATCGTCCTCGGCGGTCACTACCTGACACGCCCGGTCTTCCGCTACATCGCCTATGCCAAGCTTCAGGAGATCTTCACGGCGGCGGCCCTTCTGCTGATCGTTGGCATCGCACTTTTGATGTCGCTCGTCGGCCTCTCGCCCGCGCTCGGCACGTTCCTCGCCGGCGTGGTTCTGGCCAATTCCGAGTATCGCCACGAGCTCGAGGCCAATCTTGAGCCGTTCAAGGGTCTGCTCCTCGGGCTCTTTTTCATAACGGTGGGTGCGGGCATCGACTTTGAACTGCTCGCAAACGAAGCCGGCATGATCCTGGGGCTGGCGCTCGGGCTGATGCTGCTCAAGTTTCTGCTTCTCTATGGCCTTGCCATTGCGTTCCGGATCACCGGAGAGGCGCGCTGGCTTTTCACCCTCAGCCTCTCCCAGGCTGGGGAGTTTGGGTTCGTCCTCCTCTCCTTCTCCACCCAAAGCAACGTCATCCCCGACACTCTGGCAGCGCCGCTGAACCTGATCATCGCCCTCTCGATGCTCGGCACGCCCGCGCTCTTCATTTTCTTTGAGTGGCTTTGTCGGCGGATCGAAGCACCCGAGGCGCATGAGCCTGATGACATCGACGACACCGGCACCGTCATCATAGCGGGCCTCGGTCGCTTCGGTCAGATCGTCAACCGCATGCTCCTCTCGCAGGGGCACAAGACCGTTGTCCTCGACTACCACCACGAGCTGATCTCAGATCTCCGGAAGCTCGGGATTGAGGGCTACTTCGGCGACCCGAGCCGACCCGAACTCCTCCTCGCGGCCGGGATCCGCGATGCCAAGGTGCTGGTCGTGGCCCTCGACGACCGCGAAAAGGCCGTCCAGATGGTCCGCTATGTGATGCGGGAGTTTCCGGATGTGAAGATCGTGGCCCGCGCCTACGACCGTCTGCACACCTACCAGCTTTATGCCGCTGGGGCGCGGGACATCGTCCGCGAGACATTCGACAGCTCCGTCCGCGCGGGGCGCTATGCCCTGATGGCGCTCGGCCACCATCCGCTCGACGCGGAGCGTGCCGCGCGGGTCTACACGCGGCAAGACCGCACGCGCCTCAAAGACCTCGCGCAACTCTGGGACCCGGCGATCTCACCCTCCGAGAACGAGGCCTACATGCAGCGCACGCGCGAGATCAACGCTGAGCTCAACGCATCGATGAAAGGCATGCGCACGGCCTTCCACGATCAGACGGAGCGCGGCTGGACGCCACCTCCCAAAGGCGGCAAAGCCAAGCCCGAGCCTCCCACGTCGGAGGCTGCCGAATAAGCCGTTTTGTCCTTGCGGGCCGCGCGCAATCTCGTATAACCCTGTGACGTCTTCGAGCGGGCGTAGCTCAGGGGTAGAGCATTACCTTGCCAAGGTAAGGGTCGTGAGTTCGAATCTCATCGCCCGCTCCACTAACGAAAAGCTATAAATAATCAATTGCTTAGTCTCTCTGCCATGGTTGTTTCAATCAAATATGTGAGACGAATTGTGGGGAGCGCTCGGCCTCGGGCTAATCTGCACAAGCTTTGTTTTCGCCGCACTCATGAGCGCCCACCGCTTTCTTTCGGCGCCGCCGCGAGACATCATCCGCTTGCCTCCGGTGTCCATGGTGGCCATCAAAGGAATGGGCAGCTAGGGCGCTATTCTCGCCCCCGCGGCTTGGTTTCAGAAGTCTGACTCGTCGTCCCCTTCCTCCCCCAGTAGCTCGGGTCAAACCGCCGCCACTGCATCCGTATCAAGCATCGCTGGCAATCAGCCGTTGCGGTAGGGACTGAGAGTAGAGTTGCACTGCCCTTGCAAAGGCTTCGGGGTTGGTGGCGAGCTTGTTGCTGAACGCCTTTTTGAGCCGCCTGGCCCATTCCTCCGCTTGGCGTTCCAGCGCCCCTTGATTGTAGTCCACATGTTTCTCTCCCCTCGCTGCGCTGCGGGCTTCGTCCCAAGCCCATCCCCCGATCTTCTCAAGCGCGAGGCCGTCCTCCGCCGCCAGCAACTCCTTAGTTACCTGCCGCATGTTGCCCACTGTGCCGTTTGCAACGCCTGTCGCCTTCTTAATCTGGCTCTTGGACAGCGCCGAACCGTCCTCGCCAACGCAGACAAGTTGCCACGCGACGTTCACCTTTTGGGTCGATGTCATGGGGAGCTTGTCCCGGGAGTTGCCCCAGCCCGCCTCAAGGGCCGCTTCCGCGGGTGTCTTGGCATCGCTCACCGTAACCGGGATTGCCTCGCCCGCCCGGGCACCCTTCGCGGTGTCGGCATAGCGCCGGAAGGCTTCCAACCGGTGATGACCGTCAATCACGATCCATCTCTGCCCGCTCCACCATACGCGCAGAGCATCCATCTCCGGCTTCCCGTCATTCCGGAGAGCCATCAACAGCGCGTTCACGTGACACTCTGAGGGGCCGTCTGGGCCGATCCGGCCACGAGGCTGGAACGCCGACGTTTCAACTTGAAGCTCAGCCAGCCGCAGCCAATTGGGGGGCCGGATCGGATCGCGGGATGCCACATTCAAGCTCTTTGGCGAGCAGCCGCAGCGCGAGCGGTGTCGCCGGCGCTCTCGGGGCAGGGGGCAGGCGCAGGCGCCTCACACCGGTATGGCGAGGTGTTCACTATGGTATCCTCTCGGGTTCGTGTCGGGGACTTTGGTCACGAGGATGGGCAATGGCCCGCCGCCGCCACATGCTCTCTACCTGCGCCGCTCGATGTGGAGCATGAACCGAGCGAACCGGTAGGAGCGGTTCCCGTTGATAGGCTCATCGGCCCAGGCGAACGGCACGCCCGGCAAGCGTCGCATGTGCTGCACCGTGAAGCGGCCGATGGTCATGTAAGGGCAGAGTGGGCGCATTGCGTGGTCCTCCGTAGGGGTGTTCGGAGGGGGAGAAAACTCAACCCAGATGTGGGTCGATCCACTCCCCCAAGTCTCTGCCGTGGGGGGAATTGGGGTCAAGGTTGGAAGCGTTTTAGCGTACGCAAGCAATAGAAGGTGGACCTCCACCCGCGCGGAACTTGCGGAGGGGTCGATGGTGTCCACGGTTTGCTTTTGGTCGGCGCCTTGGGAGCATGAAAAGATCTACGGCAGCGCCGAGAGGTCAAGAGCCATCACAAATGAATACTCTCCTGTGGTCGTAGGAGAGGCTTGGTGACCGTCGCTGTTGGAGAGTTGACGCCGGTGCTCAGCGTGACGTTGCAACGAGAAGGTCATGGCCAAACCGAAACCATGAAGTTTGAGCTAGCAGCCGGCGAGAGGGTGTTTGTGCTAGGCGCAAATGGGACTGGCAAATCGGCTCTCTTGCACAGGCGTCAAGCGACACACCGATTTGGGGGTTGAGGCGGCGTCCTGTTTTGCGGTTGGGGTCGGGCAAGGCTGAACAGGGCGTGCGGTTTGGCGTGGGGAGATGGGCGGGCCGGGGGGCGCGGCGGGCTCATGTGTTGCACGCGTGGCCGGGTCGGCGGGGGAGCCGTTTTGGCGTTTTCTTTTGAGGGTGTGCTCGAGGGTGGAGCGGCCGCCGAACGAGGCGGGGGGAGCGGTCTTTGAGGGGGAGGACGGG
>JBCDHQ010000131.1:0-11465 GCA_038749815.1 Pseudomonadota bacterium | reverse complement strand
CACCCATCTTCGTAACCCAGTAGCGCAGCGACGCCAGGATCAAGTGCTGGACCGGAGGGCTGTCGCAGTTGAGCGCGTTGCCGGTGCCGGTCACGTTGTCATAGCTCCCATCGGCGAGCAGGCGGTAGTAGCTCGCATTGTATATGCCCCGGAACGAGAGCGTGGCACCCCCCGCATCGCCCTCGCATGTGTGATTGTAGACGACATCGAGGATCACCTCGAGGCCCGCCTCATGGAGCCTGCGGACGGTGCGTCGGAACCCCTCGACATCAGCATAAGGGGGGTGAGGGGCGAAAAACGCGAGCGTCTGGTAGCCCCAGAAGTTGGTCAGCCCGCGGGCCACAAGGAAACCATCGGTCAGGAAGGCCTGCGCCGGCAAAAGTTCAACCGCCGTGACCCCGAGCCGCTGAAGATGCGCGATCATGGGTGGCTCAGCCAGCGCCTCAAGCCGTCCCGGAGCGCTCAGATCCGCACGTGCCGCGGTAAGCCCCTTTGCATGCGCTTCGTAGATCACTGTCTCGGTCCAGGGTGTGCGGGGTCGCGGGCCGTCATAGTCGGGTGGATCCGCGAGGACGATCCCCCTCGGGGCCACGCCCGCGCTGTCGCGCGGGTCGGGTCGCCCGCCCGCGTCCCCCGTCATCTCCGGCGCCCATGTCAGCGGTCCCTCAACGCCCCGCGCATAGGGATCGAGGAGGAGTTTCGCGGGGTTGAACCGATGCCCCGCCATGGGCGCGTAGGGCCCGTGGACCCGGTAGCCATAGCGCTGGCCCGGGGCGACCTCCGGCACGTGCCCCGCCCAGACATACCCCTCGCGCGCGGGGACCCTCAGCCGTGTTTCGCTGTCCCCGTCGAACAGGCAGAGCTCCACCGCTTCGGCATGAGCGGAGAAGAGGCGGAAGGTCGTCCCCCCCTCGATCGGGTGCGCGCCGAGGGGACCGGGCCCCGCCGCCTCGATCCGCCACCCGTCCAAGGTCTACCCCGCAAGATCCGTGTAGAGCCGGGCGTACTGCGCGGCCGAAGCGTCCCACCCGACAGGTTGGGCCATCGCGTTCGTCTGGAGCTGCCGCCACGTCGCGCGGTCCGCGTAAAGGTCGCAGAGCCGCGAGAGTGCCCGCGCCAGCGCCTCCGTCGTCACCGGCGCCACATGGAGACCGGTCGCAACACCGGCGCGGAGCGCCAGTGCATTGGCATGGATCACCGTATCAGCAAGCCCGCCGGTGCGCGCCACAACCGGGACCGCGCCGTAGCGAAGTCCATAGAGCTGGGTCAGACCGCAGGGCTCAAACCGGGAGGGGACGAGGACGGCATCGCCCCCGGCAAACATCAGATGCGAAAGCGCTTCGTCGTAGCCGATGCGCACGCCGACGCGCGGATGGCTCGCGATCCGGCGAAACCCATCCTCGAGCGCTGCCGCCCCGGAGCCGAGGAGCGCCAGCTGCCCGCCCCGCTCGAGAAGCACGGGCAATGCGCCGAGGAGGAGGTCCAGCCCCTTTTGTTCCGTCAGCCGCGAGACCACCACCGCTATGGGCCCTTTGGCCTCGGGGTCGAGCTCGAAGGCCTTGATCAGCGCGGCGCGGTTCGGTCCGCGCTCAGCAGGCGTTTTGAAAGTGGCGACGTCGGGATCGGCATCTGGTGTCCAGACATCCGTGTCGATACCGTTCAGGATCCCATGAAGATCGCCTGACCGTGCCTGCAAGATGCCCTCAAGCCCCATTCCGTAGGCCGGCGACAGAAGCTCTTCGGCGTAGGTTGGCGACACAGTGCTGATCGCGGACGCGTTGACGATCCCTGCCTTGAGCATGTTGATCCGCCCGTAAAACTCGAACCCGTCGGGATTGAACCCCTCAGGCGCGAGGCGGAGTGCGCCGAGCTTCTCCGGCCCCGCTAGGCCCTGGAATGCGATGTTGTGGATGGTGAGGAGCGTTGGCACCTCGATCCCCGCCTGCGCGAGATAGGCCGGCAAAAGAGCGGCCTGCCAATCGTGCATATGGACGAGATCGGGCCGCCACTTTGGGACGGCGCCCAGCGCGATCTCTGCCCCGACCCAGGCGAGCGCTGCAAACCGCTCCGCGTAGTCGGGCCAATCGCGCCCATCCGGCGCCAGATAAATGTTGCCGGCCCGTGTGTAGAGATGCGGCGCATCGAGGCAGAGGAGGTCGAGCGCGCCGACCTGGCTCTCAAAGACCTCCGCCGGGCCGCCAAAGAGGTCGTCCGCACGCCAGACCGTGTCCCCCCGCGGTGCCTTGTCCTCGAGCGCCGGATAAAACGGGATCAGCGTTCTCAGCGCCCAGCCCTCACCCGCCATCGCCCCGGGCAGCGCGCCTGCCACATCCGCAAGACCGCCGGTCTTGATCAGCGGCACACATTCCGAGACGACGGACAGCGCGGGCCGCATCAGAGCGCCGCCGCCCGCTTGTCGAGCATCGCTTGGGTGATCAGTGTGACGCCGGTCTCGCTGACGCGGAACCACTTGGCGTCCTCCTCCGGATCTTCGCCTACGACGAGCCGCGACGGGATCTCGACGCCGCGGTCGATCACACAGTTCATGAGCCGCGCGGAGCGGTGCACGACCGCCCGAGGCAGCACGACCGTGTGGTCCAAAACGGCGAAGGAATTGGCATGAACGCCCGTGAAGAGGAGGGAGTTCCGAACCTCCGTGCCGGAGATGATGCACCCCCCCGAGATCAGGCTAGAGACGGCGGTGCCGCGCCGCTTTTCTTCGTCGTGGATGAACTTTGCGGGCGGCGTGGCCTCGGAGTAGGTCCAGATCGGCCAGTCCTGGTCCCAGAGATCGAGATCCGGGTCGAAATCGGTGAGGTCGATGTTGGCCTTCCAGAACGCATCCACTGTGCCGACATCGCGCCAATAGGCCGGGGCTTCTGGCTTGTGCCGCACGCAGCTCTCGTCGAAGCGGTGGGCCATCGCCTTGCCGCCCGTCACGATCTGCGGGATCAGATCGCCTCCGAAATCGTGTTTGGAGGTCGGATCCTCCGCATCGCGGAGGAGCAGATCGCGCAGGAACCGCCACTCGAACACATAAATCCCCATGGAGGCGAGCGCGAGATCGGCGTGACCCGGCATGGCCGGCGGATCCTTGGGCTTTTCGAGAAACCGCGTGATCCGCCCGCTCTCATCCGTGTCCATCACACCAAAGGCCGTCGCGTCCGCACGCGGCACCGTGAGGCAGCCCACGGTCACATCCGCCCCGCTCTCCACATGCGCACGGAGCATCAGCTCATAGTCCATTTTGTAGATGTGATCGCCTGCCAGGATCAGCACGTAGTCGGTGTCGTAGCTGTCGATGATGTCGATGTTCTGCGTCACCGCATCCGCCGTGCCGAGATACCACTTGTTCTCTTCAACGCGTTGGGATGCCGGGAGAATGTCCAGATACTCATTCCGCTCAGCCCGGAAGAAGTTCCACCCGCGCTGGCAGTGGCGGATCAGGCTGTGCGCCTTGTATTGCGTCGCAATCGCCATCTTGCGGATGCCGGAGTTGAGCGCATTCGAAAGGGCGAAATCGATGATCCGCGACTTGCCGCCGAAATAGACCGCCGGCTTGGCGCGTACATCCGTCAGCTCCTTCAGTCGAGACCCGCGTCCGCCCGCCAGCACAAAGGCCGTCGTCCGGTTGGCCAGCCGGCGCCCGGGTTGTTCCATGGTCGTCCCTCCCTTTTATGGGGAGAGCTTAAGGAGGGTGACGCTCAGCGGCAATAATCTTACCTCCGCACGGACCGGTTGATTTTGGTACGGCTCGGGGCGGCCCATGAGCGTCACTGGGTCCGCGCCCGCGCCGCCGTAGCGCTCATCCTCGGTGCAGAGCACCTGCTCCCAGGGGCCGGCCTCGGGAAGGCCGGTGGTCCAGACCCGCTCCACCGGCGTGAAGTTGGCAAGCACGACGACCGGCGCGTCGGCCGCGCGGCCGCGGCGGATGTAGGCATAGACGCTCTCGGCTGCGGCATCGGCCTCGATCCACTGAAACCCCGCGGGATCGCAGTCGAAGACATGGAGTGCGGGCTCCTCGCGGTAGAGCGCGTTCAGATCCCGCACCAACGTCTGGATGCCCTTGTGCTGCGGCCGCTCCAAGAGGTCCCAATCGAGGCCGCGCGCATGGCTCCACTCACGCCCCTGCGCAAACTCGCAGCCCATAAAGAGGAGCTTCTTGCCGGGATGCGTCCACATATACGCGTAGTAGGCGCGGAGATGCGCGAACTTCTCGTCGCCGAACCCCGGCATCTTGGCGATCATGCTGCCTTTGCCGTGGACGACCTCGTCATGGCTGATCGGCAGGATGAAGTTCTCGGCATAGTGATAGGCCATGCCGAAGGTCATCTGGTTGTGGTGGTGCTGGCGGTAGATCGGGTCCTTTTGGATGTAGCTGAGCGTGTCGTTCATCCACCCCATGTTCCACTTGAACCCGAAGCCGAGCCCGCCGGTGTGCACAGGGCGTGAGACATTCGGGAAAGATGTCGATTCCTCCGCCGCCGTCAGACAGCCCGCCACCTCGCCGTAGACTGTCTTGTTCATCTCCTGGAAGAGCGAGATCGCCTCGTAGTTCTCTCGCCCGCCATCGCGGTTCGGGATCCACTCCCCCTCCGCCCGCGAATAGTCGCGGTAGAGCATCGAGGCCACGGCATCCACGCGGAGGCCGTCGATGTGGTACTCCTCCAACCAGTAGAGCGCGTTCGAGATCAGGAAGTTCCGCACCTCGGTCCGGCCGAAATTGTAGATCAGTGTGTTCCAGTCCTGGTGGAACCCCTCGCGCGGGTCGCGGTGCTCGTAGAGCGCGGTGCCATCGAACCGACCGAGGCCGTGGCGATCGGTCGGGAAATGGCCGGGCACCCAGTCGAGGACAACGCCGAGCCCCGCCTGGTGGGCTGCGTCGATTAAGTCGCGAAACTCATGCGGCGGCCCGTGCCGGATTGTCGGCGCATAGAGCCCGATCGGCTGGTAGCCCCAGGAGCCGTCGAAGGGATGCTCCGAGACCGGCAGCAGCTCAAGATGCGTGAACCCCATCTCGGAGGCGTAGCCAACAAGCGTCTCGGCAAGCTCCTTGTAGGAGGCCATCCGGTCCCCCACTCGCATCCAGGAGCCGAGATGGACCTCGTAGATCGAGATGGGGGCCGAGACGCCGTTCCGTTCGGCCCGGCCCTCCATCCAGGCCGCATCCCGCCAGCCATAGCCTTGGATGTCGCGCACCACGCTTGCCGTCTCAGGCGCGTGCTGGCCGCCGAAGCCCACGGGATCGGCCTTGAGCGGCAGCGGCACGCCGTCGGGCGAGAGGATCTCATATTTGTAGACCGTGCCCTCGCCGATATGGGGCAAAAAGATCTCCCAGACGCCTGTGGCGCCGCGGCGGCGCATGACATGGCGGCGGCCATTCCAAGCGTTGAAGTCTCCAACGACCGAGACCCGACGCGCATTTGGGGCCCAGACGGCAAAATGCGTGCCCCTGACCCCTTCATGCTCGATCATATGTGCGCCGAGGACGCGCCAGACCCGCTGATGCGTCCCCTCGGCCAGCAGGTACTCATCCATCTCGCCGATCACGGGACCGAAGCGATAGGGGTCCTCCATCTCCCAGCGCCGACCGAAGGCGCTGGCCTCGAGCGTGTAGGGACCCTCCGGGATGACCCCCGAGAATAGCCCGCGGAACGCCGGAACCGGCGCAAGCGGGTGCTGGTCGGTCCCGTCGCGCGCCGTGATCTCCATCGCCTCGGGATCGAACACGGTCAGTTGGCGGAGGCCGACACCCGCCCCCGGCTGCGGGCCCAACACAGAAAACGGGTCGCCGTGGACGCCAGCGACAATCGCCGCGGCCGTCTCGCGGTCGAGCCCTCGGGGCCAGGCCTCAGGATCTGTCATACGCCTCCCCGCCTCCGCCTCAGAGGGCGGAGGTCACGTTCCAGATGTCCCGCATATACCCTTTGATCGTCCGATCCGACGAAAACCAACCCGACCGCGCCGTGTTGTGGGCGGCCATCCGCATCCAGGCGTCGCGGTCGCGGTAGACCGTGTCGACCTCCCGCTGTGCCGTCCAATACGCTTCGAAGTCCGAGCAGACGAGAAAGTAGTCCGAGCGCCGGAGGTTCTCGGTCAAACCGCGAAACCGCTCAGGGTCACCCTCCGAGAAGATACCGGCCTCAATCGCCGCAATGGCCCGCTCGAGGATCGGCGAGGCGGCGATCGCCTCCCTCGCGTGATGGGCCACGCTCCGCCGCGCGTCCGCCTCCGGCGCGGTCATGCCGAACAGGAAGAAGTTCTCGGCCCCCACATGCTCCCGGATCTCGACATTTGCCCCGTCGAGGGTGCCGATCGTCGGCGCACCGTTGAGCGCAAACTTCATGTTTCCGGTCCCGGACGCCTCCTTCCCCGCGGTCGAAATCTGCTCGGAGAGATCGGCCGCCGGGATCAACCGCTCGGCCATCGAGACGTTGTAGTTCGGCGGATAGGCGACCTTGAGCCTTCCCTTCAGCGCCGCGTCCCCATTGACCACGCGTGCGACCGAATTGACGAGGTAGACGATGTCCTTTGCCGTCACGTATCCCGGCGCCGCCTTGCCACCAAAAATCTTGACCCGCGGTGTCCAGTCCTTCTCCGGCGCGTCGCGCATTTCCTGCCAGAGGGCGATCGTCTCGAGCACGTTCATGAGTTGGCGCTTGTACTCATGGATCCGCTTGATCTGGACATCGAACATCGCCGCCGGATCGACATCGATGGCGAGCGTGTCCTTGAGCCAGCCGGCCAGGTGGTGCTTGTTTGCGGTTTTTGCGGCCGTGTAGCGCTGAATGAACCCCGGATCGGCGACATGCGCGTCGAGATGGCCCAGCCGCTCAAGATCCGACTGCCACCCGTCACCGATTGTTTCCGTGATGAGGTTCGTGAGGGCGGGATTGCACGCCACGATCCAGCGGCGCGGGGTGACGCCGTTGGTCTGATTGACGATCCGGTCCGGGTGGAGGGCGTTGTACTCCCGAAAAACACTCGCCTTCACCAGATCGGTGTGGAGCGCCGAGACGCCGTTGACCTTGTTGGCCATCACGAAGGCCAGGTCTCCCATGTGGACGGAGCCGTGGTGGATCGTCGAGGTCGTGCGCTCCGGATGGGTGCGCGCGTGCCAGTCGTCGATCTGCTCGATCAGGCGCATATGGCGCGGCAGAAGGTGCCACATCAGCCCCTCCGACCAGGTCTCGAGCGCTTCGGGAAGCAATGTGTGGTTGGTGTAATTGAGACAGCGCTGCGCCGTCTCCGCCGCTTCGTCGAAGGGGAGCTTGTGCTCGTCGTGGAGGATGCGCACGAGTTCTGGGCCGGCGATCGCGGGGTGCGTGTCGTTCAGTTGGATCGCCACGCGGTCCGGCAGTTTCCGAACGTCGTCGTATTCGGACAAGTACCGTCGCAGGATGTCGCGGATGGAGGCGGCGGTGAAGAAGTACTCCTGCTTCAGGCGGAGCTCGCGACCTTGGTCCGTCGTGTCGTCGGGGTAGAGGATCCGGCTGATCGTGCGGGCCTGCGCCTCGGGCTCCGCGGCTCCCGCGAAGTCGCCCTGGTTGAAGCGGCGAAGGTCAAAAAGGCGGATCGAGCGCGCCGACCAAAGGCGAAGCGTGTTGGCCCAGCGCCCATTCCAGCCGATCACCGGCGTATCGAAGGCGCGCGCGATCACCGCGTCGCCCGGGCGCCACACGGCACCGCTGGCTGTGTTCTCGACCGATCCGTAAAAGCCGATCTCGTAGGACGTCTCGCGGCGCTCAAACTCCCACGCGTGGTGCTGGGTCAGCCAGCGCTCGGGGCTCTCCACCTGGCGGCCTTCGTGGAAGGACTGCTCGAAAATGCCGTGCTCGTAGCGGATCCCGTAGCCCATGGCCGGAACGCCGAGCGTCGAGAGGCTGTCGAGAAAGCACGCCGCGAGCCGGCCGAGCCCGCCATTGCCGAGCGCCGCGTCGGGCTCATCGGCCATCACAGTCTCGAGATCGATGCCGACCTCGCGACAGGCCTGCTCCGCCGCCTCTTCGAGCCCCATGTTGATCACCGCGTCCTCGAGAAGCCGCCCGATCAGAAACTCCATCGACAGATAGTAGACCCGCTTCGATTTTTGCTCATAGGCCGTCCGGGTTGCGTTGAACCAGGGATCGACGATTCGGTCGCGGACGGCCAGCGAGAGCGCGTGTCGCCAATCGTGAAGCTCTGCTGCAGCCGCGTTCTTTCCAAACGAGTACTGGAGGTGGCGCAGCATGTCGGGGCCGAGCGAGGCATTGATCATGTCCATAGGGCGCTCCTTCCAATCGGGTTGTGTCACCATATCCCGCCGGGGCCGCTTGTCAGCCGCGACACCCCGGCGCTGGCCCATTCCGGCCGGGTCCGTGTCCCCTTAGCGCTAGCGGGATTGGCGGAAAATAAATAAATTGAATTTAGGAATGATGCAATGCCCTCAGATGCCGAGGGCTTGACGATAGAGGTCGAGGACCGCCTCTTCCTCCATGATGTCGTTTGGGTCCTTCTTGCGGAGCGCGATGACTCGCTTCAGGATCTTGATGTCATAGCCTCTGCCTTTGGCTTCCGCCATGACCTCCTTCTGCTGATCGGCGATGTCGCTCTTTTCGGCCTCAAGCCGCTCGTAACGCTCGACAAAGGCCCGCAGCTCCTCGACGGCGACGCGTTGGCTGGAGGGGGGAGATTCGGGGTCCGTGATGTCCATGAACGGGGCTTTCCTCGGCTGGATGAGGCGCGAGACTATGGGGCGCCGTGGCCGGCCACAAGGGGTTGCGAAGGGGGCGCGGCTGGCGTACCGCCCGGGGTATGACTGTCCTTGTGATCATCGGCACTGCGACAACGGTGGTGGGGCTCCTCGGCCTCGTCCTGTGCATCAGGCGCGCCGCCTCGATACGCGATCGGGAGGCGCCGCCGGAGGAGAAGCGGCGCGCGCTCAACGCGTTGATCCCATTGAACTTGGGCTCTGTCTGCGTGTCGTTCCTCGGCCTTGGCTTCGTCGTTCTCGGCCTGATCCTCTAACCCGCAGGGAACGTCGCATCGAGCCAGAGCAGGATGCGCTCCGCCACCGGGCGCGTCTGGTTCGGGCTGAGAATGTCGCCCGCAATCACGTGCGAGCCCGGATCGTCGCCGGTGGCAAGCACGATGGGCGCGATCTCAGAGGGCGCGCCCCAAGCCTCAGCCACCGCGCGGGTGGTCGCAGGATCGACAGTCTGGTCATCCTCTGAGAACAGGAACAGCGCCGGGATCTCCGCCCGCCCATAGTTCAGCTTCGAGGCCGCCCGCACCGCGGCTGCCATCGGCAGAACGGCCTCAATCGGATAGCGCGTGGTCCACCACCGCCCATGCGCCTCGTTGACCGGCGCCCACCACCGCTCCGGCCCCACGACCATGGGGACCAATGTGCGGGCGAAGGGCAACGTCAACGCCCCGGCCCCCGCCGCCTGGATCCGGAAATTCGGGCTGACGAGCACGATGGCGTCGATCTTGTCCTTGAGCCTGGGATCAAACGCCGCAAGCGTGGCCATCGTGCCGCCGGTCGAGGTTCCGATCACGACAGTCCGGTCGCCGATCCGCTGCGCAATCTCGAGCGCCTCGGCGACGTCCTCCGTCCAAGCCGGGACCGAGCCATCGGCCATGGCCGGCCCGTCGCGCCCGTGCCCGCGGAACCGCGAGAAGAAGAGATTGGCCTCCAACCCGTCCGCAACGATGTCCGGAACCGGTCTGATTTCCTGCAGCGAAGCCGAGAAGCCATGGAGGTACACAACGGCCCAGTCAGTCCGCTCCCGCCGGTTGGGATGCTGCCAGCGCACATGCTTTTGCGTGCCGCGCTTCAAGTTGGCCACGCCGCGCTCACGCTCAAAGAGGTAGGTGTCGACACCGACATCCATTGCGCCTGTGTCGAGATCGATCGCCCCCCGCACCGGCTCACGCGGCCCGAGGAGGTAGAGGGCGCCGACAAGGGCGACAAGGATGGCCGGGACGATCAGAAGCAGTTTCATAGCAAGTGATTTAGGCGCCATAGGAGGGGCGAAAAAGGTCAATCCAGTAAGAGATTTTCAATGGTTTGCCCGAGCAGCGCGAGGGCCTCCGCACTCGAAAAGCGGTGATCCGCACCTTTGACGAGCGTGAGGCGCATATCCGCGGCATCGGCATGTGCAAGGAGGCGGAGCGGCACTGCCACCTCGACATCTGCGTCGGCCGTTCCGTGGAGGAGGCGAACCGGCATCGGCAAGGGCAATGGCGTGCGGAGCACGAGGCGGTCGCGCCCCTCCTCGATCAGCCGGCGCGTGATCACATAGGGCTCATCGGCGTACTCGGACGGCAGCTCGACCGCACCTGCTTCCGTGAGGGCGAGGCGTTGCTCTGCGTCGAACTGCGCCCACATCGCGTCTTCGGTGAAATCGGGCGCCGCAGCGATGCCGACGAGCGCATGGACGCGGTCAGGCCGCGCCCGCGCCAGAAGGAGGGCGATCCACCCGCCCATGGACGAACCGACCAGGATTTGAGGCCCGTCAGTCAGGGCCTCCAGAACATCGAGCGCGTCGTCGGCCCAGTCGCCTATTGCGCCGTCCTCGAATGCGCCCGACGACTGGCCATGGCCCGAATAGTCGAACCGCACAAAGCCAAGGCCACGCGCCCTGGCCCAGTCCTGGAGGAAAACCGCCTTGGTCCCTGTCATGTCTGAGCGAAACCCGCCCAGGAACACGATCCCGGGAGGACGCCCCGGAAGTGTGACGTCTCTGGCAGGCGCAGCGGCAATCCTGTGATAGGCTAGGCGGCGCAGGTGGGTGGTATCCAGGAACGAAGGATCGGGCATGGCAGTTGAGAGCGAGACAGGGCGGCCGAGCCCCCCCAGTCTTGACCGAGAGCTGCGCGTCCTGCAACTGCTTGTCGACGCTGCGCCGGGCCCTGCATCCATCGCCGCCCTGGCGGCGACGCGCGCCTTGACGGCAGCCGGCGTCTCCGTCCAGGCCTCCGTCGCCGACCAAGCTAGCATGCTGCAGTTTCGACGCGCGGGCGCCAACCTGGTCGCACCTCCAGCGAGAGGGGCCGGCGCGCGGTGGGGGCCGCTCGGTCTCGGCGGTCACTGCGGCGCGTCCGCCCACGTCATCGCCACATCCAGCCCCGCGGGCGGTGTGTCCTTGGTCCACGCGCATGGTGCTGCCGCAGCAACACGCGCGAGCCGCAGCGTGCGTCGTGCCGTAAGCCTCTACGATGTGCCCCCGGCGGCGTCACTCGCCGGATATACACTGCGCCGGGCGCTTCGAGACTGCACTCTGTTCGCGCCGTCGGCCTACCTCGCCGGGCGCCTCGCCGACATGTACCATGTCAGGGCAACGGTCGTGCCGGCGGGCATCGACACGGACGTGTTCGATGCGGCCGCAGTGTCGACCGCCCGAACCATCGCGCTGGCCGAGCGATGGGGCCTCCTCGAGGACCCGCGCCCGATCATCCTGGTGCCGGATGCGCACGGCCAT
>JBCDHQ010000130.1:0-11474 GCA_038749815.1 Pseudomonadota bacterium | reverse complement strand
TAGCGCTTGGACTCGCCCGTCGCCCCGCGCCCCTCGAGGAACACATCGAAGAGGTGGATCTTGTCGTAGCGCGCGACAACGGCGCCCACGGGGTCGATCAGCACTGTGTGGTTGAGGTAGCGCTCCCCCGGCCCTTTGACCGGGGTCGAGCCGATGTGGATCCAGATCCCCCGCGCCGCTGCGATCTCGCGACAGGCCGCGATAAAGGGATCGGCGGCCTCATTCGTGATCTGCGTGCGCGCATCTTCGCGGTCGCGGTTCATCATGCCGGCGGCCTCGGGCAGGGCGAGGAGGTCGCACTCCGCCGTTTCCGCCGCCGCGCGAACTGCGTCGATATTGCCCTGATGGCGGTTCGTCGATGTCATTTGCATCATCGTCAGCCGCAGCGTTGCCTGCATGCTCGGCACCTCCCTCGCTCAGAGCGGAGTGTATGGCCCGACGGGCCGGCGAAAAGCACAAACATCTTGCCTCTCGTCTAAAAAACTAACATGTCCGCAGCATGGCCCCGCCCCGTCGCCTGCCGCCCCTGACAGCGCTCCGCGTGCTTGAGGCGATCCATGAGACGGGCTCCGTCGTTGCGGCGGCGCGGCGCCTCAGCGTCTCGCACTCCGCCGTCAGCCATCAGGTGAAGCAGCTCGAGGCCTGGGTCGGTCGGCCGCTTTTTGTTCGCCGCGGCCGGTCGCTCGCACTGACTGCGGCGGGGGAGAGCCTCGCGGGCGTCGTCAACGAGGCCTTCGATTCAATCCGCCATGAGCTCGACCGTCTGCCCGTGCGGGACGCGCGGACCGTGACGGTCTCGGCGCTGCCGGCGGTGGCGACGCGGCTCCTGCTGCCGGCCGTGCCCGACTTTGCGGCCCGCCACCCCGATATCGCGCTCCACTTGGCGCTGGCCCATGCCGACCGGCCGGTGACACCAGCTCCGGACATCGAGATCGGGTTCAAGCCGCGCGAGGCATTGCTCGAGGGCGAGGTTGAGCTTTTGCCGGGCAATGCCGCGCCGGTTGCCGCACCGGCCCTCCTCGCCCGCACGGGCAGCGCGGCGCGCCTCCTCGCCGAAGGGCCGTTCCTCGCGGACGAGGATCTCAGGATGTGGCGCCTCTGGGCGGAGGCCGACCCACATGCGGCGACCCAAACAACACCCCCCCTCGTTCTGGAGGGAGCGTTCCTCCTGCAGGAGGCAGCGCTTGCCGGGCTCGGTGTCGCGTTCTGCCGCACAACGTTTATCGAGGGCGATCTGGCCGACGGACGGCTCATCCGTCTCTCGGAGCGCGAGATCGACGCGGACTGGTGCTACCTCCTGCGCACGGCCCATGGCCGGCGGACGGACCCTGATGTGGCACTCGTGGTGGCATGGTTGCGGTCTGCGGTCCCGCCTCGCTGAGCGGTCGGGCGCCCGCTGGCCGCGGACCGCACCGACGAGCCGGGTGCTCTCGATCGTGGGACACAGAGCCCGGACCCGTGGGAGGCGCAGCTACGTGGCTGCGCTGCCAACGCGCCCAGCGCGGAAGCGCCCGGGATCGAAGGGCGCGGGGTCGACGGAGGTCGTCCGGCCGGTCGCAAGTTCTGCCGCAAGCTGTCCGACCCCGGGGCCAAGTCCGAAGCCGTGCCCCGAGAGGCCGGAAGCGACTGTCAGGCCGGTGAGCCCACCAACGGCGCCGATCACCGGCACCTCGTCGGGCGTGACGTCAATCATGCCGCCCCACGCGCCGCGCATGGCGGCTCCCTTGAGCTGCGGGTAAGTCTCCTTGGCCGATGTCAGGATGTCCTGGATCAGCCGTGGGTCCGGCGTCGGGTCGAGGGCACGGGCCGTCTCGAAGGGGCTCAGTTGATCGGGCTGCCACCGCCTGTGGCCGAGAGCGCCGAAGAACTCCGGCCCGAGGCGGAGCTGCAGCATCCGCCACCGCGCGCGGACCGTCGGCCAAAAGGTCCGGAACTGCGCGAACGCGGCTGGGATCAGGTCGAAGCGCGCCACCCCGCTCCGCCCGACAGTGTAGCCGCCATCCGCGCGTGGACGCACCGCGGCCCGCGTCGTGCCGACGGGACCCGGCGCGATCGCGGGCGCGGGCCCGGTGGCGAGCGCCTGGCTGCCGACGGCGAGCTGCGCAAGGCCAGCCCCGGCATTCTCGAGGAACGGCCGGCACCAGGCGCCCCCGGCGAGGATCACCGATTGGCACGCGATCCGCCCATGCTCGGTCACGACACCCGTGATCCGACCGCCGGACTGTTCGAGCGTGCGCACGGCCGAGTGCTCGAAGATGTCAGCCCCTGCCGCGGCCGCATGATCGGCGAGCGCGCCGACCGCCACTTCGGGTGCGGCATGCATGTCGCTTGGCGTAAAGATCCCGCCCAGAAAGCGTCGCCCGTCCTGACCGACATGCGCATCCGCCTCCGCTGAGGAGAGGACCCGGCTGCCGAGCTGATAGGGTGCAGCGTCCTCGACCCACTTGGCGTAGCGCGCCATGGTCTCGTCATCCTCGGCGAGGTATATGACGCCCTCGACCTGAAGCCCTGTGCGGCCCCCAACCTCCGCCGTCCAACTCTGCCAGTGGCGCCGCGCAATCAGCATCAGCTCCATCTCGCGGAAGTCGCGCCCCTGCGCCCGGATCCACCCCCAGTTCCGGGAGGATTGCTCCCCAGCGACACGGCCTTTTTCGAAGAGAACCACCGGCACGCCCCACCGGGCCAGGATCAGGGCCGCGCTGACACCAACGACACCACCGCCGATCACGACGACGTCCGTCTGCTGCGGAAGCGCCCGATCGGGCGGCGGCGGAAAGGCAGGACTGTCAAGGGGTGGCGCTGGATGCATGCGCGCACCGTGCCGAGTGCTTCGGGCCTTGTAAAGCACACTCAGGACGCCTGCGGTGGCCCTGCCGCACATCTGCGCAGTCCACGCCTCGACGGCCGCTCTTGTCCCAGCAGATCGCCCGCGATCCAAGCCCCAGCCCCTCGGTCAGCCCGAGGGACGCCAAGGAGCAAACCGCCCGTTCGTCATGTCCGCGGGCGCACTGCCGGCCGCACGCGGCTCACCCGGAGAAGAGCACCGGCACGTTCGTGGTTCGCATCACCTCGCGCGTCGCATCGGTGAAGAGGAGATCGTGGAGCCGGCCATGCCCGAAGGCGCCCATCACGATCAGATCCGCCCCGCCGGTCTGAGCCTCCTTGACAATCTGGGCACCGACTGTCGGTTGGTCCTGCTTGCGGTGCCAGACATCGGAGGTGACGCCGTGGCGCGCGAGCATGCGTGCGAGCTCATGGCCCTCCGTCGCCTCCGCCTCGGTTTCGGATGCGTGGCGCTTGATCGTCAGGACCGTCGTCAGATCGGCCTCCTTCAGGAACCCGAGGGCGTTGTGCGCCGCGCGGCTCGCCTCCCGCGTCGGCGTCCAACAGAGCAGGATGCGCCGTGCCGGGAGCGCGTCGTCGCTCCCCTTGGGCAGCATCAGAAGGGGCCGACCCGTGGCGATGAGGAGATCGTGAAGTTGGCCGATCCCGACGGCCTGATCCTCCGTCCGGGGCGCGCCGAGGATCATCAGATCCGACCTCAAGGCCATGTCCGAGAGCTTCGCTGAGATGCTCGACTGATAGGCCGACACCTCGCGCCATTCCGTTCGGTCGGCGACCGCGAGGGTTTGCGCCTCGAAGGCGGCCTTGGTCTCCTCCGCCACGCGATCCGCATCGGTGCGCAGCCTGTTGTAGAGCTCGATGTTGATCGCTCCGGCGCCGCCCGGATACATCTCAAAGAGCTGTTTGACATGGATCCCGATCATGTGACCGCTGAAGCGCTCGGCCACGCTGACAGCGGATGGTACGATCTCCGCGACAGCGCTCGGTGTCGGCAAAACGGTCAGGATTGTTTTGTATGGCATGACATCCCCCTCAGACCTGGTGCTGAGACTGGCTGTCAGCGGCCATGTGTGCCTTGATTGAGGTCAAGCCCCGCTTGCGGGCTCAGAACGCCCGGAAGGTCATCGTCGTCAGGCTGCGCTGAATGCCCTCGATGTCGAGGAGTTGCGCGTCCACATACTTCCCGATGTCCTCGCCCTCGGGAATGTAGAGCTTCATCAGCAGATCGTATGTGCCGGAGGTCGAATAGAGTTCGGAGTGGATCTCGCGGTCGAGGATCGCCTCGGCGACCCGGTAGGTCCACCCGGGAGCGCACTGAAACTGGATGAAGACACAGGTCATGATCCCCCCTTTCGCCACTCTGCGGTGCGGCCGCGCCCTGCGCAAGCGCTGAGTGTCGGTCAGGCCGCGAGCGTCGGGGCAAGGGCTACCAACGCGCCGGCCAAGGTGTCCGCGGCGGCGGTGAGCTCAAAGATCCCTTCGGTTTTGGCCAGCGTCCGTTCATCCATGTAGAGCGCGCGGTTGAGCTCGATCTGTATGGAATGGCGGTTTTCGGTCGGGCGGCCGTGACGGCGCACGATCTCGAAGCCTTTGTAGGGATCGTTGAGGGCGACCGAGTAGCCGAGGCTGCGGAAGGTGTCGATGACACAGTCCCGCATGGCCTGCGCGCACGAGGTGCCGTCCCGGTCTCCGACAACGACATCGGGGCGCCGAACCGGGCCGTCCTCCGTGGTTTTGTCGCCATGGCTGCTCATCGAGTGTGCGTTGACATGGAGAACGACGCCATGGTCCCGGTGCGCCGTGTCGAGAGCTCTGGTCAGCGCGTCCTGATAGGGCCGCCAACACGTGTCGAGGCGATGGCGCAGCTCCTCAGGGGAGATCAATCGGTCATAGATCGGCCCCGCGTCGCGCATCTCCCGCCAGAGCAGTCCGACTTTCCGCGACAGCGTCTTCGAGGTCGGGTGGACTGGCTCGTCCCACACGCCCGACAGCATCGTGACATCAATGTCGTGCGACGCCCTGTTGGGATCGATGTAGGCGCGCGGAAAAAGGGCGTGGAGGAGGACGGCACCATGATGTGTGACCGGGGCAAAGATCTCCTCGAGATGGGCATCTTCCGAACGACGCAAAACCAACCGGTCGATGCAATGCCCGAAATCCGAAGGATAGATTGAGCCGGAATGTGGGCTGTCGAATACAATCGGTGTGCTTCGAACAGTCGGCCGCTCGATCCGAACCCATGGGCTCATGTGGCGCAGGATCTGTCGCATGGCTTGGCTTCCCGCCAGGTCCAAGCTCTGAGGTGTGGTGCCAAGGCGTCGGTTCGGGCATGCCCGAACCCGCGCGCTTGCGCGCGGCCTCTGCGGTTCGCAGAGGCGACGCCGTCCACGTCGCGCACACGACGCCCGACCACCCGATGCCGCAGGGTGCCATCCGCAAGGATCATGCGTCGCGCCAGTGGTGGCAGGCCACAGTCCGACCATCGGGCGTGGTCTCGAGATGCGGCCGCTCCTGTCGGCATCGCTCCGTGGCGCGCGGACAGCGAGGGTGAAAGTGACAGCCCGACGGCGGAGCCAGGGGCGAGGGGATCTCGCCCTTGATCGGCTCGAACGCGCGCTTCCGGTGGTCGAGGCGCGGCGCCTCGGCCAGAAGCGCGCGTGTGTACGGGTGGCGCGGGGCCGCAAAGAGCGCATCTGTCGGTGCGGTCTCGACGATCCGTCCGAGATACATGATCGCGACCCGGTCTGCGATGTGTTCGACCACCGAGAGGTCGTGACTGATGAAGAGGTATGTCAGATCCAGCGTTTCACGCAGATCCATGAAGAGGTTCAGGACCTGCGCTTGGATCGACACGTCGAGCGCTGCGATGGCCTCGTCGCAGACCAGAAACCGCGGTTGCACCGCAAGGGCCCGGGCGATCCCGATCCGCTGCCGCTGACCGCCTGAGAACTGGTGCGGGTAGCGGCGCCGGAGGCTGGGGTCGAGGCCCACCCGCCGCATCGTCTCAGCGACATACTCCCCGGCATCGCCCTCGATCAGACCGTGCGCTCGGGGAGCCTCGCCGATGATGTCCTCAACTCGCATTCGGGGATTGAGGCTCGCGAACGGATCCTGGAAAATCATTTGCACCGCAAGGGTCGCCGCCCGTCGCGCCTTGCCCGAAAGCGCCGCCACATCGGCGCCGTCGAGGATGATCTGTCCGTCGCTTGGGGCGTGAATGCCGGCGACAACGCGTCCGAGGGTCGACTTTCCGCACCCCGACTCGCCAACAAGGCCCAGCACTTCGCCGGTCGCAACGCTGAGACTGACGCCATCGACCGCGTGCACGGTCTCTTCGCGCACATTGGCGCCGAGCCGCGCCGCGAGCTTGCCCGCAAAGTCGAGGCGCTTGGTGAAGCGCTTGGAGACGTCGCGGATCTCAAGAAGGTCGTTCACGCGCCCACTTCCAGGAGTGAGAGAGGGTTGTGGCATCGGATCCGCCGCGCCTTCGCCTCAACCACGTCCGGCGCCCTCTCGCAGGCGGCGGTGGCATGGCCGCAACGGGTCTTGAAAGCGCACCCCTCGGGCAGGGCCGCCAGGTTCGGTGTCATTCCCGGGATCTGGCGGAGGCGCTGGCCCCGCTTGTTGGCAGACGGAACCGAGCCGAGGAGGCCCGCCGTATAGGGGTGCTGCGGGCGATCGATCACGTCATCGACCGTGCCCTGTTCGACAATGCGGCCTGCATACATCACTGAGATCCGATCGGCCAGGCCCGCCACCACGGCGAGATCGTGGGTGATCCAGATGAGCGCCGTGCCGGAGCCACGGCAGAGTTTTTGCGCCTCGTGTATGATCTGCGCCTGGATCGTGACGTCGAGCGCGGTCGTCGGCTCGTCTGCGATGATGAGATCGGGCTGGTTGAGGAAGGCGATCGCAATCGCCACCCGCTGGCGCATGCCGCCGGAAAGCTGGTGGGGATAGGCGTGGAGCCGCTCCTCCGGCGAGGGGATCCCGACCAGGCCGAGCGCGTCGCGCGCTTGGATCCGCGCGGCCGCCTTGTCGGTTGTTCCGTGCGCCTTGAGCGCCTCGATCATTTGTGTGTCGATCCGCAGCACAGGGTTCAGCGTCATCATCGGGTCTTGGAAGATCATCGCGATCCGGTTGCCGCGGAGATGGCGGAGCCGCTCCTCCGGCGCGCCCACGAGCTCCTCGCCTTTGAAGGCGATCGAGCCCTCCACGACTTGGCCCGGCGGGTCGATGAGGCCGATGATCGAGAAGCCGGTGATCGACTTGCCCGACCCGCTCTCCCCCACGAGCCCCATGATCTCGCCGGGTCCAACGCTGAAATCGACGCCATCGACGGCCTTTACGGTGCCGGCACGGGTCAGAAAGTGAGTCTTCAGTCCCCGAACCTCGAGTGTCATCGTTTGAGCCTCGGGTTCAGCACATCGCGGAGGTGGTCGCCGACGAGGTTGATCGAGACGACCGTGATCAGGAGGGCGAGGCCCGGGAAGAGCGAGATCCAATAGCGCCCCGAGATGATGTACTGCGCGCCGTTGGCGATCAGAACCCCGAGCGACGGCTCGGTCTGGGGCAGGCCCACGCCAAGGAAGGAGAGTGTTGCCTCAAGGCTGATGGCACTCGCCGTTTGAACAGTGCCAACGACGATCAGCGGCGCGAGGCAGTTGGGCAGGATGTGGCGAAAGACGATCCGCCCGTGGGAGAGGCCGAGACAGGTGGCGGCCTCCACATACTCCTTTCGACGCTCGACCAGGGCGGAGGCACGGACCGTGCGCGCGTAATAGGCCCATTGCGCGACGACGAGCGCGAGGATGATCTTGTCGATCCCCTTTCCAAGGATCGCGATCAGCATCAACGCGACCAGCGCTGCAGGAAAGGAGAGCTGCAGATCGACGACCCGCATGATGAACGTCTCGATCCGACCGCCCGCATAGGCCGCCAGCAGCCCTACTGCCATGCCGATCGCCAGCGCGATGAAGCCAGAGGTGATGCCCACGGAGAGGGAGATGCGGAGGCCATAGAGGATCGCGGAATAGAGGTCCCGCCCCGCCCCGTCCGAGCCAAGCCACATCGTGTAGCCCGCAAATGCCGCCTCCCCTGGCGGCAGGCGTGCGTCGAGCACGTCGACTTCGGCCAGATCGTACGGGTTTTGCGGCGTGATCCATGGCGCGAGGAGGGCGAGCACGACGATGGTGAGGAGAACGACCAGGGCGCCCGTGGCGATCCGGCTCTCGAAGAACTCCGCCATAAAGATGCGGAGGGGGGTCTCCTCGCGCGCTGGTGTCGATGGCGCAAGCGGGGCAGAGAGCTCGGTCATTCGACAAGCTCCCGAAGCGGCCAGGCGTGGAGCGTGACACCCGGGAAGCGGTCTGCCACACGGTCCGCCAGCGTTGGTCCCATGAGCCAGATCGGGAAGACGGCCGCCCCGAGGCGAAAGCGCAAGCCCGCCTCGTAGAAGCCGTGGGTGGAGGGTTCCACCTCGACTTCGAACTGGAGGCGCGGACCGGGCAGGACCGAGGCGTGGCTCGAGCAGCTTCGGCACCAGGCGGACCGGGTTGCTGCGTCGATGTTCCCGACCGGTAGGATCTCCGCCCGCGTCACGACATGGGCATCCTCGGCAATCGGGAAGGTGTCAAAGGCCGTGTCCGAAGCCTCCATCAGCAGCAAGAGCGCCGCGTCGCTGAGGAGGAGCCCAGCGCCCGTGTCGAAGCCGAGCCCGCTCTCAAGCCCGATCGCGTGGCGGCGAAAGGGCGCGCGCCAAGCCCGTTTGGGCTGCCGGCAGTTGCTGCAGAAGAGCTCGTCCGGCGCCGCCTCGAAATAGTCAAAGCCCGCGACCTCCGGTGCGTCGATGCGGTAGAGAAGCTCGGTCATGCGCCTTGATCCTGGAGCCGGACCCGAGGGTCGAGAATTGAGTAGAGGATGTCGACGATCAGATTGATCACGACGAACAGGACCACGATCAACATCAGGTACGCGACCACAACGGGACGGTCGAGCTGCAGAATGGCGTCGATCAGCAGCTTGCCCATGCCAGGCCAGGCAAAGATCGTCTCGGTCACGACGGAGAAGGCGATCAGAGCGCCGAACTCCAGTCCCATCACAGTGACGACCGGGATCATGATGTTTTTCAACACATGAAGCCCGATGATCCGCCGGGTCGAGAGCCCCTTGGCCCGTGCGAATTTGACGTAGTCTTGCCCCATCGCCTCGCGCACGCCTGACCGCGTCAGACGGATCGCGAGCGAGATGTTGGTGAGCGCGAGGTTCAGCGCCGGCATGAAGAGGTGCGACAGCCCGTCGAGAGTGAGGAGCGATGTCTCGACGCCCATCACGCTGACCGTGTCGCCCCGACCCGTGGAGGGCAGCCATCCGAGCTGCACCGCAAAGAGCATGATCAGCATCAGCCCGACCCAGAAGGTCGGCAGCGAGAAGCCGAGGATCGAGCCCGCCATGATCGTCTTGCCGGCCACGCTCTCGGGGTAGAGCCCAGCATAGAGCCCAAGCGGGATGCCGATTACGACAGAGAGGAAGAGGGCGGAGAACGCAAGCTCCAACGTCGCGGGCATGTGCTGGAAGATGAGGCGGAGCGCCGGTTCGCCGAAAATGAAGGAGTTGCCGAGATCGCCCTGCAACGCATTCGTGACAAAGAGCCAGTATTGCTCCCAGATCGGTCGGTCGAGGCCGAGCCGCGCGATGGTCGCCGCGATCTCGGCCTGATCTGCGTCGGGGGAGACCAGCATGTACACCGGGTCGCCGACCACGTTGACGCCGAAAAAGACGATCAGCGACATCAGGATGACGACGACCAGGGCCTGGATCAGCCGGCGAATGATAAAGACAGTCATGACCCACGCCCCGTTCGGGAACCCCTCGGGAAACGATGAAAGGATTTCCTCACCATGTCGAGGCGTTCCTGCCCTCCTGACCGGGGCTTCAGCAGTCTTGGTTTATGCGGGCGCGGGGTCCGTGCGCACAGCATCTGCGCGGCGCCGTCCAGTGCCGCGCGCGCCACGGCCCCTGATGCGGGGCGATCGCGCCGATGATCCGTCACGCAGGTTGGGCGGACACTGTCGCGAGTGTTTGGTGCAATGGGAGGGCCGGCGCCCCGCATGACGAGCACCCCGTGCTCTTTCGTGCGGCTCGAGGAGACGTCGGTGCGGCCGCCTGTTCCCCATGTCCGGCTGGGTGGCCGCGGGCGGGATGCGCCCGCGGCCGTTTTCGGTCAGTTTTGCACGACGCCCGTGGCGAGCGTGTACTCATCCGTGCGCGCGACGTAGGACAGGCCTTCCTTCGTCGCCCAGGTGTTCACCTGGAAGTGCGTCGGGATGATCGCGACATTGGCAATCGCCTTCTCGGTTGCCTCCGCCAACAGCGCCTGGCGACCGGCATCGTCGACAGTCGCAAGAGCCTCTTCGATGAGCGCGTCCACTTCCGCGTCCGAGTGACGGCCCCGGTTCGAGGAGCCGAAGCCGCGGTCGGCATCAAAGGTGTGGATGAGCGATTTCAGGGGCGAGGAGGCCTCGCCCGAGCCAGCGCCCCAACCGACGAGGATGAAGCTGAACTCCGGCTGCCCGTCCTCGCCGCCCCGGGAGGCGCGGGAGAAAGAGCCGGAGCGCGGCATCGTCTCGACGCTCGTGTCGATGCCGATCCGCGCGAGCATTTGGCCGACGGCCTCCGCGATCGCTGCGTCGTTGATGTAGCGGTCGTTCGGCCCGTGGATGGTCATCGCAAAGCCATCGGCATACCCCGCCTCGGCGAGGAGCGCTTTGGCGCCCTCGGGATCATAGGCCTCAGGCTCGAGGTTGTCGGAGACGCCGAAGAAGCCCTCGGGCAGAAGCTGGCCGGCGGAGATCGCAACGCCCTCCATCACCCGCTCCACAATGGCGTCGCGGTTGATCGCCTTGGAGATCGCAAGCCGCACGCGCTGATCCATCAGCGGGTTCGTGATCGGGCTGCCGTCCTTGGCCGTGACAAAGGGGCTGTCCTCCCGGAACTGATCCATGTGGAGGTAGATGACACGGTTCGACACGCCCTGCGAGAGCGCGATGCCGTCCGTGTTCTTCAGCGTCTCGATGTCCGTGGTCGGCACACCTGCGATCATGTCGACATCGCCGGCGAGAAGCGCCGCGACGCGGGACGGGCCGGAGGAGATCGCGCGGAGCGTCACCTCGGTCCAGACCGGCTTCTCGCCCCAGTAGTCCTCGTTGAGCGCCAGCTCAATGGCCTCGCCGGGCTTGTAGGAGACGAACTTATAGGGTCCGGTGCCGATGGCGGCCGTGCCTGCGTTGTAGTCCTCAGTCGAGGCGTCGCACCCGGATGTGTCCGAGACGATGGGGATCGTCGAGACATCATTGGCCATCAGCGGATAGGGCGCCTCGGTCTTGAAGTGGATCGTGAAGTCGTCGATTTTCACGACTTCCTTGCCCTTGGTGTAGGTCCCGAAGCCCGAGGGCGAGTTCGGAACATCGGGCGCCCGCACGAAGGAGCAGACGACGTCATCGGCCGTGAAGGCAGAGCCGTCGTGGAAGGTAACGCCCTCGCGGAGCTTGAACTCCCAGGTGAGGTCGTCAATCGGCGCCCAGCTGAGCGCGAGGCCGGGCGTCAGTTGCTGCCGCTCGTCCTGGAGGATC
>JBCDHQ010000129.1:0-11488 GCA_038749815.1 Pseudomonadota bacterium | reverse complement strand
GGTTCGAACGGCGAAGAAACGCTGGTTCAGTCGACCACGTTTGAGTGGGGCGCTGTGAAGTACCACTACTTCGCACTCGGCTCGGACGGCAAGCAGGTCTCCTCGCCGAAGGAGTTCGTCTGGAGCCGCGTCAACAACAAAGCGGCCCACACCGCCGAGAAGAAGTAAACAAACCCCGGTCCCGGGGGGAGAGTGTCACCGGGCGTCGCGGGAAACCGCGGCGCCCTGTTTATTTTGAGACGACCTACTGCTGACGCATGCCGACGAAACGTCGTCCGTCACGCAACGTCGCGCAAAGCCCCGGTCTTGGGCGTGTGGCGTGCAGTCTCCGGGCTCGGCCGAGACGCAAGGGCCAGAGCGATCCCCACCATGCTGATGGAGCCGGAGACGCTGTAGGTGATAAGGGCCAAGAGAAGGCCCCCGCCGATCATCATCACTAAGAGTGCGCAGGCCAGCCCGAGAAGGATCGAGACTCCCAGGGGCGCAACCAGATTCATTCGCACGATCCCTCCCACTTACGTTTGCCGCGAAACATACCTCAAAACCTGAATGTAACAAGTGAATGTCGGCTTAACGTTTGCCCATCAGTTAATGCCTTGGTTAATACAACCTTAACGCGATCACACACATGCAATCATCGCGATACCCTGTGTGCTGTCAGAGACAGAGATCGGTCGGCCGCAACGGAGTTGGGACAGATCCGCGTTTGACTGTATTGATCGCCGAGGGGCACAGGCGCGGTCGATCTGGCCGTTGCACTGCGGCATCGCTGGGAGCGTGCGGATATGAATCTGAAATCACTTCTCTTTTTACCACCGCTGGCGCTTGGGGTCGCGGGCTTCATGTGGATGAACAGCGGCAGCGATGTGCCAGAGGCGGCGCGTGCGCCGGAGGGGCTGGCGGTGCGCGTCCTCGCTGTGGAGGCCGAAGCGGTTGTCGTATCGGCGACAGGCTATGGACGGGTCGCTCCGGTGCGGAGCTGGTCGGCGGTTGCGGAGGTGGATGGGCGGATAACCGCTCTCGCTCCGGCGCTGGCGCCTGGGATCGTCGTCGAGGAGGGGGCTGTGGTCGTTCAGATCGATCGGACCGACACTGAGCTCTCGATTCGGAAGTCGAAGGCCAACATCGCCTCCGCCGACGCGACCCTTGCCGAGCTTGAGCGGCAGGAGGCGAACTCGCGCCGGCTTCTGGATGTGGAGGAGAGGATCCTGCAAGTCGCCCGCGCCGAGTACGATCGGGTGGCCGACCTCGTCGAGCGCGGCTCCAGCTCGCAGGCCACGCTCGATCAGACGGAAAAGACGCTCCTCGCGCAGGAGACGTCGGTCACGAATCTCCAGAACACGATTGATCTTTACCCAGCACAGCGTGCGTCAGCCGAAGCGACGCTCGCGGTGCGCGAGGCGGAGCTGGCGGAGGCTGAGCGCGCGCTTGAGAACACGACGATTCGCGCGCCGTTTCGCGGCCGGGTTGCGAGCGAAGCCGTGGAAGTGGGCCAGTTTGTCCGGACCGGTGAGCAGCTGCTGACGCTCGACGGCGTCGAGGCAGCGGAAATCGTGGCGGAGTTCTCGCCGCTCGCCTTCACCCCCGTGATCGGAGCGACGCTCGGCCGGACGTTTCAGGAGGCCCGCACAGTCGATGCCGATCAGGTGGTCGGATACTTGATCGAGGCAGGCGTGACAGCGGAGGTGCGTCTTGAAGTTGCGGAGCTGAACGCGGCCTATCCGGCCCGGCTGACCCGGTTTCGCGGCTCAATCGACAGCACGACGGGGACGATCGGCATGGCGGTTCAGGTCGATGACCCGATGGTGGCCGACGGGCTGCGCGGGCGACCGCCGCTCAATGTCGGCAGCTTCGTCGCGGTCGACATGGCGGCGCCGCCGCTTGAGAACGTGATCGCAATCCCGCGTGCGGCGCTCCACCAAGACGACGAGGGCGGCTCGTTTGTCTATCTCGCGGATGCCGATGACAGGCTCGCCATCGCGCCCGTGGAGCCGGGCCCACTGCTCGATGAGCGGATCCTGATCCGTGAGGGGCTGGTGCCCGGTGACCGCCTGGTCCTCTCCGCGCCGCGACCGCCGATCCAAGGCTTGGCGCTGACACCTGTTCTCGTCGACGGAGGCAGCTGATATGGTTGGCTTTTTCGTCCGCCACCCCGTCGCCTCCAACCTGATGATGGCGCTCTTTTGCGTCCTCGGCCTTGCGACGGTCGCCAACATAGAACGGGAGACGTTTCCCGAGTTCAGCTCAGACAGCGTGTCCATCTCCGTCATCTATCCGGGCGCCTCAGCCGCCGACGTCAACGAGGAGATCTGCGCGCCGCTTGAGGACGCTCTCACGGGTCTCGCCGGTCTCGCCGATTTCGAGTGTCTGTCGGTTGAGGGACGCGCGACCGGCACGGCGGAGCTCGAAGAGAACGGCGACATCACCGTCTTTTTCAACGATGTGTTCTCCGCCGTCTCCGGCATCGGCGACTTCCCGACGGACGCAGAGACGCCGGCGGTCGAGATCGCCGCGCGGACAGACCTTGTGGCGCTTGTCGCCATTTCCGGGATCGTCGGCCGCGACGGTCTCGTGGCCTATGCCGATGAGCTTGCCGACCGGCTGATCGCCCTTCCCGGTGTGGCGGAGGCGACGGTCTCCGGCATCACCGACCGCGAGATCCGGATCCGCTTCGATCAGGAGGCGCTCAGGCGCTACGGCCTCTCCGGGCGGGATCTCGTCGATGCGATCGAGGCGCGGAGCCTCAGCCAGCCCCTCGGCAACGCAGATCTCGATGAGGCCAGCCTCGTGCTCCGCTATGTCGGCGCGGGGCGGAGTGTGGCCGACTTGGAGGCGTTGATCGTGATCGAGAACGCCGAAGGCGGTCTCGTCCGACTGGCCGATCTGGCGACGGTTGTTCTCGTCGACAGCGACGAAAACCGGCAGAGCTACATCGATGGCAGCCAGGCCGCGATCCTCTCGATCGCCAAGGCGAAGGACGATGACAGCATTCGTGTCTTCGGTGAGGTCGAGGCGCTGATCGAGGCGGAGCGCGCGCGCTTCCCCGCGCCCTTTGAGATCACGGTCATCAACAACATAACGGAGTTGGTCGAGGAGCGGCTGAGCCTGATCGTACAGAACACGATCCTCGGCCTCGTGCTCGTCTTCGTGACGATGTGGCTCTTCTTCTCGCTCGGCCAGGCGCTTTGGATCTCCGCGGCCCTGCCGGTGTCGTTTCTCGGCGCGCTGTTCGCGATGTCGGCCCTTGGGATCACGATCAACATGATCACGCTTGTGGCGCTGCTCATGTCCGTGGGCCTGATCATGGATGACAGCATCGTCATCGCCGAGAACATCGACAAATGGCGCCAGAAGGTCGGCCCGGTGGAGGCCGCGACACGCGGCACGCTCGAGGTGTTGCCGGGCGTGCTGTCCTCGTTCCTCACGACGGCCTGCGTCTTCGGCCCGCTCATGTTCCTCTCCGGCGAGATGGGCCAGATCCTGCGCTTCATTCCGATGGTCCTGCTGATCACCCTCTCGATCTCGTTGATCGAAGGGTTCTTGATCCTGCCAAACCATCTCAGCCATGCCGGCCGGACGGAGCTTGACCGTCGGCCGGCCGCGCGGGTCCTTGAGCGTGTGCGCGACCGGTTCGTCCTGCCGCTCGCCGGCTGGCTGGTCGCCTGGCGTCATTTGACCGTTGGAACGGCTCTCGCCGCATTGATCCTGTCGATCGGGCTGGTCACATCCGGCCAGATCAAGGTGATCGGCTTTCCCTCCACCGAAGGGGACACCATCACGGCACGGATCGCGCTCACGTCTGGCATCGCGCGGGAGCGGACGGAGGCGACGGTGGAGCAGATCCTCTCCGGGCTCGACGCCGTCAATGCCGATCTGACGCCTGCAACGGAGGGCGGTCAGCCCTTGGTGGCGCGCGTGTTGGTTCAGTACGCGGTCAACGCAGATGTGCAGGACAACGGCTCTCACAGCGCGACGATCACTGTGGACCTTCTGGAGAGTGCGGCGCGCAACGTGTCCGCCGATGATGTCCTGGACGCGTGGCGCAGGGCCTCCGGACCGCTGCCCGATGTGGTGCAGGTCAGCTTCTCGCAGGCGCAAGTCGGTCCGGGTGGGCTTGACATCGATGTGGAGATCTTGGGCCGGGACGTCGCAACGCTCGAGGTGGCCGCGAGCCGGCTGGTGGCCGAGTTGCTCGCGCGCGATGACGTCACGGAGGCGTACCAGGACCTCTATGGCGGGCGCGATGAAGTGCAGATCCGCCTCAATGAGTATGGCTATTCCGTCGGGTTGACGCCGCAAGCCCTCTCCGCCCAACTCCGAAATGCGTTCCAGGGCTCGGAGACCGACAGCTTCCGCCAAGGCGCGAGTGAGCTCACCGTGCGGGTTGAGCTCGCGGACACTGTGGCGAGCCTGACGGAGTTGGAGCTCTTCCCCGTTGTCCTCAACGGCGGTGTTCAGACGAGCCTGGTGAGCGTTGCGGACCTCACGACAACGGCGAGCTACCCGACGATCACCGCGAAGAACGGTCAGATCGTTGCGCGGATCCAGGGCAAGATCGACCGCGCGGCCACGACCTCCACCGCGATCTCGCGCGTCGTCACGGAGGAGCTCGGCCCGGCGCTGATGGAGGACATCCCAGGTGTCGAGATCCGGATCGGCGGCGCAACGGAGGAGCAACAGGCCTCCCAAAGCTCCATGCTCTCTGCGCTCCTCCTCGGCCTGGTCGGGGTCTACATGGTGCTCGCCTTCCAGTTTCGATCCTACAGCTTGCCGCTGGTCGTGATGGTGTCGATCCCCTTCGCCCTCATCGGGACGATCCTCGGTCACTGGGCGCTTGGCCTTGACCTCTCAATGCCAAGCTTCATCGGCTTCGCGTCGCTCGCCGGGATCGTTGTGAACAATGCAATCTTGTTCCTGACCTTCTTCCAGAACCATCTAGAGGGCGATGACCATGTCGCCGCGGCGCTCGAGGCCGTGCGGGCGCGGTTCCGTCCTATCATCCTGTCGACAACGACGACGGTGGCGGGGCTCTTGCCGATCTTGGCGGAGACAAGCCCGCAGGTGCAGACCCTCGTGCCGCTCGTCGTTGCCGTCGCCTTCGGCCTTTTGGCGGCGATGGTGATGGTGCTTTTGGTCGTGCCCTCGGTGATCGCGATTTACTTCGACGTGGTGGGCGTTCGGCGCTGGATGTCCCGCTTCGCGCCGGCCTGAGCGGGTCCGCTCACGGGGTGACCGGCCGTCCTGAGGGCTCAAGCCGTCCCGTTCCGGCGCCACCGGTGCGACAATGCGGGTCGGGCGAGCCACTCGGGGCAAGGCCGCGTCCGCAAGTTCTGCCCGTCTTCTCGGAAGCCGCGGGCGACACAGAGCGCTAGGTCAGACCAAGCAGGGTTGGCCCCGTGCTGCGAAGCAATCGGCAATGGACGGTTCGAACGAGCACGTGTCGAAGCAAGCGAGTTAGATCGGCGTGATGCTGTCCGCAGGGCTGGCCGCACTGTGTCGGGCAGCTTTGCACTGGAGGCAACGCAGCGGATCCCCGCGGCTTCCGGCCTCATGACATGCAGGGCGATGCGCCCGAAACGAGACGCCGAGCAATGACCTCGCGGTCTTGTGCATTGAGGATCAGATCGCAGCACGACGCCATCCTTTTGGTCGGCCCAATGACGACAATGGTCCGGGCATGCGCCCGGAGAGGGCAGGACGGTGTGTCTCTCGAAGAGAGGTCCGCATTTGTCGCACCCCCGAGGTCCAACGCGCCCCCGTCAGTGGGGCGGACGAGCCTCGACTTGCCGGCGGCCAAGGGCCACCTGCGCCGTGCGATGCCGTGTCACCGCACGCGATCCCGTCGCCGGGGCGGGGCCCGGTCCGGACCTGGCGGCAGCACCTCGACATGGCGGACGACATCGTCCTCATGTCCGGCCGCCCGGGAACCCACGCGGGCCTTGGTGTCGGGTTTGCATCTGGCGGGACAGCATTCATGAGCCCCCGCCCCCACCAGGTCGAGCAGATCTCGGGCGGCGGTTGCATCCGACCACGGACGGCTTTGTTGGGGACGGTCGCGCCATCGCCGGCACTCGACCACCTGCCAAGCGGCCCAGGGGGAACGTCGCCCCCCGCCACGGAGGTCTCGGCTTCTCAGCCCGAGAGAAGATGCGGCAGCCACAGGGCGAGGCCGGGCGCGGCGACCAGAAGGGCAACCCGGAACAGCTCCGCCGCGAAGAAGGGCAGCACACCCAGAAACGTCTCTGCCATCGGCGTGTCCTTGGCGAGCGCGGAGATCACGAAGACATTCATGCCGACCGGGGGTGTGATCAAACCGAGCTCCACCACCACGAGCGCGATGATCCCGAACCAGATCTTCAAGTCTTCCGTGGACATGCCGAAGCCCGCGCCTTCGGCTCCCTGGTAGAGCCCGCCATTGAGCTCCACGAGGACTGGCCAGAAGAACGGGATCACGAGGAGGATCATGCTGAGGCTGTCCATCAGGCAGCCGAGGAGGATGAGCGCGACGAGGAGGAGGAGGAGAACGGTGATCGGCGTCAGGCCGGAGGCGAGGATCCACTCTGCGCTCGCCTGCGGCAGCCCGATGCGGCTCATGTAGATCTTCATGAGCTCCGCGCCGAGGAGGATCAGGTAGATCATCGCCGTCGTCCCAGCGGTCTCCTTGAGCGCAGCGATCAGCCCTGCGCCCCGGATCTGGCCGGTCAGCGCGCCGTAGAGGCCGACGAGTGCGACGCCCACGGCCGCCGCGGGTGTCGGGTTGTAAAGACCCGCATAGATGCCGCCGAGAACGAGGCCGAATATCCCGAGGACGGGGATGAGGCCGAGGCTCGCCGCCCGACGCTCGGCCGCATCGACGCCGGCGTGGCGCGGCCCGGCCTCGGGCTTCACGGCGACGTAGACCGCAATGGTCAGGAGGAAGAGAACAACCGCGAGGAGGCCCGGCACCAGGGCCGCGGCGAACATCGTCACAACGTTCGCCTCGACGATAATGGCGTAGATGATCAGCACGACCGAGGGCGGGATCAGAATGCCGAGGACGCCCCCCGCGGCGAGCGCGCCGGTGGCCAGCGCGCCCGAATAGCCGTAGCGCGCAAGCTCCGGCAGCGCCACGCGGCCCATGGTCGAGGCCGTCGCGAGGGAGGAGCCGCAGACCGCCCCAAAGCCCGCCGATCCCGCAATCGCGGCCATCGCCGTGCCGCCGCGCATCCCGCCGAGCCAGGCGTTGGCCCCCCGAAAGAGCGCCTGGCTGAGACCTGCACGGGCCGCAAGCGCGCCCATCAGGACAAACATCGGAACAACGGAGAGGTCGTAGATCGAGAACTGACCATAGGCGAGGGTCTTCAGCTGGCTCAGGACCAGCACGGGTCCGTTGACGAGCGCAATGCCGGTCCCGCCGACCAGGATCATGGCGTAGGCGATCGGCATGCGGATCGCGATCAGCGCCACGAGCACGGCGAGTGAGACAAGGCCAAGCGTGACCGGATCGCTCATCCGCGCACGGCCCTCAGGGCCTCGACCAGGCTGACGAGCGAGGCGATGGCCAGCAAGACGAGGGAGATCAGGATCGGCGCAAAGGCCCACCAGATCGGCAGCTGCAGGATTGTCGTCGTCGTCCCGTAGGTTCGCTGGTCGAGGAGGCCGAGCGACATGCGCCAGAGGAGAAGGCCCGCAAAGAGTGTCGCGACAGCGGCGGCAAGCGTCGACATGAGCGCCACCATGCGCGGCCCCGCGCGAGAGGTGAAGATGTCGGCGGTGACGTTTTGGCCAGTCAATTGCGCAAAGGGCAGGAACGAGAACGCGGCGACGGCAACGCCCATCTCCGTCAGCTCAAAGTCCCCCGGAAACGGGCGCCAGAGGACCCCGCCGAGGACCGACGCCACATTGAGCGCCACCAGCAACAGAAGAAGGGCGCCCCCGAGGAGCGCCCAAATCAGGACCACCGCTGCGACCGCACCGGCAATCCCGGTGCGGCCGAGGGTCAATGCATCGCGGGTTGGTCTAACTTGCGTCCCCTGCAATCAGCGCCCGCGCCCGGTCCACAAGACCGGCGCCGTCGATCCCCTTGGCGGCCACCTCTGCGACCCAACGGTCCACGACCGGCGCGAGGAGGGCGCGGAACGCCTCGGTCTCTGCGTCGGTGAGCGTGATGTGCGTGTTGCCCGCATCAACGGCAAGACCGATGCCGAAATCGTCGCTTGCACGCCAGATCTCGCCGACCTCGCCCCACCACTCACGGCCCGAGGCTTCGCGGAATGCAGCCTGGATGTCCTCAGGCAGGCTGTCCCAGCGCGCCTGGTTCATCGAGACCTGGAAGCTTGCAGTGCCAAAGCGGCCCCGGTCGGCCATCTCGATCTGGTACTCGGTCTGGTCCTGGATCTTGAGGGGCGGGATGATCTCCCACGGGATCAGGGCACCGTCCACGACACCTTTCTGGAGCGCGGGCGGCAGCTCGGGCACCGGCATGGCGACGGGGGAGGCGTCGAGCGCCTCAATGATCCAAGCGCCGGTCCGCGACGGAATGCGGAGTTTTGCACCGGCAACATCCTCGGGCGTGCGCACTGCGCGGTCGCGCATCTGCAGCGCCTGGCCCGCATGGACGTGCAGGAACATGACCTCCAGCCCCTGGAAGTCTTCCCTGAGCGTGTCCTCGAACATGTCGTACATGGCGAGGTTGGCGGCTGTCGGGTCATTCTCAAAGACAGTGGGCAGCTCGAACACTTCGGTCCGCGGGAAGAGGCCCGGCGTGTACCCGTTGACCGTCCAAACCAGATCCACAACGCCGTCCCGCGCTTGCTGGACCAGCTCCGGCGGCCGTCCGCCGAGCGTCATGGACGGGAAAATCTCAATCTCGACACGGCCTCCGGACGCTTCCTTAACGCGCTCAGCCCACGGCGCGAGCATCTTGGAATGCGCTGGCGCGGCCGGGCTCAGGAAGTGGTGGAGCTTGAACGTAAACTCTTGGGCGGCGGCCGCGCCCACAACGAGGTGCAGGGCGGCAAGTCCGCCGAATATCGATCGGAACATATGATCCTCCGTCGGTATGGTCGGGTAGCATATTCGCATTTCCCGAGATGATGCGTCGAGTCGTAGCCCCTCCGCCGCGGATGCGCTAGCGTACATGGGGATACAGATCTCAGTCTTGTGATGTTTTTTGGGTTCCGATATGCCCGCTGAGCTTGTGTTGAGCACCTATCAAGATCCAGAGGCGGCCTTTTGATCCACGAACTCCACCATCGCGATTTACCGCCGGACTTGGATCTCGGTAAAGTTGTGGCCGTCGACTGCGAGGCGATGGGGCTCGCGACCCATCGCGACCGTTTGTGTGTGGTCCAGCTCTCGTCAGGGGATGGCAAAGCGCATCTTGTCCAGGTCGAGCGGGGCCAGAGCGAGGCGCCGAACCTCGGCCGCCTGCTCGCCGATCCCCAGCGGTTGAAGCTGTTTCACTACGGCCGATTTGACATCGCGCTTCTCGCGCATCAGCTGGGCGTCCTCACCGCGCCGGTCTACTGCACCAAGATCGCGTCGAAGCTCGCACGCACCTATACCGACCGGCATGGTTTGAAACACCTGCTGTCCGAGCTTCTCGGCATCGACATATCCAAGCAGCAGCAGAGTTCCGATTGGGGCGCGCCGCGCCTCTCAGAGGCGCAGATTGAGTATGCGGCCTCCGATGTTCTGCATCTCCATGCCCTAAAAGTGCGGCTCGACGAGATGCTGGAGCGGGAGGGGCGGTCCGACCTCGCGCGGCAATGTTTCGCCTTTTTGCCCGATCGAGCGCGTCTCGACCTCGCCGGTTGGGCGGAGGTTGATGTATTTGCACACTGATATGGCAGACACAGCGCACACCCTTGAGCTCGAGAGCGACCGGATTGTCGCGACCGGCGTTCGAGTGCTGAGGACAGAGGGCAACGCGATCCTCGATCTGGCCGATGCGCTCGACGCGCGGTTTGCCGCGGCGGTCTCGCGGATCCTGGCACTCAAGGGTCGTGTGATCGTCAGCGGCATGGGCAAGTCGGGACATGTCGGGCGCAAAGTCGCGGCGACACTTGCCTCGACAGGGACGCCTGCGCATTTCGTCCATCCCGGTGAGGCGAGCCACGGCGATCTTGGCATGATCACCGCCGATGATCTGGTCCTCCTTCTCTCGAACTCGGGCGAGACGCCGGAGCTTGCCGACATCATCGCCTACACCGAGGCCCGTCGGATCCCGCTGATCGGCGTGGCCGGGCGGGCCGGGAGCACGCTGCTCAAGAAGTCCGACATCGCCATCCTCTTGCCGCCGGTGCCAGAGGCCTGTCCGAACGGCCTCGCGCCCACCACGTCGACGACGATGACGCTCGCCTTCGGCGATGCGCTGGCGGTCGCGCTGATGACGGAGCGGGGCTTTACGCCGGAGAACTACCGCTACTTCCACCCCGGCGGGCGGCTTGGTGCGATGCTTTCGATCGTGGCGGATCTTATGCACACGGGCGATGAGGTCCCGCTCATCGATCTCGACATGGCGATGAGCGAGGCGCTGATCGTCATGACCTCGAAGGGCTTCGGCGTTGCGGGCGTCGTCGACGAGAGCGGGCGGCTCCGCGGCGTGATCACCGATGGCGACCTCCGACGGAACATGCCCGGCATCACAGCGCGGACCGCGCGCGAAGTGATGACGCCCTCGCCCCGGACGATCTCGTCATCCGTGCGCGCGTCCGAAGCGCTGCGGGTGATGAACACGGGCACGCCGAAGATCACGAGCCTTTTTGTGGTCGACGGGACCGGTCGGCCCGAGGGGATCCTCCACGTTCACGACTGCCTGCGGGCCGGCGTCGTCTGACATGGCCCGTCGGCGCTCCGTCGACCGTCACACACGCATTGTCTCGGCATTGAAGGTCGGATTGCCGCTCGCGGGCCTCGCGCTCCTCGCGTCCGTTGTGCTTCTGTCGCTCCGCCCCGAGCCGCCGGGGGCGCTCACCTTCTCTGCCGCCGATCTTGAGGCGATGGGCTCGGGCCTCAAGGTCACACGTCCTCGCTTCTCGGGCGCAAGTCTCGACGGCGATCTCTACGACTTCGAGGCGGCCACCGTGGTGCCGACCGACGCGGAGCTCGTGCGGGCGGAAATCGAGAAGATCAGCGGCGCCATCCGTTTCGCCGACGGTCTCGTTGTCAATCTGACGGCCCCCGACGCAGCGGTCGATCTGATCTCGGAGACGATCTTTTTCGACGACGGGCTCGTCATTTCGACCTCAAGCACGCTCGAGGCCGCGGCGGCGCGCGCGAATCTCGACCTCCGCGCCGGCGTGCTCACCGCAGAGGGAGGTGTCTCGGCAAGCGGCACTCTGGGCACAATCGTGGCAGAACGGTTGCGTGTGGAGACAGTCGAGGAGGGCAATGTCGAAGCATTCACCGAAGGTGCCACCCTTGTGTTTACCGGCGGTGTCGAGCTGCGCTATGTCGAGCCGCAGATCGAGTGAGGGGACAAGGCCGATGGGGAGAGTGCTCCGGC
>JBCDHQ010000128.1:0-11514 GCA_038749815.1 Pseudomonadota bacterium | reverse complement strand
GTGCCCGGCATAGAACCGCTTGGCGAGATCCGGCATTGCGTCACGGTCAAGGAACGGCTTGCCGCGATAGCCCGAGATCGCCGCAACCGCATCCGAGAACGGATCGCGCGTCCCCTCATCGAAGGAGGGTGCCGGCTCCCCAGAGGCCCAGGCCCGGAAAAAGAGCGACATCATCCGGTGGATGAACATGTCCCCGAACGCAACCAGTGTCCGGTCGCGGTGGTTGCGCATCCGCTCCCGCGCATATTCGGTCAAGTGGAGCGGCATGGGGCCCTGCGGCCCCCACAGGCCGAAGAACCGGTTGACGAGGCGGCCCGGCGCCTCCTCGGACGGGGGCTCGAACCGCTCGAGCGTGGCGCGGGGGAAGGCAAGCTCCGGCACTTGGGCCAGACGCACCCTGTCATGCGCCGGACGCCGCGTCTCGCCGAGCCGGCCGTCCTCGCCGTAAGCCGCCTCGATCACCCGGAGCGCGTGGAAGAGGTGCACCCGCTCCGGGTCCACGGCCAGCCGCTGAAGGTGGATCAGGCGATTTGTCTCAGACCGCGCGTCGCGTCCCATCGACATACCTCCCCCCGCTGCTGGGTCCTGAGGACCGTTTCGGTGAACGAATTGATCGCCGCGTATTTCGCGAAGAACCGCTCGAGGACGGAGCCGAGCGTGTAGACGCTCGTCCCCTCGAAAAAGCTCTCATCCATCTCGAGCGCGATCTCGAGGCCGCGGACCGCGGTCGAGAGCACCTCATCGGGCATCCGGCGCACAATCGGTCGGCTGGAGACCTGAACCAGCCCCTCGAGCTGCTTTTGGAGCGCCCGGTCCTCGGGCGGCGCATAAAGCCCCACAAGCTCGCGCAGCGCCTCGGCCGAGCCGCCGAAGGTCGTGTCGGCGATCGAGAGATAGTTGAGCGACAGATGGCTCAAGAGCCGCCAGGCCGATCCGCTCTCCGAGAGGGTCGGGCGGGGGCGTGTCGGGACAATCGGCGTCTCGATCGTCTTGACCGGCCCGCCGCCCGGCAGGTGGAACATATCGGGCGCCCCCGTCGCGAGGAGGAGCGGCAGATCCCGGTTGGTGCAGAGCGCCTCGACCTCCAGTTGATCGAGATGCGCGGGGTAGGGTGCCTCGTTTCGGTCGACCAGGTTCAGATAGAGCTCCGCCCCCAGATAAGAGGTCCGCGTGCCCCGCAGCCGCTCCCGCTCGGAGCGCTGGCGCATCCGCCGCCGGACGGTGTAGTAGGCGGGGTGATCCTCACCGATGGCGGTGAACTCAGTCTGGCTGTAGAAGGCGGAGAAGGGGATGTCGTCCTCCCCCTCGCCGCTGATGCCGGTGACCTTCTCGATCCGCACCACTTCGAAGTCGAGGACTGCCGTCCGGTCGACCACGACATGATGGTCGAAGTCCCGCCCCGTCACCGGCACCCGGTCGCAGCGCCGGTGAAAGAGGTTCACGATCGGCACCGCGTGGAGCGAGAAGGACGCGGGCCGGAGGTGATCGCCCATCTCCGGGTGCCCCTCGCGCAGGAAGAGGTAGATGTCGACCTCGTCGCCCGCAGCCTTTTTGAAGGCCGGCGCGAGCCCTGCCAGCTCCACAAAATGGAACCGCTCGGGCATCGCGAAGTACTCCTGCAGGAGGCGATAGCCGTCAAATGTCTGCGCCGGCGTCTCGAGGAGGGCCTCATCCGCCGCATAGCCCTTGGGCCGCACTTCTGCCGCGTCGAGCTCCAACCGCCAGTCTGCACGGCGGTCCGTCGACCGCGCGGCGAGACCGGTGACCTGGGTCGACAGCACTTCGTGGAGGATCCAGTTGCCGCCGTTTTGCGCCTGCAAAAACAGCGTCAGCGCATCTGCGGTCAGTTCCGCCAGTGGCCCCGCGCCCATCCGCTTCAGCCGGAGGCGCACGCCCGCGCGCGCCTCGATGTCGCGCGCAAACCCCGCCGCGATCAGCGCACCGCGGCTGTCGATATACTCCGTCTCGACGATCTTGAGCGGCCAGAGCGTTGTCTCATGCGCCGTGCGGAACTGGCAGGCCGTCTGCCCGCCCTCGACGACACGGCTCCGCACCGGGGTGTGGCGCGGCATGTGATACCCCTCCGCCATCGCAGAGAGCGCGTCATCGGGCTCCAGATGGATCACCGCCATCGAGGGCGTCGGCGCGAGGTAATGCGGGTAGATGATCTCGAGGAGATGGCTCGTGAAGACCGGGTACTGCATCTCGAGCTCGAGCTGCACACGGGCAGCGAGAAACGCAAACCCCTCGTAGAGCCGCTCGACATAGGGGTCGAGCACCTCCATCCCCTCGATCCCGAGACGGGCCGCAATCTTCGGGTAGGCCTCCGCAAACTCCGCCCCCATCTCCCGGATGAAGGCGAGCTCGGTCTCGTAATGGCGCAGGAGGCGCGTGTCCATCAGCTGCCCTGCTCGAGCTTCAGCTCGCCCGTGACAACGTTCACCTCGCTGCGAATGTAAAGCTCCAGCGGCACGGGCTGCGCCCACATCGCCGCGCGGATGTCGAAATTGATCACCGATTCCGTGCGCTGTTCTGTCTGGCGGAGCTCCACCTTCACGCTCTCGGGCTCGATCCGCGGCTCGAACCGGCGGATCGCCTCGGCGATGGTGTCGCGGATCTCCTGCGCGCGGCGGACGGTCGACATCTCCCCCGCCACCTCGCGGATCCCGTAATTGACCGTCGAGCGGACAACATTCCGGTGCAGCTCTGTGTCGATCAGGCTTTCGTGGTTGTTGGTGTTCAGAAGCCAGGCCAAATCGCGCCGGATGATGTCGCGGAGACGCCGCACGTCGATCACCCGCTCGTCACGGGCCTCGCCCGCCTTGTCCGGCGCGTGATCCGTCAGCCGGTCGAGGAGCGAGGGCTGCAGACGCTCGGCGATCGTGCGGTCGGCCATCAGGCAGCCTCGATCTTGAGGCTGCGGAGGTCCATCACCGCCGTGTCGCCCTGGTCTGTCGCGAGGAGCCGCTGGCCGGTGCCGACCCAGGTGTCGGCCCCCGCATCCGCCCAGTTCGTCTCGCGGGAGAGACGCTCCGCCGCGCTGCCGCTCTCGGCCGTGCCCGCATAGCGCGTCGGGATCAGCGCCACCAGCTCTGCCCCGGTGGCGAGGGTCAGGTTCACCGGCATCCAGACCGCATCCCGCAAATCCTCCGGCGCCTCTGCCTTCACCTCGCGCAGCGCCGCGAAGGGCACCCAATAGTATTTGCCGTTGATCACCGCCTCGAGCACGGGGCCGAGGCGCATATCGGCATCGGCAATCCACGCGAAGGGCTGGTCGTTGAGCGTTCCCGACGAGGCAGGTGCGGCCTCAAAGGCTTGCGCGCGAAGCTCCGCTGCCGCCGCATGCTCGCCCTTCACTTGAAGCGCAAGCGCCTCCATCAGCGGTGCGACCCACTCCGCCCCCTCGCCCTCACCGAAGATGACCGGGCTCTTTTCGCCTGCGAACACCTTTTCGCGGTAGACCTCGCAGATGATCCCCTCGCGGTAGGTTTGCGCCATCGGAATGGCCATCGGGTCCATCTCGGCCGACACCTTCAACTGCGTGATCGCACGCTTCCAATCGCCGAGCACGCTCAACAGCTGAAACAGAAAGATCCTGAGCTTCGCATCGGCCGGATTGGCGCGCACACCAGCCTGCAGCGCTTGCAGCGCGCCGTCTATGTCTCCGGCCTTAAGCCGTTCCTCCGCCGTCATGTTTGGCCTTCTTTCCCTGTGCCCGCATCGGGCGACGATTGTGGGTGCCGGTCGCGTCACATCGCGACGGTGGCTCTGCTCTTCCCCCGGCTCCAGATCATGTCCTTGGACTTGCAGACCTCATGGCCGTCTGAGCCCAGTCCGGAGCGACACTGGACTGCGCCGAATGCAGACGCGGTCGCCTGCGCCGGAGCCTCACCCCCAGGCGTGAGGGTGCACTGACCGCAGCTGATCGGATCGCGTCGCCAGATCGGCGGACACTCAGCCGGGCCTCTCCAGAGCGCCCGCCCGCCGCCGGCGTGTCCACTTGGGCGACCGACGCACGCGCCTCCGCTGCACCGGATGTCACGGCGCCAGCACGGACGTGGGTCGACCGCGGCAAGGCGCAGGTGAGATCCTTGCGCGCCGTGCTGTCTGACATGGCGTCGTCGGTCCTCTCCTCCTTGAGACCTGGGCCGGGTCCGCTGTGTACATAGAGGAAAGCGTCGACGCCCATCGGGGTGTCCCCTTTGATCGGTGCACGGCATCCAAACGGCCGCTGGTTCGTGAGGCGCCGCGGTTTCCCGCGACGCCCGGTGACACTCTCCCCCCGGGACCGGGGTTTGTTTTACTTCTTCTCGGCGGTGTGGGCCGCCTTGTTGTTGACGCGGCTCCAGACGAACTCTTTCGGCGAGGAGACCTGCTTGCCGTCCGAGCCGAGTGCGAAGTAGTGGTACTTCACAGCGCCCCACTCAAAGGTGGTCGACTGCACCAGCGTTTCTTCGCCGTTCGAACCGGAGAAGTTGACGTTGGCCACGAACACTTTCTTGAACTCGTACTGAACGTAGATGTTCGGGTTCTTACCGCCGGAGCGGCGCACGAGCAGGGTCATGTCGGTGAAGTGCTCGCCCTGCGCCAGCGCTTTGCAGAGCTCGGCCGACGCGGTGTCGACCTGGTGCATAATCGTGAGGCCCGAGAAGTCCGCTTTACCTGCGGTCAGACCGCCCGTGGCCGAGCCGACATTGATCGGGTTCGACGCGGAGAGCGAGTAGGACAGAACCTCGATCGCTTTGTTCTTCGACATTGCGTCGTCGTTGGTTTCGCCTTCGACCTTAACGCCGTTCGTTCCGCCTTTGAGCCAGATATACGCATCAACAGCCATCGTCTTTCTCCTTTATGACCGCGCGGCGTTCCCCGCGCTGATTGTTTGGGTCGGGCGCCCCGCGAACCGGGGCACCCGCGCGGGGTTCAGCCGCCTTTCTCGGAGGGCAGCTTCGACACCAGGCGGAGCGAGACCGAAAGGCCCTCCAGCTGGTAATGGGGCCGGAGGAAGAACTTGGAGCTGTAATAGCCCGGGTTCCCCTCGACCTCCTCGACCACGACTTCCGCCGCGGCGAGAGGACGACGCGCCTTTTCATCCTCGGAGGAGGATTCGGCGCTGAAATCGACATACTGGTTGATCCAGGACTGCAGCCAGTCCTGCATGTCGTTGCGCTCCTTGAAGGAGCCGATCTTGTCGCGGACCATGCACTTCAGGTAGTGGGCAAAGCGGCAGGTCGCGAAGAGGTAGGGCAGCCGCGCCGCGAGATTGGCGTTCGCGGTGGCGTCCGGATCGTCGTACTCGGCCGGTGCGTGCAGCGATTGCGCGCCGATAAAGGCCGCAAGGTCCGAGTTCTTCCGGTGGATCAGCGGCATCATCCCGGCCTTGGCGAGCTCCGCCTCACGCCGGTCGGCGATCGCGATCTCGGTCGGACACTTCATGTCGACGCCGCCATCGTCGGTCGGGAAGGTGTGGGCCGGCAGACCCTCGACCGCACCGCCGGACTCGACGCCCCGGATCCGCGAGCACCAGCCGTACATCTTGAACGACTTGTTGATGTTGACGGCCATCGCATAGGCGGCGTTGACCCAGCAGTACTTGTCGTGATCGCCGCCGCCGGTCTCTTCCTCGAAGGCGAATGCGTCGACCGGATCGGTCTTGGCACCGTAGGGCAGCCGGCCGAGGAAGCGCGGCATCGCCATGCCGAGATATTTCGAATCCTCGCTCTCCCGCAGGCTCCGCCAGGACGCGTATTCGGGCGTCTGGAAGATCTTGGTGAGGTCGCGCGGGTTCGCCAGTTCCCCCCAGCTCTCCATCTGGAAGAGCGAGGGCTTGGTGCCGGTGATGAAAGGCGCGTGCGCCGCGGCAGCGACCTTCGACATCTCCCCCAGAAGCTCGACATCGGGTGGCGTGTGGTCGAAATGGTAGTCGCCGACAAGACAGCCATAGGGCTCGCCGCCGAACTGGCCGAACTCCTCCTCGTAGAGCTTCTTGAAGATCGGGGACTGATCCCAGGCGGTGCCTTTGAACTTCTTCAGCGTCTTGCCGAGATCTTTCTTGGAGATGTTGAGGACCCGGATCTTGAGCTGCTCATCGGTCTCGGTGTTGTTCACGAGATAGTGCAGCCCGCGCCAGGAGCTTTCGAGCGCCTGGTAGTCCTCATGGTGCAAGATCTCGTTGATCTGCTCCGAGAGCTTCTTGTCGATCTGCGCAATGATGCCGTTGATCGAGGCGACCACATCGTTCGAGATCAGCGATGTGTGCTCGAGCGCGTGCTGCGCCAGCGTGTTGACCGCGTTCTCCACCGCCGTCTTGGCGTTGTCCGATTGCGGTTTGAATTCCTTGTTGAGGAGGTTGCCGAAATCGGAGAACTCGATCTTCTCCTCTACGGCGCCACCGTCTGCCTGCGCGTCAGCCATCGATCACTCCTCCTTGTTGGCCGCTTCGGAGAGCGACTTCATCAGGTCTTCGTCTTTCATCACTTTGCCGATCAGGTCTTCCGCACCGGACTTGCCGTCCATGTAGGTGACCAGGTTCGAGAGCTCTTCGCGCGCCTCGAGGAGCTTGCGCAGCGGCTCGATCTTCCGCGCGATCGCCTCGGGCGAGAAATCCTCCATCTTCTCGAAGGTCAGGTCGACCGCCACATTGCCTTCACCCGTCAGCGTGTTGGGCACAGTGAAGGCGACGCGCGGCTTCATGGATTTCATCCGCTCGTCGAAGTTGTCGACGTCGATCTCCAGGAACTTGCGGTCGGCGATGCCGGGCTGCGGCACCTCGGACTTGCCCGCCAGATCGGACATCACGCCCATCACGAAGGGCAGTTGCACCTTCTTCTCGGCCCCGTATAGCTCAACATCGTACTCGATTTGCACGCGGGGTGCGCGGTTGCGCGCAATAAACTTCTGCGAACTGTCTGCCATCTCGTCCTCTCTGTCTTGCGGTGCGCACCCGCCTTAGGCGAGCCGCGTGGGCTGAACTTTCCGTGCGCCGAGCGCGCGCGGTCAATACTCTTCCTCTTCCTCTTCTTCGTCGCTGCGTCCGACCACGACACGCACGTTTTCGAGGCCGTCGGGCGCGATGTCCTCCATGATCTTCATGAAGTCTGCATCGACCAGACGACGGGCCCGTTTCAGGATGATCGGCACCGGGCTCGAGGGTTCGTTTTTGGCGTAATAGTCGATGATCTTGTCGATCGCCTTCTGGACATCGGCCCGGGTTGTGATCTCCCCCACACCTCGGCGCACAGGACCGCCGCCCGCGCCACCGCCGGCCGCACCCTCCTCGCCGTCTGCGTCGCCTTCGGCGAATTCCTCATCGCTGCCGGTGGCTTCGTCGATCCGCGCCTTGATCCGGCGGAGCGCCCGCAGAAGGTCGTCGAGGTTCGGCCCACGCCCCGGCGTCTCTTCGTCGAACTTGCCGTCGATCGCGACCAGATCGTCGAGCGCCGTGTTCACAGCCTCCTTCGTTGCCGTCAGCCACTCCGCCTCAGTGTCTTGAAACGCCGCCGAGATCTGGCTGCGGTCCGGCACTGTGTCGAGGCTCTCGGGCACCTCGATCTCACCTTCAGCGATCTCGACGTCAAAGAGCGAAAACCCGCCGAAGGCGCGGCTCTGGGTCAGGGGGGCGTTGCGCACCGCGCGCAAGATCCCGTCGCCGTCCGCGAGGGTGAGCACCGCATTCACCCGCATCGTCGGATCGTCGTCGTCATCCGCGTCGAGCATCGGGTGCACGCCGTCCCAGTGCTCAGTGAGGCACCGCTTCACGTAGGTCATCACGGTCGCGAAATCCGGGAAACCACCGGTCTTCAGCCCGGCCTGCGCCAGGTGCATCGACGCGCGGAGGTCCTTTGACTGCTCGAGCACAGCCAGCGCCTTCTCTTTCACATCGCGCCAGTTGGGCTCCTCCGCCTCTTGGACCGAGTCGCCCATGACCCGCTCCTCACCCGGTTTGGCGACAAGCTCGAGCTCGGTGAAGATTGGCTCATACTCCATGTCCTCGCCGGCGTCGCTGCCATCATCGAGGGTCGCCAGGAGGTCGGAAAGATCCATGCAGTCACAGTTGCGGCGCGCGGCCGCACTCCTTCTTCGTCACGTGCCCGGGCAGGTTGGCGTCCCAAGCAAAACACTGGCCTTTTGAGGTTTCCCCCATCGCCGCCGACGCGCCGCCCAACGCGGCACTGGGGAGAGCGCGCCGAACGCGGCCGAAGGTGGACACACCCTCCGTCGAACCAGAGGAGGCGCGCCAACAGTCTACCCATGGTTGATCTGCATTTCCAGCGCAGTCAGCTCTGCTACAGATCGGCATGGTCCCGCTCCAAATACGCCTGTCGGGATTGGCCCGACACACACCGCCTACGCCACTTTTGGAAGACCTCGAACACCACCAACTTGCGTACTCGTGCCCCGGTCGAGGTCTTCCAGAAAGTAACATCACCCTTAACAGTCTTCTACTCGTAAAACTTTCAGGACAAGTTGCCAATTTCGCAGCGAGCCTGGCGCCCTGAAGTGATCTCATTCTGTTCGTCGTCCGTCATGACGTCAATCGGAGCTGGGGCACCCGGACCCCACTTCTTCCGAAAAACTTGACATTCTTGATCCTGCCGCAGTCGGGTCTGATTTGCGCCACATTCTGTGTCCGAACGCGCCACCCCCTCGCCTCAATTTCGGCGCATTTCGCCAAACCTGAGCTCAGGGTGATTCGCGCGGCAGAATCATCCCGCGCACAAAGCCGCAGACTCGCCGATCAGAAGGTTGAACGTGTCCGATGTGTTCCCGGCAAAATCGCTTGCGAACACGTTGAACACACGGTTGCTGTCGCCATGCGCGAGGGTGATCGTCACCCGGTGCGATGTCTCGCCGGTCCCTTCCTGGCCGAAGAAGTTGTACTCATAGACCTCGGAGAGGCCGCCCGACGCGGTCGGGATCGGCTTGGTGTTGGCGACTTGCGGGCTCGACAACTGGCCGGCCGGGATCTGGATGAAGGCGCGCTGGATGCCCGAGGCGTCGGAGAAGGTCACGGTCAGATTGGCCTGCGCGCCGCCGTCCCGCACGTGGACCGTCGGGCTCGACGGATCGAAGATCGCATAGGCCGATGCAAGCCCGCCCGAACATCCGCGGCGCAGAACGCCGACCCCGGGCTCGGTGCTGAAAAAGGCCCGTCCGCCGGCGGCGCCGACCGTGATCGTGGGCGCCGAGGTGTCGGCACCCTCCCCGCCGGCACAACCGGCGAGAACGCCCAAAAGAATAGCTGCAGCGCTCTGTCTGATCATGTCTCTCCCTTTCCATGACCGCGCGCGGAGCGTCGCCGCGCGCTCTTCCTCCGCCCCCCGCTCCTCAGATCTGGCCCGAGGCGCGCCAGCTCGACAACAGCTCCTGGCTGACCTCGAAATGCATTGAATCCTCGCGCCCGAAGCCCGCGCCCCAGATCCACTGTTCCTCCTTGAAGAAGTCCGCGATGATCGTGAGACCGAGCTGCGTGCGCCCATCGCCGAGCGTGTCGAGCTGGCCGTCGATGTTGATGTCGAGCGCCAGCCCGAAGGCATGCGATGACAGCGTCGCGGCCGTCCCCCGGATCCGCCGCACACAGAGGCTGCCCGAAGTGTTGATCCGGTCGTAGAGATCCTGATCCGTCGTGCGCACCTTTTCGAACACGCGGCGGAGCGACTCGACAGCCGGCTGCAGCATCCGCACCCGGATCGGCCCGACATCGCCGAGAAAGAGCATCTGGTTCAGCCGCTCATTCGTCATGCCCTGACAGTCATCCGTCAGGGTCTCGCGCGGGCGGCCCAGCGTCTCAATCAGGAAGGTGCGCGACGGCACCGTCAGCCCCTCATTCACATTCCGGCGGTTGGCGATCAGCACCACTTGCGCGTAGGCGTCGACAATCAGGTTAGGCCCGTCATCGGTGCGCGCGTTCGGGTCCGGTGCGAGAGGTTGCGCGGGCCGCTGCTGGGCCATGCCGATGGCCTGCTCAGCCCTCTGGTTGACTGTGGCGATGTCGGCGCGAAGCTGCTCCACCTGCGCGCGGAGCCGCTCAAGCTCAATCCGCGCTTCGGCATCGTACCCGGCCCCGCCCCCGCCGCCCGCAGCGACGGGCACCTCCGAGAAGATCTGGCGGGCGATGAACCAGGTTGCCGGCGCGAGCATGATCCCAATCCCGATCACGAGATAAGGTAACAGGCGCAGGAACATCAACATCGCGACCCCCGGGGGCAGACACACCCTTCTGGCGTGCCATCGCTTAGAGTTGTGCGGTGATCCCCGTTGTGGCGCAAGCCCCGATTGGGTAGGTTTCGATCGATTTGGAGCCCAGGACCGGGCGCTTGTCGGCCGCGCGCCGATGCGCGTGCGTGGCTCTGAAGACAGCAAAAATGGGCATGTCATGAACGAGATCAGGCCAGACAACTCGACCTTCCAGACCGGCGATCTCGTCAACAACACCTACCGGATCGAGGACGTGCTCGGCCGTGGCGGCACGTCCGAGGTCTACAAGGCCCGGTCCGAGATTTCCGGTCGGATCGTTGCGATGAAGGTCCTCCGGAAGGAGTTTGCCTCGAACGACGAGTACCTCACCCTCCTCACCCGGGAGGAGCAGATCCGCGACGTCGCCCATGCCGCCGTCGTGCGCTACTCCGAGAACAACCGAACGGCCGACGGCCTCGTCTATCTGGTGATGGACTATGTCGAGGGGCCGGATCTCGCGCACCGGATGAAGGAGGGGGGGATGAGCTCCGAGGCCCTCCTCAGCGTTGCGCGCCGTGTGTGCGAGGGGTTGGAGGCCGTCCACAGCCAGAACATCGTCCACCGCGATCTCAGTCCCGACAACATCATCCTCCGCCACGGCGAGCCGGAGGAGGCGGTGATCATCGATTTCGGCATCGCCAAGGACACGACCGAGGGGGCGATCACGATCGTCGGCAACGAGTTTGCGGGCAAATACGCCTATGCCGCGCCCGAACAGCTCCACGGCAATTCCGATCACCGGACCGATCTCTATTCGCTCGGCATGGTGCTCCTTGCCGTCTACAACGGCAAGCCGCCCTTCATCGGCAACAACATCAAAGAGATGATGGAGATCAAAGGCCGGCGCCCCGACACGGAGGGCGTGCCGGAGGATCTCAAGGGCCTCATCGACCGGCTGACGGAGCCCGACCCCGCGCACCGGTTCCAGAGCGCGGGCGAGGTGCTCGACTACATCTGGGGCGATGACGACCGGCCCCGCCCCCGCTACACGCAGTTCCCTGGCGCGCAGCCGGCACCGGCGCCGAAGGGCCGCGGCCTGATCGGCGCGCTCGCGGCCGTCGTCGTCGTGGCGGCGATCGGCGCCGGTCTGTTCTTCTCCGGCGTCCTTGAGCCGCTTCTGCGGCCGAGCTACCCGGCCGTCGACCCCTACACGCTTGCGGCCCGAAAGACCCCGGGCGGAGGTGTCACGATCACCGGTCATGCGCCGTCGGAGGAGGCCGCGGCCGCCATCGCCGCGCAGGGCGATCAAATGGGGGGCGACGTGGATCTGGTCCTTGCCTC
>JBCDHQ010000127.1:0-11590 GCA_038749815.1 Pseudomonadota bacterium | reverse complement strand
TTGATCACCATCGCCACTGCGATGACCCAGCCGAGTGTCAGGCTCCCGAACCAGATCAGGCCGATCACGCCGATCACGACGGCAAAGACGAGCCCGTTGGCGAGGCCCACCAGTGTCTCGCGCCGGATGATCCGCCACGCGTTGGCGCGGGTGAGATCGCGCGTGGCAAGCGCGCGGACGGCCACCGTCAGCGTTTGCGTCGCCGCATTGCCCCCCATCGAAGCGACGATCGGCATCAGGACGGCGAGCGCCACGACCGCAGCGATCACGTCCTCAAACTGCGCGATCACGAGGCTGGCGAGGATCGCGGTCACGAGGTTCACGGCCAGCCACGGGAAGCGGAGCCGCGTCGTCTCCCAGACGGTGTCCGAGAGCTCCTCATCGCCGACACCGGCGAGGCGTTTCATGTCCGCCTCTGTCTCCTCCTGCAGGACCTCGATCGCATCGTCGATCGTGATCACGCCGACGAGCCGGCCATCGGCATCGACCACGGGCGCCGAGATCAGGTGGTACTGGTTGAACGCGTAGGCGATCTCTTCATTGGGCTGGTCGACGCGGAAGATGCGCGGGGATTGGTCTGCAATGCCCTCAAGCGCGACCTCGCGCCGGTGCGCCATGATCGTGCCAAGCGGCACGGTCGCCACGACCTTCATCCGCGCGTCGACAAGGATGATCTTGTAGAACGCCTCCGGCAGATCCTCGGACGCGCGCATGTGATCGATCGCCTCGCCCACAGTCCAGTGGCGGGGGGCGACGACCATCTCGCGGCTCATCAACCGGCCGGCGGTGTCCTCCTCGTACTGAAGCGCCGCCTCGACCGCCACTCGGTCCGCGTCATCCAGCGCCTCGAGGACGCGGGCCTGTTCCGGCTCCTCCAGATCCTCGACAAGGTAGACGACCTCGTCCGTTTCCATCTCGGAGACGGCGGACGACAGCACCTTGTCGTCGAGATAGGCGACGATGTCGTCGCGCACCCCTTCTTCGAGCTCATACAGGAAGCTGCCGTCCAGATCTGTGCCCCAAAGGTCGATCAAGCGGCGGCGCTCCGAGGGTGTGACTTGCTCAAGGAGGTCGGCGATGTCGGCCTGATGGAGGCCGGCGAGGAGGGTTTGGAGCCGCTCGCCCGCGCCAACCTCCACTGCGGCGAGGATCGCGTCGACCGTGGCGGCGTTCAGCTCGAGCTCGGGGGTGTCGGTCTCGGTCATGTCTCTCGCCCCTTCCCCGTCGCGCCGCCTGGCGCTAGCGTCGGTCGGTACCTTTACGCGGATCACGGACCAATGGAAACGGCGCTCCACTTCGGTCAGACGCTCGTCTTTGAGGCGGACCCCGCGATCGCGGGGCTGTCCGCCGTCCGCCATGACACCCACGGGGCGCTGCTAGTCGAGGACGGGCACATCGCAGCCGTCGGACCGGCGGAGACGCTCCTCTCCGCGCACCCGGACACGCCTCGGGTCAACCACGGGGCGCGGCTGATCCTGCCCGGGTTTGTCGACACCCATGCGCATGCCGCTCAGACGGCGATCATCGCGTCCTGGGCCGCCCGGCTCCGCGATTGGCTTGAGACCCACACGTTCCCCGAGGAGACCCGGTTCGGCGACCCCGTCTATGCCGCGGAGATCGCGGAGCGGTATCTCGATCTCTGTCTCTCCTTCGGCACGACCACCGCGGCGAGCTACTGCACCGCGCATCCGGCGAGCGTGGATGCGCTGATGACCGCCGCCGAGGCACGGGGCCTTCGCTGGATCGCGGGGCGGGTCATGATGGACCGGAACGCGCCGGACGCGCTCTGCCGGGCTGCGGAGGCGCAGTATGACCTCTGCGCCCCGCTGATCGACCGCTGGCAGGGCCGTGCGCGGCTCGGCTGCGCAATCACGCCCCGTTTTGCGCCCACCTGCTCAGCACCTCTCCTGGAGGTCGCGGGCGCTCTTGCCCGCGCGCATCCGGACGCGCTCATCCAAACCCACCTCTCGGAACAGCCGGAGGAGATCGCCTGGGTCGCCGAGCTCTTTCCCGAGGCGCGCGATTATCTCGATGTCTATGACCGGGCCGGGCTTCTCGGGCCGCGCACGGTCCTCGGCCACGCGATCCATCTCACGGACCGAGAGTGGCACGGGATCGCAGAGACCGGGGCGCGGATCGCGCATTGCCCGACCTCGAACACCTTTCTCGGCTCGGGTCTCTTCGATCTGGCCCGCGCGCAGGCGGCCGGGATCGCAACCGGCCTCGCGACCGATGTGGGCGGCGGGTCCAGCTTTTCGATGCTCCGCACCATGGCCGCGGCGTTCGAGATCGCGCAACTCCGCGGTCACCGTCCGCATCCCGCAGAGCTCCTGTGGCTCGCGACGGGCGGTGGGGCACAGGTGCTCGGCCTCGGCGACAAGATCGGGCGCCTGGCACCGGGATTTGAGGCGGACTTCGTGGTCCTCGACCTCGCCTCGACCCCCGCCATTGCCACCCGCTCGGCCCGCGCCGAGGACATCTGGGACGCGATTTTCCCGACGATCATGATGGGCGATGACCGGGCCGTCGCCGCCGTCTACGCCGCCGGCCGGCGGGTCTGAGCGGAGCGGCTGGCGGCCTCCAGCGCGGGGTAGCGTATGGCGAGCGTCACGCCCCGGAGCGCGAAGAAGACCAGGAATGCGGCCCAAAGGCCGTCGCTCCCAAGCAGGAGGAGTGCCGGCCCGAGACTGAGCGCACAGCCAAGACAGGAGAGGAGCATCGCGTTGCGCATCGACGCCGTCCGGGTCGCGCCGATGAAGATCCCGTCGAGCATCCAACCCGGTCCCCCGGCGAGGAGGGCGAGGACCATCCAGACAATGTCCGCCTTGGCGGCGGCCCGCACGTCCTCGGCGGTCGTCATCACGTCGATGATCACCGGCCCCAGTGTTGCGAACGTGCCTGCCATTGCCGCGCAGACCCCCGCCCCCCATAGGCTGGTCAGAACCGCCGCCCGCCGAACGGCCCGGGGCTGGCCGGCGCCGAAGGCCTGACCCACAAGCGCCTCGGCCGTGAAGGCAAACCCATCCATCGCCGAGACGGAGACCGTCAGGAAAATGAAGAGGATCTGGTTCGCCGCAACAGTGACGTCACCGAACGTCGCGCCAATCGCGACAAACCCGATCAACACCGCCTGGATGCACATCGACCGCACCAGGATGTCCGCGTTCACCCCGGCGAGCCGGCGGAGTTTGCGCGCCTCAAACACCCGCGCGGGCCGTCGCCAGGCAGCGGAGCCGTGAAAGGCCGATCGGCAAAGCCAGAGGCCGACCAAGAGCCCCGTCACCTCCGCGATGACCGTCGCCACGGCAACCCCGGCGACGCCCCAACCGAGCCCCTGGACGAACCAAATGCTGAGGGCAGCGTTCACCGCGCTTATGATCAGTTGCATCGCGAGGACGGCACCCGTTCGCTCCACCGCGATCAGCCAGCCTGTCAGCGCAAAGTTGGCAATCATGGCCGGGGCGCTCAGAATGCGAAGCGCCAGATACACCTCTGTCAGCGCTTCGACCCCGTCAGACCCGCGGGCCATCGCCAAGACCGCCCAAATGAGCGGGGATTGCGCCACGACGAGGATCAGACCGCCCGCCGCCGCAATCAAAAGCGCGCGCGTCAGGATCAGCGCGCTCTCATCCGCGTCGCCCGCACCGTGCGCTTGCGCGGCGAGGCCCGCAGTCCCCAAACGCAAGAACCCGAAGATCCAATAGATCCCAGTCAGAACGACGCCGCCAAGCGCCACGGCCCCGATCGGCGCAGCGCTCCCGATCTGGCCGACGACGCCCGTGTCCACCGCACCGAGGAGCGGCACAGTCATGCTTGAGATAACCATGGGCAGAGCCGCGCGGAGGACCCGGCGATGCGTGATCGGCGCCGCGGAGGGGGTGTCCATCAGCAGACCACCGGCAGCGGACATCCCGCGTCTGACCGCAGACCAACCCGCGCGCCCCACCCTGCACAAGCGTCCGCGGTTCGGCCACCATGCCAGCGACGGATTTGGGTCAAGTGACGGGCTTTGGCGGCATCAAGAAATGGCCCGTTGCTTGGGCAAAGGGGCGCGCACGGTTGTCCTGCCAAGCCTCGACAGTGACGCTCGCGTAGCGGCGGCCCGAGCGATTGACCCGCGCGCGGGCGTAGGCATCGCGCGGCAGGCCAGAGCGGAGGTAGTCGACCGTGAAGTCGATCGTCTTCGGTATGGGAGGGTGGTGCCCTGCCTCAGACCGCTCCGCATCCGGGCCGCCGGATTCCATCCGCTCCCAGATCAGGGTCCAGGACAGCTCGAGCACCGCCGCCACCTCGAGGAACGCGCCCGTTGCGCCTCCGTGCAATGCCGGGAGCATCGGATTGCCGATCAGGCTCTCGTGATAGGGCAAGACCGCGGTCAACTCATCGCCGAAGCGCTCCACGCGGACCCCCAGGAACTGAATGTAGGGGATGCCGTCCGCGAGGTCCCGGAGCGCGCGGTCGCGCCGCTCTTTGACCACTTGGACCGGCTCGGGACGGCTCCGCGCCATCAGCTGCCCTCAACCGTGAACGCGCCGGCCGCGGTCGCAACCAACGTCTCCGGGTCCCGACACCAGGCTTCTGCGCGGACAAACGCCACGGTTGACGTGATTCGGTAGCAGGTCGCCCGTGCGGTCACGGGATGCCCGGGCTCTGCCGGGCGCATGTAATCGATCCTGAGATCAATTGTGGCGGTCACGCCCGGTTTCGTCGGATGCATGATGACCGCCGTTCCGGCGCAGGTGTCGAGAAGGGCCGTCACCACGCCGCCGGCCATCACCCCGGTGGCCGGATCACCGATCAGCCGCTCGTCGTAAGGCACCGCCATAACCGCCTGTCCATCGTTGATTTCTTCAACGACGATGCCGAGCGCGCGCGCATGGGGGAGTGCCGAAACAAACCGCCGTGCGATGTCTATCCGTGGAACCGCAACCATGCTCCCGCCGATAACATGCGGCCCGGCGGCGGCCCACAGGAAAACGGCCGCGCCGCCTTTGGCCCGAGGCTCGCCACGGTTAATCTCGCTTGCGCCGCAATATTGACGTTTACGTTAGCGTAATGTATCGGACCGCATTAACGAGGAAAACCGATGACCCATGATTTGATGACAATCGGCGAAATGTGCGCCACGTTCGACGTGACCCCTCGCACGCTTCGCTTTTACGAAAGCCGGGAGTTGCTGGCCCCAATGCGGGACGGCTCGAAGCGGCTGTTCACCCGGCGCGACCGCGCGCGGCTGAAGCTGATCCTGCGCGGCAAGCGCTTCGGTTTCTCGCTCGAAGAGATCCGTCAGCTTCTCGAGCTCTACGAAGTGGGGGACCAACAGATGACGCAGCTCGTGAAAACGCACGAGCTCGGCATTCGCCACCTCGACGAGATGGTGGCGCGGCGCGACGAGCTGACGCTTGCGATCGCCGATCTGCGTGAACAGCTTGACCTCGTCGAGGCCTTGCTGACCGATCGCCAAAAAGTCGCCGGCTGAGACCGCTTTAGGGAGACCCGCATGCCCACCTACACGCCCCCGCTCAAAGACTTTGCCTTCGTCCTGCACGACACCCTCCGCGTCGAGGCACAGGACATCCCAGGCTACGACGATCTCGACCGGTCCTTCACCGGCCAGATTCTGGAAGAGGCGGGCAAGATTGCGCGCGATGTCCTCGCGCCGCTCAACTATGTGGGCGATCAGGAGGGCTGCACGCTTGAGAACGGGGTCGTCCGGACCCCGACGGGCTTCCACGGCGCCATCGACACACTGCGCGACGGCGGCTGGACGGGTCTCGACTGCGATCCCGACTATGGCGGGCAGGGCATGCCCAATGTCCTTGCCTCGGCGGTGGGTGAGATGTTCTCCGCCGCCAACATGGCGCTGATGATGTATCCCGGCCTCACGCACGGCGCCTACTCGGCGATCCACGCCCACGGCACCGAGGAACAGAAGGCCACCTACCTCCCGAAACTCGTCACCTTCGAGTGGGGCGGCACCATGAACCTGACGGAGCCCCATTGCGGCACCGATCTCGGCCTTCTGCGCACCAAGGCCGAGCCGCAGGAGGACGGCAGCTACAAGATCACCGGCCAGAAGATCTGGATCTCAGCCGGTGAGCACGACATGGCCGAGAACATCATCCATCTGGTCCTCGCCAAAATCCCCGGCGGTCCCGAGGGCGTGAAGGGCATCTCGCTCTTCATCGTGCCAAAGTTCATGGTGAACGAGGATGGCAGCCTCGGCGCGCGCACCAGCCTCTCCTGTGGCGGGCTCGAGAAAAAAATGGGCATCCACGGCAACGCGACCTGCGTGATGAACTATGACGGCGCGACGGGCTTCCTGATTGGCGCGCCCCACAAAGGCCTCCGGGCGATGTTCACCATGATGAACGAAGCCCGCCTGATGGTGGGCGTCCAGGGCCTCAGCCAAGCGGCAGTTGCGCACCAAAACGCCATCGCCTTCGCCAAGGACCGCCTCCAGGGCCGAGCGGTCACCGGCACGGCGGCTCCCGACAAACCCGCCGATCCGATCATCGTCCACCCCGATGTCCGGCGCATGCTGATGGAGCAAAAGAGTTTCGTCGAGGGCGGCCGCGCCTTCGCGCTCTGGGCCGCCTCGCTCATCGATCGCTCCCATCGGCTCGACGACGCGGATGCCGAGGGCCTCGTCTCCCTTCTCATACCCGTCGTCAAAGGGTTTCTCACCGACAAAGGGTTTGAGACCGCCGTCTCCGCGCAGCAGGTCTATGGCGGCTCGGGCTACACGGTCGAATGGGGCGCGGAGCAGTTCGTCCGCGACTGCCGCATCGCCATGATCTACGAAGGCACAAACGGCATCCAGGCCCTCGACCTCGTCGGCCGGAAACTCCCCGCCGATGCCGGAAAACACGTCATGGCCTTCTTCGAGATCGTCAAGACCTTCATCAAGGAAAACGCAGAGGATGAGGGCCTGAAAGCCGACTTTCTCGAGCCCCTCAAGGCCGCCTCCAAAGACCTCCAGGCGGCCGGGATGTACTTCATGCAGCATGGCATGAAAGCGCCCGACAACGCGCTCGCCGGTGCGGCCGACTTCCTCCACCTCTTCGGCCATGTCTGCCTCGGCCTGATGTGGGCCGACATGGCCAAAGCCGCCCAAAAGGCCCTCGCCGACGGCGCCGAAGACACAGCCTTCTACGAGGCCAAACTCGCCACCGCACGGTACTACATGGCCCGCCAGCTTCCCGCGACGGGCATGCATCTCAAACGCATCGAGACCGGCGCCGCCCCTGTCATGGACCTTCCCGAGGCGGCATTCTAGGCGTGCAGGCTGGTGGGCGGGCCGCTGCGGGCATCGCCCGCAGTCGGGGCGCGTCCACCAGCGCACGCTCGCCGCAACCAAAGGGACGCCCATGACCCCGACACTCCACTGCTTTGCCCAATCCGGGAACGCTTACAAAGCGGCTCTCACCCTCTCGCTTCTCGACGCGCCGTGGACACCGATCTTCGTCGATTTTTTCAACGGCGAAACCCGGGCACCCGCCTACCGCGACATCAACGAGATGGCAGAAGTGCCCTGCTACACCGAGGAGGATCTCCGTCTCACGCAGTCGGGTGTGATCCTCGATCACCTCTCGAAGACACATGGCCGCTACGGCCCAAACTCCGACGACGAGGCACGCGAGATCCTGCGTTGGATCCTTTGGGACAACCACAAACTCACCGCAAACCTCGCAACCGCCCGCTTCATGCAGCTCTTCCTCGCGGAAGAGAAACGCAATGCCGATGTCATCGCCTTCCTTATGGGGCGGGCCAAGGCCGCGATGAAAGTCCTCGAAGCGCGCCTGGCCGACCGGGCCTATATCGTCTCGGACCGCCTGACGATCGCGGATCTCTCCTGCATCGGCTACATGTACTTTCTCGAAGAGATCGACATCGATCCCGCCGCCACACCCAACATCGCTGCCTGGCGCGACCGGATCGCCGCCCTCTCCGGCTGGAAACACCCCTACGACCTGATGCCCGGCCACCCGCGGGAGGAGGCATGACGACCCCCGCCATCCTCGCCCTGATCGGCATCCTCGCCGGCACGCTCTGCCTCGTCCTCCGGCGTGCGGAGATCCGGCGCCCCGACCCCGACGACACCGAGTTCCCCTCGGCTCTGGCCGATGCGCTCACCGGTGCCATCGCCTGGATCGCCGTGGTGCCGATGATCGCGACCTTCGCGATCCTCGTGGGCCCCGTCGCGGGCGGTGCCGTGGCCGCGGCACTCGCTCTCGCCCTTTTTGTCCCGACCGGGGCGCGCCTGATCCCGTTCTACCGGGCGCGGATCCCGCTCGCCGCCACGTCGCTTCTGCTCTCGGTTCTGTCCGGCATGAGCATCGTCACGGGCTTCATGCCCGGACCCGAGACCCCCTGACCCGCCAGGCCCAGAGAGGCCCGCGCCCGACCGAGGAGATCCCGATGACCGACGCCTTCATCTACGACGCCGTCCGCTCCCCCCGCGGCAAAGGCCGCAAGGACGGGAGCCTGCACGAAGTCACTGCGGTCCGCCTCTCGGCCGCCGTCTTGAATGCACTCGCTGAGCGCAACAATCTCGACACCTCGACGGTCGAAGACGTGATCTGGGGCAACGCCACCCAAGTGGGCGAGCAGGGCGGCTGCCTCGCGCGGTCCGCTGTCCTGATGTCCGACTTCGCCGAGCAGGTTCCGGGCCTCTCGATCAACCGCTTCTGCGCAAGCGGCATCGAGGCCGTGAATCTCGGCGCCAACCAAGTGCGCGCCGGCGCGGGCGGGGCCTATGTCTCCGGCGGGGTCGAGATGATGGGCCGCGTGCCCATGGGCTCCGACGGGGCGGCGATCGCGGTCGATCCCGACCTTGCGATGAAGACCTATTTCGTGCCGCAGGGGATCTCGGCCGATATCATCGCGACGGAATACGGCTTCTCCCGCGATGACTGCGACGCCTATGCCGTGGAAAGCCAGAAGCGCGCCAAGATCGCCTGGGACGAGGGCCGGTTCGAGAAGTCCGTTGTCACAATCCACGATCGGAACGGCCTTCCGATGATCGACCGCGACGAGCACATGCGGCCCGAGACCGACATGCAGTCCCTCGGCGCACTCAAACCCTCCTTCAAGGATCTCGGCGAGACAATGCCGGGCTTTGATGCAGTCGCCCTCTTAAAGTACCCGCATCTCGAGCGAATCAATCACGTCCATCACGCCGGCAACTCAAGCGGGATTGTCGACGGAGCGGCCGCAGTCCTGATCGGCTCCAAGGAGTTCGGTGAGACCCACGGCCTGAAACCCCGCGCGCGGATCCGCGCCACGGCCAAAATCGGCACCGATCCGACCATCATGCTGACCGGCCCGGTGCCTGCCACCGAGAAGATTCTCGCCGAGGCCGGGATGGAAATCGGCGACATCGACCTCTTCGAGGTGAACGAGGCCTTCGCATCCGTTGTCCTGCGCTTCATGCAAGCCTTCGACGTCGACCACGGAAAACTGAACGTCAACGGAGGCGCGATCGCGCTCGGCCACCCGCTCGGCGCAACCGGAGCGATTATTCTCGGAACGCTGCTCGACGAATTGGAGAGGACGGGCCAGAGCACCGGTCTCGCCACGCTCTGCGTCGCATCTGGCATGGGTGCCGCCACAATCATCGAGCGGGTGTGACAATGCACGCTGGATTAAGCAGGAGGTCGCAAGATCCGCATTCTCCTCATGATATCGGTATCAAAATCGGCGTTTCTGCGTTAACCAATCTTGCGTGGAACAAGAGTATCTCGACGTTTTGCGCCATTTCGGCGAGGGGTTCATCGACGGCGACTTCCGTCGCGCGTTGGGACATCACTCCTTTCCGTTCACGCTCGAGCGAGTGGGCCGCCGCGAGGTGTTCAAGCATCCCGAGGCCTGTGCAGCCGATCTCGGGCGCATGCTGGCCGGGTATCGCTCGGCCGGTGTCTGCGCGATCAGCCCCCGCATCACCAGCACCCGCACCGACGACGCGGGCGGCACCTTCGTCGATGTGGAATGGGCATTATGGACCGGTGCGGGCCGGCGGTTTTGCACCATCTTCTCGACCTACCGCTTTGTCGACGGGCCGGACGGACCGCGCCTTTCGGCCTGCATTTCCAAAAACGAAGTCCTTGAGCGCCCCTTGCCCGGCGCCTTCGTCTGAGCACGCCCGGACCGCGTGCGGAGCGACACGCAAACTGGGAGGCCACTCATGAGCACGTTCACCTATGACTGCGACGCAGACGGCGTTGTGACGCTCAGCTGGGATCAGCCCGGCACAACGATGAACGTCCTGACCCGCGAGGGTTTCAAGGATTTCGAGACGCTGTTCGACAAGGCGATGGCCGACGACGCGGTGAAGGGCGTCGTGATCACCTCCGCCAAGAAGGACTTCGCGGGAGGGATGGACCTGAACGTCCTCGCCTCGATCCGGGAGGAGGCCGGCGAAAACCCGGCCGCGGGTCTTTTCAACTTCACGATGGATGGCCACAGGATCCTTCGCAAGATTGAACGCAACGGCATGGATCCGAAGACCCACAAGGGCGGCAAACCCGTCGCTTGGGCCGGGACGGGCATCTGCGCCGGCATCGGGACCGAGATCGCGCTCTCCTGCCACCGCCGCTTCATGGCGGCAGGGCGCGGCCGGATCGGCCTGCCGGAGATCTTGGTGGGGCTCTTCCCCGGCGCGGGCGGCACAACCCGGGTCGTGCGGATGCTGGGTGTGATGGGCGCCGCGCCGATCCTTCTTGAGGGCAAGATGCTCGCGCCCGAGAAGGCGGCCTCCGCAGGCCTCATCGACGAGGCAGTGCCAGCGGATGAGCTCCTCTCGCGCGCGAAGGCTTGGGTTCTCTCGGCGACCGACAAGGACATCGTGAAGCCCTGGGATGTGAAGGGCTACAAGATGCCGGGCGGCACACCCTACCATCCGGCAGGCTTCATGACCTTTGTCGGCTCAGCCGCTATGGTGCACGGCAAGACGCAGGGCGTCTATCCGGCCGCGAAAGCCATGCTCTCGGCGATCTACGAGGGCGCGATGGTCGATTTCGAGACCGCGATCCGGATTGAGGCGCGGTGGTTCACCTCCGTCCTGATGAACCCGTCCTCGTCGGCCATGATCCGATCCCTTTTCCTGTCGAAAACCGCGCTTGAGAAAGGTGCAGTGCGCCCCGCCGTCGCCGATCAGAGCGTGCGCAAAGTGGGCATTCTCGGCGCCGGCATGATGGGCGCGGGGATCGCGACCGTCTCGGCCGGTGCCGGGATCGAGGTTGTGCTGATCGACCGGGAGCAAGAGGCGGCTGACAAAGGCCGCGCCCATGTCGAGGCGTTCCTCGATGAGGGCGTGAAGCGCCGGAAGACAACACCTGAGCAAAAGGCAGAGACACTGGCCCGCGTGACTGCAACGACCGACTACGCCGCGCTCGACACGGCTGACTTGGTGGTCGAGGCCGTCTTCGAAGACCCCGCCATAAAAGCTGCTGTCACAGGCCAGGCCGAAGCGGCCCTGCCCGAGACGGCGATCTTCGCCACCAACACCTCGACCCTGCCGATCACCGAGCTTGCGAAGGCGAGCGCGCGGTCGGAGCGCTTCATCGGCATCCACTTCTTCTCGCCCGTC
>JBCDHQ010000126.1:0-11651 GCA_038749815.1 Pseudomonadota bacterium | reverse complement strand
AGATGCGCCCGCATCTGATCGGCCGACATTGTGGCGGCGAGCAGTTTGTCCCGATTGGGGGTGTCGACACCGTAAAAGCAGGGCCACTCCGTCGGTGGGCTTGCAATCCGAAAGTGGACTTCACGCGCGCCCGCGTCGCGGATCATCTCGCGGATCTTGGCCGAGGTTGTGCCCCGCACAACGCTGTCATCCACAAGGACCACACGTTTGCCCGCAACGAGCGCGCGGTTGATGTTGAGCTTCAGGCGGACGCCCATGTTCCGGATGTGTTCGGTCGGCTCGATAAAGGTCCGACCGACATACTGGTTGCGCACAATCCCCATGGCATAGGGAATGCCGCTCTCTTGGGCAAAGCCAATGGCCGCCGGTGTGCCTGAATCCGGGACCGGGCAGACGAGGTCTGCCTCCACCGGCGCCTCCCGGGCCAGCTCCACCCCGATCCGCCGGCGCGTCTCGTAGACGGAGCGGCCGGCGATGACGCTGTCGGGTCGCGAGAAATAGACATGCTCGAAGATGCAAAAGCGCGGCTTGACCTGCTCGAACGGGCGGAAGCTCTCGATCCCGTCCGCGGTGATGATCACCATCTCGCCGGGGTCGATCTCGCGGACAAACTCCGCCCCAATGATGTCGAGGGCGCAGGTCTCTGAGGCAAGGCAATAGCCGTCACCGATCTGACCGAGCATCAGCGGGCGCACGCCGCGGGGATCGCGCACGCCGATGAGCTTTGAGCGCGTCATGGCCACCAGAGAGAACGCGCCCTCGACCCGGCGGAGGGCGTCCTTCATGCGATCCGGGATCGTGCGTTGGATCGAGCGTGCCATAAGGTGGATGATGCACTCAGTGTCGGAGGAGGACTGAAAGATCGAGCCCCGCTCGATCAGCTCGGCCTTCAGTGCATCGGCATTGGTGATGTTGCCGTTGTGCGCGATCGCACAGCCCCCCATCGCAAACTCCGCAAAGAGCGGTTGGACATCGCGGATCGCCGTCTGTCCTTTGGAGCCGGCGGTCGAGTATCGGACGTGCCCGATCGAGAGCGTCCCGGGCAGCGTTTCCATCAGCGAGGCGGATGTGAAATTGTCCCGGACATAGCCGAAGCGGCGCGCCGACTGAAAGCCGGCGGCGGGATCGTATGTGACGATGCCGCCCGCCTCTTGCCCACGGTGCTGAAGGGCGTGAAGGCCGAGGGCCACGAAATTCGCCGCCTCCGCCACGGCGGTGATGCCGAAGATCCCACATTCCTCACGCGGTTTGTCGTCGTCGAGGACGGCCCAGGGATCGATCATTAAGTTCCGCTCCTGCCTGCCCCGGCATCTATCGCAGGACGACGCCACTGTCATCCCGTCGTCATGTTGAGTGATATGTAGGGCCCCGGCTTTGGAATGGCGAAAGGGGTCGTTATTGGCTGGTCGTGGTCTCCGGCGTGATCTCGACTGGGGTGGTGTCGGTGGGCGGTGCGCACTCACCGGTCAGTTGTGCATAGGTGTCCTGGAACCAGCCCTGCGCATCGGCCGGCAGCCGCTCTGCCAGGTTGATCTGCCCCTGCGCCATGATCTCACGGGTTTTGCTGTCTTCGATGATGGCAATGCCCTCGCCCGAGGCCAGGAACTGGTCGTAGACGATCAGTGCAAGCACAATCAGGAGAGCGCCGCGCGCCAGCCCGAACAAAAAGCCGAGCCCCTGGTCCAGCGGCCCGAGTGCCGAGTTCTGGATCGCCCCCGAGATCAGCGGCGTGAAGATCGACACGATCAGAAGCGCGCCCACGAAGACAAGACCGAAGGCTGCGATGGTCGCAAACTCGCAGGACGAGCCGATGATCTCGCCCAAATAAGGGATCTCGTAGACGAGCGGTGCCACTTGCGGTGCGAACATAAAACCGAGAACACCAGCGACCACCCAGCCGAGGATCGACAAAATCTCTCGGACAAAGCCCCGTGAGTACGCAAGCAGCGCAGAGACGACCAGCACGAAGAGTGCGCCGCCATCAATGACCGTAAAACCTTCCATCGGCCGAAGTCTCCTGGATCCGAGTCAGCGCCCTCTTGCACCAAAAAAATCCTGAATAAAACCTGACACGTCCTCAAATGCATGGATCTGAAGCTGGGTGTCGCTCGGCGTCTTCACTGCCTGCGGCAGAATTGCCTCTCGAAAGCCGAGTTTCGTTGCCTCCCGGAGGCGCGCTTCGGCTTGCGCGACGGGTCGAAGGGCGCCCGAGAGGCTGAGCTCGCCGAAGATGACGCCGGCCCGGGGCAAGGCAACGCCGGTCTCAGCAGAGACGAGCGCCGCGGCGACCGCGAGGTCTGCCGCTGGTTCGCCGATCCGAAGCCCGCCCGCGACATTGAGATACACATCATGGCCCGAAAGCCGGATCCCGGCCCGGGCCTCGAGGACGGCGAGGACCGTGGCAAGTCGCCCGTTGTCCCAGCCCACCACGGCCCGCCGCGGCGTGCCGGGTGGGGCCGGCGTGACCAGGGCCTGGATCTCGACAAGGAGTGGGCGGGTCCCTTCGAGGCCCGCAAAGACGACTGCACCGGGCACTGCTGCGGTCCCTTCGGACAGGAAGAGGGCGGAGGGGTTGGCAACCTCTGCCAAACCCCGCCCGGTCATCTCGAAGACGCCGATCTCGCCTGCCGGGCCGAACCGGTTTTTGACGGCACGCAGAAGGCGGAACTGGTGACCCCGCTCCCCTTCGAAGTAGAGCACGGTGTCGACCATGTGCTCGACGACGCGGGGGCCTGCGATCTGGCCATCCTTGGTCACATGGCCGACGAGGATCACGGCCGTGCCGCGGCGCTTTGCATGTTCGACGAGTTCCTGTGCGCAGGCCCGCACTTGGGCGACGGACCCGGGTGCACTCTCCACTCGGTCGGACCAGAGCGTCTGGATCGAATCGATCACGGCGAGCGCTGGACGCTCCTCCGTCAGTGTGGCGAGGATGTCGCGGAGGTTTGTGCAGGCCGTGACGCCGAGCGGCGGGGCGCCAAGCCCGAGGCGCTGACCGCGGAGCTGGATCTGAGCGACCGCCTCCTCGCCGGTGATGTAGAGGGTCGGAACGCCACCGGCGGCGAATGTGGCCGCGGCCTGGAGGAGAAGCGTCGACTTCCCGATCCCGGGATCACCGCCGAGAAGCGTCGCCGACGCCGCCACCAGACCCCCGCCGAGAACGCGATCGAGTTCGGCAAGACCCGATGGCGTGCGGGCGGGCGGTGGCTCGGATGCCGCGAGGGAGGCAATCTGTGTGGCGCGCCCACCGCCTTTTCGCGGTGCCGGCGCCTCCTCGACGATTGTGTTCCAGGCGCCGCAGCTTTCGCACCGGCCGGACCATTTGGGGGTCACGGCGCCGCAGTCCTGGCAGACAAACCGTGTCTCGCGTCGTGCCACCTCAGCGCCGCCCGAGGCGTTGCCGCGTGGCAAAGGCGATGGCGATGGAGGCCAGCACGCAGGCGGTGAACACGTAGAGACCCCAGGCGGGGCTGACCCGGCCAATGCCGATGCCCTGCGAGATCATGATGTAGATCGCAATCAGAAAGACGTCAGCCATCGCAAGCTTTGCAAGCGCGTCGACAACGGGGAGCGCACGGGGTTTGAGCATGTTGAACTGAACCGCGGCGAGGCCCAGCGTTTTGAGGATCGGCGCGATCATCGCGAAGAACGCGACGAGGAGGGCCAGCGCGCGGTCGCTCTCCCACAGGATCTGGACGCCTGAGATCACGCTCATCTCCTTGCCGCCGAACCAGGGCAAGAGACCGGATGTCGCGAGCGGCAGAAACCAGGACACCGGGAAGGCCACGAGAAGGGCCAAGTTGGCAATCTTGAGCGCGAGCACTGTGTCCTCCGCTTGTGGGGCCTGTTGCAGGGTTCATTGCGCCCGCCGCCGCCGGATGCGGGTCCGGCGTTGTTCTGGCGGAAGCGGGGCCTCGGGGCAAGCGGCGGGGCGTCCTCGGGGGGCATCGAGCCCCCGCTCGGCCGCCGGACACCGCGGGACGCGGGTCCGGGACCCACCCGTCAGAGGTCGCTCGAGCGGTGATGTGTGCGTGTCGGATGGTCTTGGCTCGGTCGCGGGGGCTGCTGGCAGGAGTGACTGCCGCGTTGGGGATGGGCCTGAGGGTCAGGGCTGCGGGGCAGGGTGCTGGCGATGGTTGCGCCGGGGGGAGACGGGCGTGGGATGGCCGTCTTCGGTGAGCGCAGGGCTTCGCAGTCAGGGCGCCGGGGAGAGTGGGCGGTGGGCGTGGCGCAGTGCTCTCTTGGGGTGGCGCCCATGGCCGTGCCTGCGTCGGTCTCTGGCGCGCCGCCGGCTCTCCGAGGCCCGTGGGCGTCGCACGGCTGCGAGACCATTTAAGGCGGGGCGTCTCAAAAGGGCTCTGTCATGCGGGTTCTGGAAGGGGACGCTGCCGTCGGCACCAATCGCTCTCTCGCGCGGCCCTTGGGTCGGCAGTCAGCGGACGGCTTCGATGGGACCCTCTGCTCGGCCCGAGATGAACTGATCGAGATAAGGATCGCCCGACTGCTCCATCTCGCCCACCGGCCCGGTCCATTGGACGACACCGTCATGGATCATCGCGACTTTGTCGGCGATGGCCCGCACTGAGCTCATGTCGTGGGTGATGGTCATCGCGGTTGCGCCCATCTCGACCACGATCTCGCGGATGAGCTCGTTGATCACACCGGACATGATCGGGTCGAGCCCCGTTGTCGGTTCGTCGAAGAAGATGATCTCCGGCTCGGCGGCGATGGCGCGGGCGAGCCCGACGCGCTTTTGCATGCCCCCCGAGAGCTCTGCCGGAAACTGATCGGCGACGGCGGGCCTGAGGCCCACGCGGCGGAGTTTCTCAATGGCGATCTCGCGCGCCTCCTCCTTGGAGCGCTTTTGCGGACCGCGGAGGAGGCGAAACGCTACATTCTGCCAGACTGTGAGCGAATCGAAGAGTGCGCCGCCCTGAAAGAGCATGCCGAAACGCGCGAGGAAGGCGTCCTTGTCCCGCCCCTGCGCGGCGCCGTCGACCAGGATGTCGCCGGCGTCAGGCGTCACAAGGCCCAGAATACACTTCAGCGTCACCGATTTGCCCGTGCCGGAGCCACCGATGATCACAAGGCTCTCGCCCGCTGCCACGTTGAGGGTCACCCCTCGCAAGACCTTGTTCGGGCCGAACGCCTTCTCGACGCCGTTGAGAGCAATCTTGGGCGTCATCCGGAAAAGAAGACCTCAGTCAGAAGGTAGTTGGCGGCTAGGATCAAAATGGAGGCCGACACCACCGCGTTTGTCGTCGCTTGGCCGACGCCCTGGGCGCCGCGGCCCGAATTGTAGCCGTGATAGCACCCCATCACCGAGACAATGAAGCCAAACACCGCTGCCTTGGCGAGGCCGGAGATCACGTCGCCCGCGGTCAAAAACTCCCACGTGTTGCGGATGTAGAGCGCGGCATTGAGGTCGAGGCGTTGGGTTCCCACGAGAAACCCACCCATGATCCCGATGACATCGCCAACAAACACCAGCGCTGGCAGCGACAGCGTTGCCGCAATCACGCGGGGCACGATCAGATACTTGAACGGGTTGGTCGAGAGGGTGACGAGCGCATCGATCTGTTCGGTTACGCGCATTGTGCCGATCTCGGCTGCAATGGAGGCCGAGACCCGCCCCGCCACCATGAGCCCACCGAGCACGGGTCCGAGCTCGCGCACCATTCCGATTGCGACGATTGAGGGCACGACGGAGATCGCGTTGAACCGCGCACCGCCCTCGTAGATCTGGAGCGCAAGCGCCGCCCCGGTGAAGAGTGCCGTGAGCCCCACCACGGGCAGCGAAAAATACCCAATCCGGAGGAGCTGCTGGCCGATCTCTGCCGGGTAGAGCGGCGGGCGCACGATGTGCGACAGGGTCAGCACCAGGAAGATCGCGAGGCGCCCGACACTCTGACAGAGCCCGAGCGCGGAGCGGCCAATGGCGGCCAATATGCCCTGCGTGAGACGGAGGGCCATCATGATCCGGGGATCCTCATGGGGACCGCTTGTAGACACGATCATAGCGCGCGCCAAGGCTCGTCAGGATCTCATAGCCGATCGTCCCGGCGGCGGCCGCCACGGCGTCGATGCTCTGGTGGGGACCGAGCAGGTCCATGCGCTCAGGCACATCTTCCAGATGGGTGACGTCGACCGTCAGCAGGTCCATCGACAGCCGACCGACCGCTGGGCAGGGCGTGTCGCCCGCCCAGACCGGCAGCCGGCCGCCGAGACAGCGCAGCAGACCGTCTGCATAGCCGATCGACAGCGTGGCGATCCGCGCGGGGCGGTCGGCGTGCCAGGTGGCGCCGTAGCCGACGAACTCACCCGGTTGGACCAGCCGTGTCTGGATCACCGGCAAGGACAACTCGACCACCGGCCGCGCCGCCGCAAACGGCTGCCCGCCATAAAGGCCAATGCCCGGACGGACGAGATCGTAGTGAAACGCCGGTCCGAGGAGTGTGCCACCCGTCGCCGCGAGCGAGCGTGGGCCGGGCGCAGAGAGCGCCTCGAACGCCTTGCGTTGCGCATCATTCGCGGGGTGTGCCGGCGTGTCTGAGCACGCCAAGTGGCTCATCAGGAGGTCGGGGTTGCCCGGAGCCGCATCGAGGTCGCCGGGCTCGAAGCCGAGGCGGTTCATGCCCGTGTCGACTTGGATCCCGTACCGATGACCGGGAAGAGTTGCGGCATGGCGCGCGACTTGCGACGCATCGTTGAGGAGCGGGATCAGATCCGCATCGCGGATCGATGGCGCATCGCCCGCCATATGGCCCGCGAAAACAAAGATCTCCGGCCCTGGCCCCAACACGTGGCGGAGCGTTTGCCCCTCCTCCGCCAGGGCCACAAAAAACCGACGTGCTCCGGCGGCGGCGAGAACCGGTGCGACCTCCGCAAGGCCCAGCCCATAGGCATCGGCCTTCACGGCAGCGCCCGTCTCGCAGCTTGCTGCCGACAGACGGTCCAGGGCTCGCCAGTTGGCCGCAATGGCGTCCAGGTCGATCGTCAGTGTCGCGCGCGCCACGGCCATCCTCCGAGTGTCAGCCGGTCCTAGTGTGACCCGCGGTCGGGATCAATCGCGCCGCCGTGCCTCAGGTCCGCATGACCGATGACTGATCGCACGGAGGGCAGACTGTTGCGTCATCCCCTCAGTTATGATGGCGCTTGCGGCGCCACTGAGAAGGCGTGCCCCGAGACCGATGACGCGAAGACCTGCCGGCTGCGAGTCGCCCAAGGCCCCAGCTCAGTCCGTCGACACCCGAACGGGCCCAATGTTGGGTCAGACCGATGCCCGGGCTGCGCCCGTGTCACACATTGCCCGAATTGGCCTCTCCCAACACCGGTCGATCGGCCAAGGTCATCGCGGGGCTGCCGGTCGAGAGACGCTCGAGGCGGCTTGCATCACCGCATGCTGGGTTGACGCTCCGCCCGCTGAGCCGCGGTCCTGGTGCGAAGCTACGGCCACAGCGCGGAGCCGTCCCCGCGCTGCCACGATCTCGAGGTCAGCGCGCCCCTTCAATCATGCGCCGCTTCACATAGGCCGAGACCTGTCCAATCATCTCGTCCATGCCCGGATCGAAGAAGTGCCCCGCGCCCTCGATGACCTCATGGGTGATGGTGATGCCCTTCTGCTGCTTCAGCTTGTCGGCAAGCGCCGTGATGTCGGCAGGCGGGACCACGCGGTCCCCGGTTCCATTGATGATCAGCCCGGAGGAGGGGCAGGGGGCGAGAAAGGCAAAGTCGTACATGTTTGCCGGCGGTGCGACGCTGATGAAGCCCTGGATCTCCGGGCGCCGCATCAAAAGCTGCATACCGATCCAAGCCCCGAACGAGAATCCGGCAACCCAACAGCCCTTGGCGTTCGGGTTCAGGGTCTGCAGATAGTCGAGCGCCGAGGCCGCATCCGAGAGCTCGCCGATGCCCTGGTCATACTCGCCCTGGCTTCGCCCGACCCCACGGAAGTTGAACCTCAGCACCGTAAAGCCGAGATCGTGAAACGCGTAGTGGAGATTGTAGACCACCTTGTTGTTCATCGTGCCCCCGAACTGCGGGTGCGGGTGCAGCACGATCGCAATCGGTGCGTCCTTCGATTTCTGCGGGTGGTAGCGGCCTTCGAGCCGGCCTTCAGGGCCGGGGAAAATCACTTCGGGCATTGACGCCTCTCGCTCAGGGCCTGTCCGGGCCTCTTCTTGACCAACGCCGGATCACGCCTTAGAACGGTTCTAAGGCCCGGAAAAACGTCGAACGGATGTTGACCTAGGGATTGTGGCGCCGTGCGTCAACTCCGCGCGGAGATGCGATGAAACTGAGCACCAAAGGCCGGTACGCGATGATTGCCCTGACCGATATGGCGCGGGACGGGGACGGACGGCTCGTGACGCTCTCGGAAGTGGCTGAGCGGCAGGACATCAGCCTCGCTTATCTCGAACAGCTTTTCGTCAAGCTCCGGCGCGCCGGGATCGTCGAAAGCGTGCGGGGACCGGGTGGCGGCTACCGGCTTGCGCGCTCGACTGACGGGATCCGGGTCTCGGAAATCCTTGAAGCCGTCGACGAGACGATGAATGCGCTTGCCCGTGGGGCGGGTGCATCGGGCGCGACCGGCGAGACTGCGGCGAGCGCCCTCACAGACAAGCTCTGGGAGAGCCTGTCGGCCAATGTCTACGTCTTTCTGCACCAAACGCGCCTTGCAGACATCGTCGGCAACCAAATGGCTCCGTGCCCGGCCGTCCCTCAACTCCTTGAGATGGTCGATGAGGAGGAGGCGCTCAGCTCAGAGACGACCCGTGCCTGAGCGCGTCTACCTTGACTGGAATGCGACAGCCCCCCTCCGCCCGGAGGCCCGCGCGGCCATGCTTGAGGCCATGGATGTCATCGGCAACCCTTCGAGCGTGCACGCCGAAGGCCGCGCGGCGCGCGGTCTGGTTGAGCGGGCGCGGGCACAGATCGCACGTCTGGTCGGCTGTGAGCCGTCCGAGGTCGTGTTCACGAGCGGTGCGACAGAGGCGGCCGCCCTGGTGCTGAGCGCCTGCAAGGCCGTGGGACCGCCGACGGAGCATGACTGCGTTTATGCGTGGGCAGGCCATTCGGATGACCTTTGGCAGATCGATCGAAACGGGCAACCGCGGGCACGGGAATCTGGCGCAGACACCCGCCTGGAGGGCGCCGTTCTGGCATTGGCAACGTCAAACGGCGAAACCGGGGTCGTGACCGGTGGACAGGATGGGTCCGTCGCACACCTCGCTGCGCAACAGTCCGGATCAGAGGCACGTCCGGTTCTCTTTCGGGATGCGGCGCAGTCCATCGGGAAAGTTCGCATCCAGTTTCGCCACTTGGATGCGTCATTTCTGTCGGGCTCCGCGCACAAACTCGGTGGACCGAAGGGCTTGGGCGTCCTGATTGTCCGGGACGGACACACCCTGGCACCGGCACTCCGCGGCGGCGGGCAGGAGATGGGCAGGCGGTCCGGCACTGAGAACGTCATCGGGATTGCGGGGTTCGGCGCGGCAGCGGAGGCGGCGCTGAGGGATCTCGAGACGGGGGTCTGGGACCGGGTCGAAAGACTTAGAAATATTCTAGAAGAGACCCTGGCGGAGGCGGCGCCGGGGACTATTTTCATTGGGCAGGATGCGCCGCGGTTGCCCAACACGTCGTGTTTCGCCGCGCCCGGCTGGAAGGGTGAGACGCAGGTGATGCAGATGGATCTTGCGGGCTTTGCGGTCAGTGCGGGCTCCGCCTGCTCGTCCGGCAAAGTGCAGGAGAGCCGAGTGTTGCGCGCGATGGGGTTCGATGCCGTGACGGCCTCATCGGCCATCCGTGTGTCGATTGGCCCGACAACGACGGAGGCGGAGCTCATGGCCTTCGCCGATGTCTGGATCAAACACCACCGCCGCTGGCGGGCGAAAGCGGCCTGAGGGCCTTTGGAGGGGAAAATGGCAGCCTTGGACACCACAACCGTCAAAGAGGGCGTCGATCAGGAGACCGTGGACGCCGTCCGCTCGGTCGGTGAGCGCTACAAATACGGCTGGTCGTCCGACATCGAGATGGAGTACGCGCCGAAGGGCATCAACGAGGACATCGTCCGGCTCATCTCCGAGAAAAATGGCGAGCCGGAGTGGATGACCGACTGGCGTCTCGACGCCTACCGGCGCTGGGTGGCGATGACCTCGCCCGATTGGGCGATGATCTCCTACCCGCCGATCGACTTTCAGGACCAGTACTACTACGCCAAACCCGCCTCGATGAAGGAGCGGCCCAAAAGCCTGGAAGAGGTCGATCCCGAGCTTCTGAGAACTTACGAGAAGCTGGGCATCCCCCTCAAGGAACAGATGATCCTCGCAGGTGTGGAGGATGGCAGCCCGTCCGACGGTCGCAAGGTTGCGGTCGACGCGGTCTTCGACAGCGTCTCGGTGGGCACGACCTTCAAGGAGGAGCTGGCGAAGGCGGGCGTGATCTTCTGCCCGATCTCCGAGGCGATAGAGACCCATCCGGAGCTCGTGAAAAAGTATCTCGGCAGCGTGGTGCCCGTCACCGACAACTATTTTGCGACGCTGAACTCCGCGGTCTTCTCCGACGGGTCCTTTGTCTACGTCCCGCCGGGGGTGCGCTGCCCGATGGAGCTGTCCACCTATTTCCGGATCAATGCCGAGAACACGGGCCAGTTCGAGCGGACGCTGATCATCGCCGACAAAGGCTCGTACGTGTCCTATCTCGAAGGCTGCACCGCGCCGATGCGCGATGAGAACCAGCTCCACGCCGCGGTCGTTGAAATCGTCGTTCTCGAGGATGCGGAGGTCAAGTACTCGACCGTCCAGAACTGGTATCCGGGCGACGAGACCGGCAAGGGCGGGATCTACAACTTCGTGACCAAACGCGCGGATTGTCGCGAGGCGCGTGCCAAAGTGATGTGGACCCAGGTCGAGACGGGCTCTGCCGTCACGTGGAAATACCCTTCCTGCATTCTGCGCGGGGACGACACGAGTGGGGAGTTCTACTCGATCGCCATCACCAACAACATGCAGCAGGCCGACACCGGCACCAAGATGATCCATCTCGGCAAGAACTCGAAGAGCCGGATCGTGTCCAAGGGGATTTCTGCAGGACGTGCGCAGAACACCTATCGCGGCCTTGTCAGCATGCACCCGCGGGCGAAGAACTCCCGCAATTTCACGCAATGCGACAGCTTGCTGATCGGCGACCAGTGCGGCGCCCACACGGTCCCCTACATCGAGTGCAAGAACAACTCGAGCCGGGTCGAGCATGAGGCGACGACGTCAAAGGTCGACGATGACCAACTCTTCTACTGCCAGTCTCGCGGCGTAGACTAGGAGGAGGCCGTCGCGCTGATCGTCAACGGCTTCGTCAAGGAGGTCCTGCAGGAGCTTCCGATGGAGTTTGCGATGGAGGCGCAAAAGCTGGTCGCAATCAGCCTCGAAGGATCTGTGGGGTGATCTAAGCGGGAGCCCAAGCGCGCAATGGCGATCGATCTGGCTGCCGTCATTTTGAGACGGCGCTACGAAAGCGCTGGTGAAGGGTGACAAGGCTGTGACAACTCACGTGTTCGGAATCGAGTTTGCAAACCAGATCGTGGGTTTGCCGCAGCCTCAGTTCACCGAGCGTGACGGACTGAAGCGACGCTTCGGGACGGAGCTGAGAAAGGGCGT
>JBCDHQ010000125.1:0-11658 GCA_038749815.1 Pseudomonadota bacterium | reverse complement strand
GTTGAGCGACGGCACCAGCACCGCCACAAACCCGGACTTCTTCGACGAGAGAGAGCCCGCCATCTGGTCCGGCACATAGTTCAGATCCCGCACCACCGTCAGGATCCGCGCCCGCGTCGCCTCCGAGATCGGGCTGTCTTTTTTGAGTGCCCGCGAGACGGTCATCCGGGACACACCGGCCACGCGCGCGACATCGCGCATCGTGACCGGCGATCTTGGTTTTTGGTCTGACGGCACCCCACACCCCCCTGGGACCGGTCACAGCTTGGCGCGGAGGGCCGTCAGATGCAAGTCTCAGCGCTCGAGCGCTCCAACGCCCGAGAACCGGAACGCCTCGGTCTGAAGCGCATCGAGCTCATCGGCCGCCATCTGGTCGTGTGCGACGGTGATCCGGCCGAGGAACACAAGCGGCAGCTCGTCGGCGCGGCCCTCAAGATCGGCGCGGATCGCCTCGGCCGTTGCGGCGCCGACATCGTCGCCCATCCGCATCGGCGTCGCGTCGAGCTCACCGGCCCGGATCGCGTCGAGCTCAAGGCCCGTGCCGCCCCAGCCGGTCGAGAAGATCTCCTTCTCCTTGCCCATCGCCACCTGCGCCTCGACTGAGCCCATCGCCATCGCCGTGTTGGCGTTGTGGATGATCGTGGCCTCCGGATAGGCCTGAAGGATCAGCGAGGTGCCCTCAAAGCCGCCCTCGCGCTGGTACTCGCCGTAGTGCTCATAGACGGTGGTCCAGCCGGCCTTCTCCTCGACGCAGGCCTTGAAGTCGCCCGAGCGCTGGTTGTCCGTGATCCCCGGGATCCCCCGGTTCATCGCCATCGTCACGCCCTCGCCCAGCCGCTCGATCATGTACTCGCACATGGTCAGCGCACCGGCCGCGGAGGAGAAGTCGAACCAGACATCGGGCTGGTGACCCAGATCCTTCAGCGGCGTGTGGAACGCCCAGACATAGGTCGTGAACCCGTCATTGGCCGACAGCTTGTCGATGTTGTCGGCCTGAATGGCGAGCTCCGACGGACCGAAGATCACATAATCATAGAGATCGGCGTCCTGCTCCACCTGGCTCGCATAGGTCGACTGGAGCGAGTGCTCGATCTGCCGGCTCGCGAACTCCGTCGTCTCGAACGGAATGCCGAGCTGCTCCAGCCGCTTTGTCATCGCCAGGTAGTTGCGCGCCCAGAAGTCCGAGGTATCGGCCGAGGGATAGATCAGCGCGATCTGGATCGGCGCATCGAGCGTCCCCGAATAGGGCACCGCCTCACCGCCGACGACGGCCTGCAGCGCCTCGAGCTTGCCCTCGGCATTGACCTCGTCGGGCACCCAGTAGTCCCGATCCGCGATGTCCGGCAGCTCCTTCAAGGGCAGCGACTGGGCGAAGGCCGCGCCGCTCATCAGCGCGACGAACGCGGTCCCTGTGATCAGATGTTTCATGGTTTTCCTCCCTAGTGAACTCGTTTACCCGCTCGGCGTCGGGTCGACCGCCAAAAGCGCGCCGATCGCCAAAAGCGCGATCAGCCCGCCCAAAATCGCCGCGCTGAAGCGGAACATCTTCTGCCCGTCGGGCGACATCAGCCCGGCCAAAAGCCCGCCCGCGCCGTCCCGGTCCTTCTTCTGCATCCAGGCATAGAGCGCCACGGACCCGACGATCACCACGCCCGAGGCCACCGACTGCCAGAAGAACTCGATCCGGAGCGTGACGAGCGCGTTGATCATCATCGACAGAAGCAACACCCCCGCGAAGGAGCCGAGCATCGAGGCCCGTCCGCCAAAGAGGGACGTGCCCCCCACGACTACTGCCGCAATCACATGCAGGTTGAAGTAGGGCGCCGAGGTCGCCTGGATCGCATTGAGCTTGCCCGTCAGCATCACGCCGGCCAGCGCCGCGCACGCCCCGCAGAGCGTGTAGGCATAGACCTTGTGCCGGTTGACCGCGATTCCGGTCAGCTCCGCCGCCTCGGGGTTCGACCCGATCGCGACCGTGTAGCGCCCGAAGTGGGTCCGGGTCAGCAAGAGGTACCCCGCGACCATCGTCGCCGCCCCGATCACCACCGGAATGGGCACAAAGCCCGGGATCTGCCCCCGCCCGATCTCCGTCAGGAAGTCCGGAAACCGCGCCAGCACAAGACCCTTGGCCAGCACCAGCGCGAAGCCCCGGTAGACCAGATCCATCGCCAGCGTCCCGATCAGATCGGGCACATTGAACCGCGTGATGATCAGCCCGTTCGCGAGGCCCATCGCGGCCCCCAGAAGGATCGCAATCGGCACCGCGATATAGACCGAGAACCCGTACTGCTTGATCAGAAACGCCATGATGATGCCCGAGAGCGCGGCAATCGACCCGATCGAGAGGTCGATCCCCCGCTGCGTGATGACAAAGGTCATCGCCATCGCCATCGGCATGTAAAGCGCCGCGTCGAGCAGGATCAGATTGAGGTTCGAGGTCCGGAAGTATCGCGCCGGCTCGGCGATCCCCATGAAGGCGAGGATCGCCAGGATCATCACCATCGGGCCGATGATCGCCAGATAAGGCTCCAACCGGTCGGAGACGGAGCGGGGGGTCTCGGTCACAGCCATCACGCGGCCTCCTCTGCACCGACGATGAGGCCCAGGACCTCTTGATTGGTCGTCTCCGCCGTCATCACGACGCCGGCGCATTGCCCGCGGCGCTGCACATGGATCCGGTCGGAGACCGCGAAGACATCGTCGAGCGAGTGGCTGATCAGGATCACCGCCAGCCCCTGCGCCTTCACCGTCTTAATGAGCTCCAGCGTCCGCGCCGTCTCCTGCGGGCCAAGCGCTGCAGTCGGCTCATCCATCACCAGAACGCGCAGCCCCTCATGATAGACGGCCCGCGCAATCGCGACCGCCTGGCGTTGCCCGCCCGACAGGCTCTCGGTCGGGGCGTCGAGCGATTTCAGCCGCACGCCGAGCCGCTCCATCAGCACCCGCTCCGTCTCGGCCTTCATCCGGCGGTTGTCGAGCAGCGTGATCCCGAGGACAGTCTTCGTCAGCTCGTTGCCGAGAAACATGTTCGCCGCCGGGTCCAGATGATCGGCCAGCGCCAGCGTCTGGTAGACCGCGTCGATCCCGGCCGTGATCGCATCGGCATGGCTCGAGAACGACACCGGCGCCCCGTCGAGCAGGATTTGCCCCTCGGTCGGCTGATAGACCCCGGTCAGGATCTTGATCAGCGTCGACTTGCCCGCGCCGTTGTCGCCCACAATCGCCAGCACTTCGCCGGCATAGGCATCGAGGTCGACGCCGCTGAGCGCCGTCACCCCCCCAAAGCGCTTTGTGATGCCCCGCATTTGGACCAACGGTTCCGCCATCGTTCCCTCCCTGATGGGGGCCCCCGTCGCGCGGGGGCCCCGGTCCCTCACTTGCCCCAGATCGTGGCGTACGCGTCGCGATAGGGCGTGTCCGGATCGAACTGGTTGCTGTCGCCCAGCTTCTCGAGCCCCGCCTGCGTCACCAGCGCGGGCGAGGTCACATAGCCCGAGCACGCCTCCCCCTGGATCGCGCGGTTGAGCTCATCGACAAGCTGCCAGCCCTGCAGGTTCAGGGGCTCGGCCACCGTGATCGTCTGATAGCCGCCCGTCCGGATCCGCTGGAACGCCGCCTCCGAGCCATCGCCGGCCGAGCCCGCCTGCGGCCCGGCCTCGCTCGAAATCCCCGCGGAGGCGAGCGCCGGCCCCATAAAGTCGAAGTAAAGGTCGTTGATCGCCAGCGCATGGGTCCACTTGGCGCCGTAGCGCTGCAGAAGCGTCGTGGTCAGCGGCCCCATCCGGGAGGATGTGTCCGCAATCGGCGTGTCGACATACTCAAGGACCGTGCCGCCGCCGGCCTCCACGACCTCCTTCAGCCGGTCGGCCTTGTCGATGGCGATCTGATAGGTGGAGTCCGTGAAGATCACGACGCCCACATCCTCACCGCCATCGGCCAGCGCCCACTCCGCCGCGACCTCCGACACCGTCATCGCGTCCGTCGAGATGTTGGCAAAGATCCCGCCCGGCGCATCGCAGCCGATCTTGGGCCCCGAATGCCAGGCCACCATCGGAATGCCCGCCTCCGCCACGCCCTCAAGCGCCGCCTGCTGCTCGACCGCGTCAAAGCCGTTGATGATGATCCCATCGGGCTGCAGCGCCATCGCCTGCCCGATCGCGGCCGTCCGCCCCTGGATCGAGCCCGCGCCGTCGAGGACCCGCACCTCCCAGCCGATCACCTCGGCCGCCTCCTCGACACCCTCGGTCACCCCGAGAATGCCGCCGTTCTTCAGATCGCCCGCAAGAACGACAATCGACTTCGCCTCGGCCGCCGCCGGCCCGGCCGTCGGACCGTCCCACGCCGTCTCCGCCAAAACCGGTGCCGTCAGCATCGTGCCGGCCAGCGCCAGCATGCGCACACTATATGTCATGGTCTCCTCCCTCTCTCTGTCAGCGCTTGGCCGCGCCTTTGCGGCGTTGGGCATAGCCCGCGATGCCGATCGCAATCAGCAGCGTGACGCCATTGAAGAGCGGCTCGACCCAGAACGAGCCGCCGAACTGCTGAATGCCCGAGATGCCGACGGCCAGGATCGCCACACCGACGACCGTCCCCCAGACATTGACCCGCCCGGGCTTGATCGTGGTCGACCCCAGAAACGCCCCCACAAGCGCCGGCAACAGAAACTCGAGCCCCACCGACGCCTGTCCGATCCTGAGCTTCGAGGCGAGGATCACGCCCGCCAGCGCCGTCATCATGCCCGAGGCCACGAACGCCCCGATCACGTATTTCCGCGTGGGAATGCCCGAGAGCTCCGCCGCCCGCGGGTTCGCGCCAATGGCATAGAGGTACCGCCCGACCGGCGTGTACTCGAGCACGACCCACATCACGAGCGTGATCGCCACCAGATAATAGCCCGTGATCGGCAGCCCGAAGACGAAGGTCGTGGAGATGTCGTAGAACCCCTCCGGCAGGCTCCCCACCATCTGCCGGCCGCCCGTGTGCCAGAGCGCCAGCGCATAAAGGACCGTCCCCGTCCCGAGCGTCGCGATAAAGCTGTCGATCTTGGCGACCTCGACGAGAAGCCCGTTCAGAAAGCCCGTGAACGCGCCGAGCGCCAGCACCAGAACGACCGCCGCGGGCCAGGGCAGACCCAGCATCGTCTGGGAGGAGATCGCCAGGATGTGCCACAGCACGATCCCGTAGCCCACCGTCAGGTCGATCCGCCCCGCCGCCATCGGGATCATCGCCCCAAGGCTCAGGAGCGCGATGATCGCCTTGTCCGAGATGATCGCGCGGAGGTTCAGAAGCGTCGGAAAGGTGTCCGGAAGCAGGACCGAGAACACCAGGATCAAGAACACCGTCAGGATCACCAGCCCATAGATCGGCAGGATCCGCAGGATCTTCTTGTGGAGCGGCAGGCCCGCCAGCTCCGCCCGCGTCGGCTCGAGCGCGCCGCTCTCAAGCGATTGCATGGCGTGTCCCCTCGCTCACCCCGCCCGCCGCCGCGGCCTGGATCAAGTTCTCCGTCGTCAGCCGCGTGCCCGCGAGCTCATCGACAATCGCGCCGTGGCTGAACACGAGCGCCCGGTGGCAGATCGTCGTGACCTCCTCAAAATCGGTGGAGACGACAAGGATCCCGACCCCCTGGCTCAGCGCCCGGTTCAGGAGCGCATAGATCTCCGCCTTCGCCCCGACATCGACCCCCGCCGTCGGATCCTCGCAGAGGAGCAGCGTCCGACCCGTCGCAAGCCAGCGCCCGATCACAACTTTCTGCTGATTGCCACCCGAGAGCGCCTCGATCGGCAGCGACGGGTCATTGGGCGAGAGCCCGAGATCCCCACCGATCCCCGCCGCCCGGCCGGCCTCCACCCGGGGGGCCACCAGATCGAGCAGCCCGCGCCCGACCGCAGCCGGGTTGAGGAAGGTGTTCTCCCGAATGCTGAGCGTCATCGCGACGGATTCCTCCGTCCGGTCCCGCGCGACAAGCCCGATGCCCGCCCGCATCGCCGTCTCGGGCGAGGTCAGATCCGGCGCAGCCCCCCTGAGCCGCACCGTCCCCGCATGCCGCCCCACACCGAAAAGCGCCCGCGACACCGCCTCATGCCCCGCGCCCCGCAGACCGACCAGCCCGACCACCTCGCCGGCCCGGAGCGTCACGTCGAGCGGGCCGACCGGGCCCACCGAAAACCCCTTGAGCTCCAGGATCGGCACTCCGGGCGCGGCGGAGGCCTTAACCGTCGCGCGCGTCTTCCGCCCGACGATCTTCAGCACCAGCTCCTCGGGCGTCGTGTGCTCCACCATCCGCACGCCGACCATCATCCCGTCGCGCAAGACCGCGACCCGGTCGGCAATCCGAAAGATCTCGTCAAGCCTGTGGCTCACATAGATCATGCCCACCCCGCGGTCGCGGAGCGGGCGGAGCGCCGCGAAGAGCCGCTCCACCTCATCGGCCGGCAGCGAGGCCGTCGGCTCATCGAGGACCAGAAACTCGCTGTCGACCGCCAAGGCCCGCGCGATGGCCACCAGCGACTTCTCAGTCCGGCTCAGATCCTCGACCCGCGTCGTCGGATCGAAGGTGCAGTCCACCTTGGCAAGCGCCGCCGCCGCAAACCGCTCAACCTCGCGCCAACGGATCAGCCCGCCCCGGCGCTTGTACCCGAGCGAGAGCGCGATGTTCTCGGCCACCGTCATCCATTCAATCAGACCGAGATCCTGGTGGATGAAGGCCACCTTCTGCCGCTCGCCAAAGCCCGCCGGCCGGTGTTGGTAGGGGGCGCCATCGATCAGGACCCGGCCCGCATCCGGCTGATGAATGCCGCCGAGCACTTTGATCAGCGTCGACTTCCCCGCGCCGTTCTCACCCAGGAGCGCCACGATCTCCCCGCGCCCGACGGCAAGCGACACATCGCGGAGCGCATAGGTCCCCCCGAACTGCTTGTCGATGGCATCAAAGAACAGGCCTTGCGGCGCGGCGAGCATGGATGTCCTCCCGGGACGGATCGGGTCACGTTCATTGCGTTACCCGTAACGTTACGCTAATCTCGCTCCGACCCGAGGATTTTGTCAAGGACAAAGCCGCCATCTCAGATCCCATGGCTCGATGCGCGAAAAATCCCAGAAACCCAACCGGGTAAGCCTCGCCGAGGTTGCCAGCGAGGCCGGCGTCTCGAAGATGACGGCGAGCCGTGTCCTCCGCGATGAAGGGGGATATTCCGAGGCGACCCGGAAAAAGGTCACGGCGGTCGCAGACAGGCTCGGCTATGTGCCGAACCGCCTCGCGACCGTTTTCGCGGGCGACCGCCGCTCCACCTTCGTCGGCGTCTCGATCCCGGATCTCGGCAACGAGGTCTTCGCTCAGGTCCTCGAAGGGATCGACCGCAAGCTCGGGAGCCTCGGCTACCAGACCGTCCTCGGCCTCACCCAGCACACCCTGGAGGAGGAGGAGCGCTGGATCCGCACGGTCCTCTCCTGGCAGCCCGCGGGGCTGATCCTCACCGGCCGCGCCCACTCGCCCCGCGCGCGCGAGATGCTGAAGAACGCCGGCATCCCCCTTGTCGAGATCTGGGACCTGAACTCAAGCCCGCTCGATGTCAGTGTCGGCATCGCGCATTTCGACAGCGGCTACCGGATGGGTCAGTACCTGATCGGGCTCGGCTACCGCGCGCTCGGCTATGTCGGCACCTCTCACGACACGGCGAACGCCGCCTCCGCGAGGCTGGAGGGCTTCTCGAAGGCCGTCGCCGATGGCGGCGGCACCATCACCCGACAGTTCTGCCTCCATGACACCGCCAGCTACTATCCCGGGCATTACGGAACCGAGCAGCTCTTTGCGACCGGTGCGCGGGTCGAGTGCATCTTCTATCAGAACGATGCGATGGCCTTCGGCGGCCTCCAATTCTGCGAGCGCAACGGCCTCGACGTCCCGAATCAGATCGGCATCGCCGGCTGGGGCAGCATGCCCGTCACGGCCGTGTTGCAGCGCCGTTTGACGACGATCCAGGTCTCGCATCTCAAGCTTGGGCAGGATGCCGCCTCTGCGATGGCGGCCCGTTTGGCCGGCGAGCCCGTGCGCTCAGCAATAGATGTCGGTTTCAGCCTGGTGCCGGGCGCCACAGTTCGCCACATCTGAGTTTGCTGCGGCGCAGCACTCGAATCACCATGTGACCTATTTGGCACCGTTTGTGGGCAGTCGGACTCGGATGAGGCGAGACATATTACAAAGTTATGAGCGGACTCTTGCCGAATTCAGCGCGTACTCGGAAGTTTCCGTGCGCGGAACGGCGTGCGCTCAATAGAAAACTAACGCATTGCGTGCATGAAGGAGCTGTCACGCGCGGAGTTGCCGGTTTTTGGCCACGGTGAGGTCACGGTTTACACATATTCAATTAACCAAATCCAACGAAAAGCGGCTGAACGCGCTGTAAAGAGCGGATTTGTACTTGCGTCGGGAGCCGAATTTTAGACACATTCTGGGGGATATTGCCGTGTGGGGATCAGCGCTTGTGCGCGCGATTGGGAGTGTGGAGTCCGAAATGCCGTTGTTCCGAGCAATAGGTCGCAAAACAATACGAGATGAGGACGGGGCAATGCTCCCCGTGACGCTGATCTCGTTTTTGACGGTTCTCGCCGGGGCCGGCATGGGCGTGGATCTCATGCGCCATGAGCTCTATCGGGCGGAGCTTCAGAATGCGATCGACCGCGGCGCACTTGCTGCGACTGCGTTCAGCCAGACGGCACCGCCGGGTGACATCCTGAACGAGTTTGTCGCCGATTCCGCGAAATGGCGCGGCGCGGGCGCTGTTCCGACGCTCAGCATCCAGCTCGAAACCGAGAACAACAAGGCCTGGGATGACACCAGCCTGACTGAGCGCAGCATCACCGTGTCCGGCACCCTGCAGTTCAAGACGCATTTCCTGCGCTTCACCGGGTTCCCCACGATGAGCGTGTCCGCCGCGACGGAGGCGGCTCAGACGCGTCGTGCCGTCGAAGTGGTGATCGTGCTCGACATCTCGAACTCGATGGACGTCAACGACTCGTCCACCTCTGCGCCGAAATTCAACGGCATGAAGCTCGCGGCGAAGGATTTCATCGACAAGATCCTGACGCCCGAGACGCAGGACCTGACCTCAGTCACCCTCGTCCCGTTCGCAGGCACAGTGAACCCGGGCAATCTGAACCCGTACATCAACGTGGTTGGCGGCGCTCTCCCGAGCTGGGCCCTCCCCGATCTGTCGAACTATCCGGTCTGCCCGGTGTTGCCGACCGCAGATTTCGAGTCCGATCGCGCGGATCAGTTCGACGACAATGCCTCCTACTCGATCACACCGATGTTCAAACGCTACGGTCGGTTCCCGGGTCAGACGGAGGCCGTCCGCTGGGGCTGGTGCCCCGATGCGCAGGGCGGGATCCTCGCCTACTCCAACGACGCCGAAGAATTGAAGCTCGCGATCGACAACATGCCGATGTTCGACGGCACCGGCATCGATGTCGCGCTCAAGTGGGGTCTTTATGCGCTGTCGCCGGCCGCCCGCTCGATCGTGACGCAGATGGAGGCGAACGGCGAGGTCGACAGCAACTTCAAGGACTGGCCGCTCGACTACGATGCGAACCGGGCGGAGAAGTATGTCGTCTTCCTCACGGATGGTGAGATCACCGCGCAGTACTCGATCAAAGACGAGGTCTGGAGCGGCAAGCTCAAGGATCTCGACACCCGCGACATCTTCGAATCCGAGGATGAGCGGACGGAAGTGATCGACCACATCGATCAGTGGCTGGACGAGGATGACCTGCTGGCGGATTACTGGTCCATCCCGAACGACGACTGGATGAACGGCCTGCCGGATTACGGGATCGATCGGCAAAACGTCGTGACCAACAACACCAATCCACTGCGCTACCGGAACGGCAACACCAGCAATGGTATCATTCACGGTGCGCAGCTGACCCGGTGGGAGGTCAACCAGTCCATTCAACATGTGGAAAACGTGTGCGGGTTCATGAAGGAGGCGCGCGCCGCCGACGATGAACGCCCGCGTGTGCGCGTCTTCACCATCGGGTTCAACATCGCCGGTCTCGACGACCCCTCCTTCGTCGGTCCTGAATCGGCCGCCGATGTGTCGACCGGCCAGGATCGCAAGGAGTTCGTGCTCGACTACTGCGCGACCTATGACGGCGACCGTTTCCTCGCGACCTCCGCCACGCTCGGCAGTGCCTTCGACGACATCGCCGCGGCCATCAACTCGCTGCGCCTGACCAACTGAGGAGGTCGCCAGATGAAACGGATGCGCATCCGAAACCTTCTGCGCCGCAATCGCTCCGAGGAGGGCGGCGCAACGGTTGAGTTCGTGATCGTGTTTCCGGTCTTCATCGCAGTCGTGTTCGCCGCGTTCGAGGGTGGCCTCCTGATGTCGCGCCAAATGATGGTCGAGCGTGCGGTGGACGTCGCAATGCGCGACGTGCGCCTCGGCCTCCTGATCGAGCCCGGCTATGACACGCTGCGCGACCGCATCTGCGACACGGCAAACGTCGTCAAGAACTGCTCGCAGAACCTGGTGGTCTCGACCCAGGTCCTCGATGTCGGCGACGCCGTCGACACCACACCGACGGAGTGTTTCGACCGGACCGCAACGCAGGAGGAGCTCGACGCCTTCAACCCGGCGGACGGTCACAACACCGGGGGCTCCTCACAGATCGTGGTCGTCAAAGTCTGCGCGATCGTCGACCCGATCTTCAAAGACTTTGGCCTCACGACGATTCTGAGGCTGGATGAAAGCGGCGGCTTCCCGATCAGAACCGCCTCTGCCTTCCTGCACGAGCCGTATTGACGCGAGAACGAGGGACACATGGCACGGGGGAAGCGGACATCGAGGCGGCGTTGGAGAAACGAAGACGGCACAATCACGATTGAGTTCGTCATTGTCCTGCCGCTCCTCCTTGCGGTTCTTGCGCTGACATTCGGGTCGTTCCACGCCTTCCTGCAGTTCTCGCGTGCATCGAAATCGATGCACACCGTGGCCGACATCGTGTCTCGCTACGACGAGATCGACACGACCAACGTCTCGCAGCTGCGCGACCTCTACCAATCGTTCATCAGCGCTCCGGCGGGTGCCGTGCTGCGGGTCAGCCGGATCGACTTCACAATCCCCGAACCGGGCGACCCGATCCCCGCCGATTCCTACTCCATACCGGAGGGCTACTACACGATCGCCTGGTCGCTCAGCGGCCCCGAGGGGACCGAGGCCAACTGCCCGACGGATGCCGATGGGAACTGCCTCACCGCCGAGAGCTTCAAGTACCCGATCGACGCCAGCGATCTGGCGAATTACAGCGTCCCAACCATCGGCGACGGCGCGCACATCATCCTCGTCGATGTCTTCGCGCCCTACCGCTCCCCGCTTGCCGGCGGCGCCTTCCGCGTCTTGCCCGCCTTCGACGTCCTCAACTGGACCATGAGCCAGTTCATCTGGCCCCGCAGCGAAGACGGCCTGACCCTCGCACCCTGACGCCCCCACGAATGCGGGTGGCCCCGCCCACGTCGCCGCGCTAATGAGCGCGTAAGACGACGTCAGGACCTCTATGCGGATCTGCTTTATCGCACTCGAGCTGCTCGGGCCCTTTCAGGGCGGCGGCATCGCCTCGTCAACCGCCGGTCAGGCCGAACACCACGCCCGCGACCAC
>JBCDHQ010000124.1:0-11658 GCA_038749815.1 Pseudomonadota bacterium | reverse complement strand
GGTTTGCGATCTTCTGGAACATCTCGTTGCCGCTGATGAAGCCCGTGATCGCGGTCGCACTGATCCTGCGGGGCATCGACATCACGACGATGTTCACGAACGTCTTCATCATCACCAAGGGCGGACCCGCCTTCGGGACCGAGACGATCAGCTACTTCATCTACCGGACGGGCTTTAAGTTCTTCAATTTCGGCTACGCCTCGGCCGCCTCGGTCGTGATGCTGATCCTGACCATCATCATCGCGCAGCTCGTCGTGAAGCGCGCCTTCGTCTCAGCGCGGGAGTGAGCGGGATGGCAAGCCTCCGCCGCACCAAGGGCGAGAGCCTCTTTGTCCGCTACCTGATCCTCGGGACCTGGGCGCTCTTTTGCCTGGCCCCCGTCCTCTGGTTCCTGTCGATCGGCCTCCGCCCGCGGGTGGAGATCATCACGCCGCAACCGATCTATTGGCCGACCTTCAGCCTCGATGCCTGGCACATGATCTGGGAGGATTGGCCGATGGGCCGCTACCTCCGGAACTCCGTCCTCGCCATCATCGGCTCGGTGGTCATCGACCTCATCCTCGCGATCCCCGCGGCCTTCGCGCTCTCCCGCTACGAGTTTCGGGGGCGCGACGACATCGGCTTCTACATCCTGTCGACCCGGATGATGGCCCCCGCGATCGTCGCGATCCCGATCTTCTTCCTGTTCCGGAACGCTGGCCTCCTCGACACGATCTGGGCGCTGATGTTCGTCTATGCCGCGATCAACCTCTCGGTCGTGACCTGGATCATCCGCTCCTACATGCTCGACATCCCGAAAGAGCTCGAGGATGCGGCGCGGACCGACGGCGCCTCGGACCTCCGGATCCTCTGGGAGATCATCATCCCCGCGATCCTGCCCGGCATCATCACTGCCTCCGTCATCGCGATGATTTTTGCGATCAACGAGTTCCTGTTCACACTGCTCATCGCCTCGACGCCCAATGCCTACACGATGTCGGTCGCACTCGCGAACTTCACCGGCGGCTCGGATGGGGTGATCTACAACGCCATCGCGCTCGTCGCGTTCCTGGCGTTCCTGCCGATCTTCCTTGTGGTCGTTGCGATCCAGAAACATCTCAGCCGCGGCCTGACCCTCGGCGCAGTCAAAGGGTAGGCGATGGCACGGATAGAGCTCAGCGGCATCCAAAAGCGCTGGGGCGCGGTCTGGGGTGTGCGCGATGTCAACATCGACATCGCCGATGAGGAGTTCGTGGTGTTCCTCGGCCCCTCAGGCTGCGGCAAGACAACGACGATGCGGATGATTGCGGGCCTCGAGGAGCCCTCCGAGGGCGAGGTCCGCATGGACGGCGAGCTGATGAACGAGGTCGACGCCCGCGACCGCGACGTCGCGATGGTGTTCCAGGGCTACGCGCTCTACCCCAATATGAGCGTTTATGAGAACATCCGCTTCCCGCTCCGCATGCGGGGCGTGCCCAAACCCGAGCAGGACGGCCTCGTGCGCCGCGCCGCCGGTATGACGGAGTTGAGCGAGTATCTCGACCGCAAGCCCTCGGCCCTCTCCGGCGGTCAGCGCCAGCGCGCCGCCCTCGCGCGCGCCATCGTCCGCCAGCCGCAGGCTTTTCTGATGGACGAGCCGCTCTCGAACCTGGACGCCAAGCTCCGCCAGGCGATGCGCGTGCAGATCAAACACATCCAGCGAGAGCTGAAGATCACGACCGTCTACGTCACCCATGACCAGATCGAGGCGATGACGCTGGCCGACCGGATCGTGATCATGCAGGCGGGCCAGATCCAGCAGATCGGAACGCCGGACGAGATCTACAGCGATCCGTCAAACACCTTCGTCGCGGGCTTCATCGGCGCACCACCGATGAACCTGATCGCGGGCGAGGTGCGCGAGGGCACGTTCCGCGCGCCCGGGATCGAAGTTCCAGACTTGCCCAGCCATTTGGGCGGCCCCGTCACGCTTGGCATTCGGCCGGAGGATTGTCGCGTCACGAGTGGCGACGCGCATCTCAAAGGTACGGTGTACGGTGTCGAGCCGACGGGCGATGTCACCTACCTGACTCTGAAATCGGGCGAGAGCTATTTTGAGATCAAGGCGGATCGCGCCTACCGCGCCCCCCTCGACACGCCCGAGGGGATCGCGTTTGATCCCGCACATCTCTACTTGTTCGACGCCGAGAGCGGCCAGCGGATCGGATGACCTACGACTACACCTCCATCGGCTTTTACACATTCGACGCCCTCTGTCGCCCTGTGACGGACCTGCCTCCGGGGGGCGGCACCTACTTTGTCGAGGATTTCGCCCTTGCCGTCTCGGGCGCCGCGGGCTCCGCCGCGATTGTCGCGGCAAAGCACGGGCTCAACGTCCAGGCCGTCGGCGGCGTCGGGCATGACCTGATGGGCGACTGGGTGCTCCGCCGCCTCGCCGATTTCGAGGTCGACACGACGCATATGCAGCGCTGCGAGGGGTTCATGACCTCCTCGAGCGTCGTGACCACCCGGCCCGACGGGGCGCGTCCCGCCCTCCACAAACGGGGGGCGACGGCGGGGTTCTTTGTGGATGACGCAGCGCTCGAAGATGTGCTCGACACCACGATCCTCCATATCGGCGGCGTCGGTCTGATGGACGCCATGGACACCGGCCGGAACGCCGAAGTGCTGGCAGAGGCCAAGCGCCGCGGGATCACCACAACGCTCGACGTCTTCGCCTCGACCGCTGAGGACTTGGCACTGATCCGCCCACTCCTCGCCCACACCGACTACTTCATGCCCTCGGAGGAGGAGGCGATGGCCCTCTCCGGCATGACGGATTTTGAGGCGATCGCGGCCTTCCTCCTCGACCAGGGCACGGGCGCTGTGATCCTGACACTCGGCGCCGATGGCGCGATGTATCGCGACGCGGCAGGCGGCAAAATCGACCTTCCCGCCTTTGAGATCGAGGCGGTGTGCACCTGCGGGTGCGGCGACTGCTTCAACGCGGGCTTTGCGACGGGCCTTCATCTCGGCCTCCCGATGCGGGAGTGCATCGAGCTCGGCCAGGCCGCGTCGGCGCAGAACGCGATGGGGCTCGGCTCTCAAGCCGTGGTGAGCACGCTGGCGGCAACCCTGAAATTCATGGAACAGACACCCAAGCGGGCGTATATGGATCCCTGAACAAGGAACCTGCCCGATGCGACGCCAGGCGACCCCGCTCAGCTTTCTGCCCGACCTGCACATGCCGCTCCGGGATGCACTGCGGGGCGTGGCAGTCATCGCCGATGCGACGGAGGAGGTGCTGGAGCCCGCGACACGCCTTCTGCCCGCGCCGATGGCGGAGCGCTTTCGCGAGGCGCTCGGCGCGCTCGAGGCGGCGAGCAAACGCCTGATGGTTGCGCCCATCACGGCGCAGGACATTCAAACCGCCGCAGACCTCGTCACGGGCCACCAGACCGAGGCGGGGGCCGCCGCCACGACCGCCAAAGTGCTGAGCTACGCGTGGGAGCATATCCGCACGGCGGAGCTCGGCCATCATGAGCTGATCAGCGAGACACTCCTCGCCGCGCATCTCGGGCAGACGCGGGGCACGGATGGGCGGCCGAGCGAGAACGCCGCCGCCTTCTTCGCGCATCTCCGGTCCTCGCGCGCCATGGGCCCTGTCCCGGGCTTTGTCCGCCCGGCCGCCGAGGACGACTTCTCCGAAACCGACCGCGCGCTTCTCACCATCACGGTCTGGCTCCTCTCCGCCCGGGAAGAGAGCCTTGAGGCGGAGGAGCGGATCCTCGACCTCTCCTCGGCCCTTGTCACCGCACTCAACGCCGATCTTCAGGCGGCCGCGGACGACACGGGGACGCTCGCAGACGCGCTCGAAACCGCCGCCGCGCATCTTTGAGGCGGGCCCATGACACTCCCCACTCTGCCCGAGCCGCAACCTCTCCGGAAATCCGCGCAGCGCCTCCGCTGGTTCGTTGGCGCGTTCGAGGCGCAGGTCGCCCAGACCGAGGACGAGACGGGCAACAGCTTTGCCATCGACCGCGGCGCGCTCGCGGAGGTGTTTGCCAGCTGGCTGAAGGCCTTCGAGGCCCAGAAGCCGACCGACGACGCGGACAACCAGGCCTATGTCGGCTTCGCCGCCGGCCTGATGCTCAGGAGCCTCATCAAGTTCAAACCCGCCCGCATCTCCGACGGCCCGCCCGACGCTGACCAGACAAACCCGGCCTATTTCTGGCCGGAGGGCTATCTCTACGTCGCCTTTTGCCTCAACGTCCGAGGACTGGTCCTCGCCCAGGACTTCAACACCGATCAGCAGCCGAGCACAGCGCTCGACGAGGCGCGCACCTGGTGGAGCTTCAAGGAAAATGTCGGCGACGATCCCTCGCTTGCCATCGCGTTCCTCGACCTCTTTGCAGGCGACGACCCGAACTGGTCGGCACCCGACCTCTTCCGCTCAGGTCAAGTCCGCCAAATCGCGAACAGGTTCTACACCGAGATCGCCTTGGACTGAGCGTCGCGTCGACAGAGGACGCCGCGCTTGCTAGGGCGAGCTCTATGACCTCCGCGGGCGCACATCCTGTTCCCACTCCGTTCGTCGAGGCGGATCTCGGTGTCTATCTGTGTCTCGCCGACACAGGGCTCAGGCTGTTCTCCGTTTTCGACGACCTCACATATGATCGGGCCGACAGTGACATGCTCTCGCCCGCGATGCGCACCCACGCGATCGACCAGCTCGCCGGGCTCGGGTTCCGGCAGAAGACCGGCTCAATCCTCGAGAACCGGGTGGAAGACCTCCGCTGTCTGATCCCCAAAGCGACCACACTGGGCGCCTCCCCCTTCGACATCACCCGCTACACGCGGCGGCGGCCCCAAGACTTCTACCTTCTGACACCGACCCAGACGGCCTGTCAGATGATCGACCACTACCCCACGCATGAGGCGGTCGAGCGGGTCCGTGCCCTCATTCAGCACCAGCCGATCAACCTCCTGCGGCTGGCCGACTACCTAGAGCGGAAGCCGACGCACAAGGCCTTTCTCGGCGCTGTGGGCCACCTCAAATATGCCCAGCGGATGGCCATCAGCGCGGAGCCGTTGCGGCGACGCCGGCCGCTCGGCTGACGCGGCATCGAACCGCATGACCAGGCGCGGCGCAGGCCTACCTTCCCCTTAGGCCAATGTGGAGGAGCCCGTGGCATTCGATGCCGATCCCGCGATCCCAGCAGGCGTCCGCGCGCCGAACGCGCCGCTCGGCCTTTGGGCGAGCTACCGCGCGGCGCGGCGCAACGTGCTGGAGTTGATCCCCAAGGCCGCCTACGAAGAGACGATGATCCCCGACCGGAAGCGGGGGCGCTGGATCATGGTGATGGATCCGCCGGCGATCGACCGCGTCCTTCGCGCGCGTGAGGCCGCCTACCCGAAATCGCCGATCCTCGTTCGCCTGATGACCCCGCGCAAAGGCGACAATCTGGTCACCACGACGGGTGAGATCTGGCAGCGGCAGCGCCGCGCCCTGTCCACCCCCTTCCGCCCGCGCGCGCTTGAGGCCGCGAGCCCTGCATACGAGCGCGCCGCGCGCATGGCGCGCGACGAGCTCGCCGGAGCCGGTGGGACGACCGATGTCTTTCCGGTCATGGCGCGGGCGAGCTGCGATGTCATGTGCGACCTCGCCCTCGGCGGGCGCGATGCGATCGACCGGGAGGCCCTCGCGGCCTCGGTCGAGGCCTATGTCGCGGGGCTTGGTCGGATCTCTCTCTTCGACATTCTGGGGGTGCCCAACTGGGTTCCCCGGCCCGCAGCCTGGGGCGACGGGATCCGGCGCGAGATGGACGACCGCGCCGACCAGATCATCGCCGCGCGCCGCGAAAGGGGGCCGAGCACGCCGCCCGATCTTCTCGACCTCCTGATTGAAGCGGAGGATGAGGGGGCGCTCGACGCACTCGAAGTGCGCAACAATCTGCTCGGGTTTCTGTTCGCGGGGCATGAGACAACAGCGCTCACACTGACCTGGGCGCTTTATCTGCTCGCCTTCGATCAGGAGGTGCAGACGCGGGCGCGCGACGAAGTGCGCGCGCTCCCCGGCGAGCCGTCGGTGGCCGACCTGCCCGCGCTCGACCTCGTGCGACGGGTGATCGAGGAGACACTGCGCCTCTATCCCCCCGCCGGGTTTTTGACGCGCACAGCGCAGGAGGCCGACACTCTTTCAGGCCACAGGGTGCGCGAAGGCGCCACCGTCATCCTGCCGGTCTATGCGATCCACCGCCACGCGCAGATCTGGGACGCACCGCTGCGCTTCGACCCTGACCGCTTCCTGCCCGCGCGCGCCGAAAAGCGGCCGCGTGGGTGCTATCTGCCCTTCGGAGATGGCCCTCGGATCTGCATCGGAGCGTCGATGGCGATGGCGGAGGCGACCGTCCTCCTCGCCACCATCATCCGCGACGTCCATGTGCGCCTCCCCGATGGCTTCCGACCGGAGCCCACCATGTGGTTCACGCTCCGCCCGGCAACCGGCATGCCCTTGGAGATCGCGCGTCCCGACCGGTGACGGGCCGCCCACGCCGATGGGCAGCGCTCCACCGGCACGTCCGCGCGCGAAGCCCGAGGGCTCAAGACCCTGCCCGTCCCGCGAGGTCGTCCCCAGCCACCTCCAGAAGCACTTCGTTCCGACGCAGGAACGGAAGCGTGAAGGGATCGTTGTAATAGCCATACTCAGGGGCACCGGTCACGGACACGCCTTCGGCTGCGAGCCAAGCCCTCAGGCGCTCCGCCTGCGTGTCGAACGAGCCGTCCCGCCAAAAACCGGTGAACGTGACCGCGGCGACCAGCCGCGCCGGAACCTCCTCGAGCCGCACATCGCCGTTGGGGAGCGGGAGGTCCTCGCGCGCCATGGCCGAGGGCATGATGAACGACACCGTCCACCCACGCTCCCCCGGTCCTTGGAGCACCGGCGCGGTCATGGCGATCTTTGGCCCGGCCCGGTCGCGCGCGAAGATGTAGCGCGCCAGCGGCGAGAAGCCCGCCTGAACGGCCGCCCCGCGAGAGCCAGTGCGATCGATGCTGGCCACAACCATCTCGGGATACCGGCGGAGCTCAAACGCGCCATCCGCCCGGAGGACCTCATAGGCCGGCGTCTCGAGCCCCGCGCTCGCCCGGGAGGAGACAACGCTCGCCGCAGCCGCAAGGACAACCAGCCCGCCGAGACCCAACACCACTGCCTTCATCCGATCCCTCCCATCGCCACGCGCGTTCCGTGTGCAGGTAGTGCAGAAGGTCGCCGGCCCAACTGTCCGCGCCATCCGAGCCCGTTCCGCCATGCCAAGCGACCAAACACTCGATCATGGCGAGCACCATCGGCACTGCCAGGACGACACACACCGCCCGGTCACGGGGAGTGACCTGCTGGCGCTCTTGTGGTGATCCTTCGAAGCCCGCCTTCTCCGACGCTCATCAGGAGCGTTCCGCGCGCCGACAGAGAGAGGGAAAGATCAGCGGCGCGCGCTGCCTGATCGCTTTCTGCGGGCAGATCCCGTCGACCTCCTTCACTTTGGCGCCCCAGCTCCCAACGGGAGCGCGTTGGAGATCGGCGGTGCAAGCCGCCAGAACGCACCAAGTGCCCGATCCAGACCACGAAGGCGAAGCGCACGCGCAAGGAGGGGCTCGGCATGGTGGACCGAGTGGATGAACCTCAGACTGATAAGCTCGCGCGCAATTGGGTCCTCGCACGCGGGAAGTCCCGCACCGGACTTCGGGCCAACCCTCCGCGCAATGCCCGGTGTTGGGCCGTTGCAAACAACATCGGTCAAGTTGGCCACGCGGACTGCGCCCATCGCATGCCCCCCGCAATCGACGGCGCAAGCGAAGCCCTCTGTCTTGTGTCGGCGCGTGGAGGGCCGTTTGCACCGACACTCTGCCTGTCCTTCTTTGACTGGCGCGCTCACACCAACCCGCTTGTTCCGAAACTTGATTGGGCTCAAGGGCGTATCCAACAGGTCATCTTGGTCTCGGCCGTCAGCGCCTGCGGCGATGGTGATACGCGTCTCTGAGGTCGGGACCTAAGTCCCTGGCCGATCGAGGGGTCCGTCGGAGCCATACGACCGTCCGCTCGACCACCGAAGTGAGGCTCGGGACCCGAACTGGCGCCTGACGAGAACCGCTCTCCAGACGCTCAGGCCACGGACGACCTCTGGGCCGTGCTCGCCGCCGTCTGGGCCCCAGAAAGAAGGCTCACAAGTCTGGCTGTGTCGTCACGTGGGCTAACGAGCGGCGGTTTCCGGTGCATCACCGCGAGCGGGCCGACGAACAGAGGGCCGTGATCCAACCCTTTGGCGCCCTGAAGGCGCACGGCGTTCCGCGTGTTGATGACCGGCGAGTGACCGAAGGCATCCTGTGGCGATCCCTCATCGGGGCGCCTTGCCGGACCGCTGTGGCTGGCGCAGGACGCTTTGTAATTGCTTCGAGCACGGGTGTCGGGGATCGCCGTCTCGACGCCGCATCAGACGCGGACGTTGGCCACAGTCTCAGGGTCGCCTCGTCGTGCGTGAGCGTCATCACGGCGCCACGCCCAAACTGACAAACATGGCCGCGTGTAACACTCCCGCGGCGGACTGAGAGCCGAGCTCCACGCCGTTCGGCTGAACCTGACGCCCGGCCACGCAGGCGACTCTCTGGGAGGCCATGACCTCGGAGACCTCTGCCCGGGATCGATCCCGATCAAGTACACGCCCGACGACCCCCCGCGATCCAGGACCTCGCCGCCGAGTGCGGCGCATCGGCGACCCGCCCGCCACGGGTCATCCACAAGGGCAGCTCCACAATATGGGTCTACCGACAGCGCAATCTGGTTGAGCGGTTCCTCACCCCGACCAACCACGTCAGAGCCTTCGCACCGCGCTGAGGGCGCAAATCGGAGAGCGTCCCAGCCGCCCTCAATCTCGATCTGGCCATCAATCGATGCGTCCAAACCACAGGCCACCCCGGCGACTGCGATACAGGACCCCGGCCGGAGTGTGGGCTGCTCCGCCATCAGGGAGCGGGCTCCGCACCGATCTAAGGTACCAGTCGGCTCGGCTCGGGAGGCGCGAGGGTGGGTCACGGCGCCTCCACCCCTCGAGCCGCTTGTCTCAGTGGAAGCCCCTCTATCGGCGGCCTAGGGCGGCCATGATCGCAGACATCGGATAGATGCGAGGTAGGACGCGACCAGCACCGACTGCGCGCCGGAATAGTCTGGCGCGCGTGAGGTCGCCACGCCACTTTACCGGTGCGCGCTTGGGCGAGCGGCGGCAAACTGTCAGCGCGACCACCCCTCAAACCTCGTTTGGCGTCCCACCGGGCACTCGGGCGAGGCCGCCTTCCCACGGCAGTGACTGGGTGGAGCCTGTCACTGGCCCGAACGACGGTCTGAAATCACAAACCACCTGAGCTCCATAAACGGGCGTGGGCCCTACTTGGTCAGGACTTTGCCGAGGCTCGTTCCCAATTCGCGGCGGCCGTCCTCGGTCAGCTTGATCACCTTGCTGCCATCGTAGGTGCCGAGGCGACCTTTCACGAGCTCGCACTCGTGTTTTGTACCGATGCTCTGGACCATGGCCACATTGGTCAGTGCGTCGGCGGGCAAGCGGAGGAGGTCGCCACGCTCCAGATTTCTGACATCCGAGAGCGACATGGCCTCCCGATGGAGCACCGCGTGGAGGGGAATGGTTGCCTCCGAGGCTGCCGTCCGCATCTGCGCGAGCCAGAGATCGTTCGAGTTGAGGTAGTCCGTTGCGTCCACCTTCAGCGTTGCGGCGCGCAGGATGTCGAGGATCGACAGCGGCACAATCAGGTCGAAATCGCCGGAACGCGCAGCCTCACCGATGTCGAGACTGACGGAGAGGAGGACCACGTCGGCGCTTTTCGGTGCGATGCGGACCGTGTTGATGTCCTGCTTGTGACCCGCAACAAAGAAGGTCGTGTCGAGCGGGACGCCAACGCTCTCCTCCACGGCTTTTTCGAAGGACCGCAACACCGCGTCGAAGATGTCCATGCAGAGCTGCGTGTCGATGCCCGTGAAGCTTCGGGTTGTGGGTGTCGGCGACACTGTCGGATCGCCTCCCATTCGCATGTCGACGATGTGGTAGACGAGATCCGCGGACAGGTTGACGAGCGCCATCCGATCGCTCCCCTCGCTTTCAATCACGCCGAGCATGGCGGGAACGGGGATGGCATCGACGACATCGGCGAGTTTGGTGATCGCACAATCCATGATCAGGGCGCCGACGATGGTCTTGAGCAACGGGCGCAAATGCTCCTCGAGGATGCGGCCAAAGTTCTCGCCGATCATTTCCAGGTCGGGCAGCGGCGAGCGGCCGACGCTGCGGTTTTCGAGCTTTTTTGCCAGAACCGTGGTGGACATGAAGGACCCGCCTTTCCCTGAAGTCTGCGCAAGATGGACCGGTTGGGTTTGAGGAAGGATTAACCGTGTTGCGACTTCCGTCCCGCGGCTCGGACAAATGGCAGGGGAAGAAAGGCGCCGGTAACTGCTTTTGGGGCAGAAGAGCCGCTGCAGCCAAGGAGGGGGTGGACCATGGCCGACGGCGAACGACCGATTATCATCAAGAAGAAGAAGATCGTTGTCGGCGGCGGTCACCACGGCGGCGCGTGGAAGGTGGCCTATGCCGACTTCGTGACCGCGATGATGGCGTTCTTTCTGTTGATGTGGCTCCTCAATGCGACGAGTGAGGACACGCGCCAGGGGATTGCCGACTTCTTTAACCCCTCGATCCCCGTCCACCGGAGCTCCGGCGGCGGCGACGGACCGTTCGCGGGCTCATCGATCACGGCGGAGACGACGCTCGTTCAGAACGGCACCGGTGCCACGCGGGAGCGGCCGTCTTCGGAGCGCCAGGCGCGGGGCGACACCGGCACCGCGGAGAACGATGCCTTCGAAGAGGCGATGACGGAGGTGCGGGCGGCGATCAACGCGCTCGGCGGGGAGAGCTCGGTTGCGGATTCGATCCTGAAGCACATCCGAACGCGCGTGACGGACGAAGGGCTGGTGATTGAGCTCTTCGACATCGAAGGCTCCCCCCTCTTCGAGGCCGACAGCACTCAGCCGACGCCCCTGATGATGAGCATTCTGATGATGGTGGGCGACATCACCAACCTCGTCTCGAACAAATTGGCCGTGGATGCGCATCTCGTCTCCGAGCCGATCCACGGGCCCGAATATGGGGGGTGGGAGCTTTCGACGGGCAGGGCGCTCTCCGCTCGGGATGTCCTCGGGCGTGTCGGAGTGGCTCAGGTGCGCTTCTCGCGGATCACAGGCGAGGCGGATCGCACCCCGATCCACGAGGATCCGTTCGACATCCGCAACAACCGCATCGAGCTGACGCTGCTCCGCAATGTTGCCGACAGCAACAACTAGACGGCCACGATCTCACTCGGGGACAGCAGGGGGACGATCCGGACGCGAAACTCCCTCGACCCGTCGCGGTTCAGAAACGATGTGGAGATGAAGGGGTAGAGCCACTTTGTCTGGGTCTCGAGGTCCAGAAACGGGGACCAGTCCGGCCGAGACACGATGCTCCGGCAGATGTTGTAGACTTCTTGGGCGATGACGATGTCCCAAGGCGTGTTGTCGACGACCTCAGGACCGTTCTGACGCTCGATCTCGCGGCGCAGGTCGAGCCAGTTCTCGCGGATCCGTTGGAGGGCAACGGGCTCGCT